>JACAES010000178.1 GCA_013388735.1 Chloroflexota bacterium | reverse complement strand
TCCGCCACGTAAAAGGCGAGACTAGCGAAGCTCTGCTGCTTGTCGGGCTGCCAGTCAACCAGCCTATTGTCTCGACACGGCGTATGCGGTTAAAGTGAGCCATGCTCCACCTCGTGCGAGTGCGTCAGGGACAAGCTAGCCGCTTTAGCGGCTGGTCGTTGACAAATCACCCGCTTTCATGCTTTCATAATGATAAATCTGCGTGCAAGGGGGGGCATACGCCGGTCGCCCGAACGGATGCCCCGATGTTTAACCGCTGTCAACTACTGGCCGTTGGTCGGCCCGCGCAGTTCGAAGTTCGCGCCGATCAGGGTCAGGTCGCGGATGTCTACCAGCGCGTCGGCGTTCAGGTCTGCCGTATTGGGCGCGGGCGGCACGTTCGCGCCGAAGTTCGCGCCGACCAGACCGGCATCGGTCAGGTCAACCACGCCGTCGCCGTTGGTATCGCCTGCGGCCAGCATGGCCTGTCCCAGTTCAAGCACCTGGCCGTCGGCCTCGACTAACGCACTCTGCTGCCAGAGCAGATGCCCCGGCGCGGACATCTGGATGGTGTAAGCGCCTGCCGGTACGTCCGTGAAGCTGTACGCGCCGTTTTCGCCCGTCATCACTTCGGCCAGGACGCTGCCACCGGCGTCCAGCAGCCGCACCATGATGCCGGCATTGGTGGGATGATTCTGATAGGAAGCCGTGCCGGAGATGGTCGCCAGCGCCGAAGGCGGCGGCGTCTGCATCGGCGGCTCGACCACAATCGGTGTCTCGGTCGGCAGGATGGGTTCCGGCGTGATCGTCGGTTCGACCGGGACAGGGCTGGGGGCGGCCTGGGTCGTGTTGAAACTGCCGTTGATGATCGTCAGCGGAATCGGCTTGCCCTGGCTGTTGACGGCGATGATCGCGCAGTTGACCGGGCTGCTGCCCTCAGCCTGAACGGTGTAATTGAGGCGGAAGGCCACGCCGCTGCCGGAGAAGGCCGGGTTGGGCTTGCGGCGGCTGCCCGCGATTAACCAGCTGCCGGTAGCGGCATCAAAGCCCTTGTCTATGCCGATACTGTTGTCGCGGGTGAAGATGTCGCCGGCGGCGGGCGTCGTGCCAACCAGCACCTTCGGGTCGGTCGTACACTGCGCCTGAAGGCCATACAGATCGGTGATATTGAGGATGTTCAGCGACATTTGAACTGCCGCGCCAACCCCCGCGCTGGCCGGACTCACGTCTACGCGGGCCGCCGGTTCGTTTGGATCAACCGGCTGATCGGGCGTCGGCGGCACGGGTGTTGCCGGCGGATCGCTTGGCGGGGTGGTGGCGGTCGGCTGCGGCTGCTGGCCGTTCCACCAGGGCAGGTGCGGGCCGTCTACCGGGAAAGTCTCCGGGAAGCGAACGCCGGTGGTGTCGAAGGTGTTGTTATAGGCCAGATTGAAGACGATCTGGTCGTTGCGCGTTGTGCCGAACAGCGGCGAGATGTACTGGCGCAGACATTTGTTGTTCGGGTCTTTGCAGAAGGCGCTGTTGGAGTCAACGCCGTTGCCGAACTGGTCAGTCCAGAATTCGCCGCGCCGCGTTTCCCGCCAGCCGTAAAAGTTGAAGTTCTCCACTTTACGGACACGCCCTTCGCCGCCGGTCCAGTTCCAGCTGCTCGGATTATCCGGCACCGAGCCGTCGTGATGCAGCGTCGGCACTTCGCCCATCAGCCAGCCCATATCCAGGCCTAAGCCGGTGCGTCCGTACCAGACTTCCCAGATATTCAGACCGTACTGCTGGAATTCCTGCGCGTCGGGCGCGAACTTCATCGGGCGGATGCCAGGGTCGCCATTACGGGTGGATTTGCTGACCACCGTCCCGAAGTCCACCCACCCCTGAATATACGACACGTCAAGCTGACCGTTGGCACAGTGGGCGATAGCAGCCTCGAAACTATGATATTGCCCTACACGCTCTCGCGGTGTCACATCCATATGGATGCGCAGGCGTATATCATCGCAAGGGTCTGCCGTAGGCTCAGGGCTGTTGGGATTGCTGCGGTGGATGTAAAAGACTTTGTAACCGTTATGTTTGTAGAAATTCTCGTTGGGCGTGGCCTCGTCGCCGCTAAAAACGAGCGGCTGGAACGGGCTGCCGGGCGGGTTGGGATCCGCGCCGTGTTCGTGGCCGTACCAACAGCCCGTTACCGGGTCAACTGCCGGGTGCCACTTGGTCGGATCGTGCTGGGAGTCGTCACAGTAGGGGCCAGGGGGCGCGCTTTGCGCAGCCACGCTGCTGACGCGCATCCCCAGCATGAAGATGAGTGCCGCCAGCATCGGCAGTATACCGATCAGCCAGAAGCGCTTTGACACAGAACTGCCCTTTCCCATCATAGAACTTTCTCCTCGTCGTAATCAATCACCGGCCAGCGTTCGGCTTTTACTACGATACATTTACGATTTTGGGAAAACAATATGCGTCGCTAGTCACAAAGTCCTAGAGAAAGGCTTAAGTGGGAGTGAAGTACCATCATCATCTTCATGGAAAGCTAAGAGGTCTTTATCTTTCTAACCCTTTCTTAACCAGGTGATGGTATGAAATTCATTTTTACCATCCGGCCAGGCTGTTTTCTGGAATTGTTAGAATATTGTTCAGAGGGGAATAGTTAAGAAGGGGGAGTTGACTACGAAAAGAAACTCATGCTAGGATAATTGTATCGTTTTGAACAAGGAGAGTGATGTACCATGATGTATCTTCCTCGTGAAAAGGGTCAGGGCCTCGTCGAGTACGCGCTGATCCTGGTGCTGGTGGCCGTCGTCGTGATCGTCATCCTGGCGCTGCTTGGCCCCGCCGTCGGCAACATCTTCTCGAACATCGTCAACAGCCTCTAATTCATCTTTCATCGTTTCTCGCACTTTTGGGACGGCCTCGCTGCAAAAGCGGGGCCGTTCGCATTTCTATGCCTGGCGAATAGCGGCAGTCTGCGCCCCGTGATAAAATCCTGAACGATTCAAAGTCCGTCGTTCTAAAATATGGGCGACATTTGGGGTCGCTCGAATAAAGGTCATGCACTCATGCCAAACAGCGATTTTTTGTTTCGCGGCAGCCTGGAGGAACTTGACGCTGATGTGGCCGAACTGATCCGCCACGAAACGGCGCGCCAGGCCCGCTATCTGATCCTGATCCCGTCCGAAAGCTCCGTCCCGGCGGCGGTGCGCGAGACGCTGGCGTCGCCCTTTCATAACCTGTACGCGGAAGGTTATCCGCTGGACGAAACGCGAACGATGACCCAGGAGGAGATTCTGGACTATAACGCCCGCCTGCCGGAATATCGGCGCGTGGCCGATAAACGTTATTATAAAGGGACGGAATATTCCGACATCGTGGAGGCGCTGGCGCGGCGGCGCGCGGCGGAACTGTTCGCCCCGCCGGGGATGAAGCCGGAGCAGTTGTTCGTCAACGTGCAGCCGCTTTCCGGCGCGCCGGCCAACAACGCGGTTTACAGTGCGCTGGTGAATATCGGCGATACGGTCATGGGCCTGGACTTGCTGCACGGCGGGCATCTGACGCATGGCAGCCCGGTGAATCGCAGCGGCAAAAACTACAACATCGTCAGCTACGGCGTCAGCCCGGAAACCGAACGCCTGGACTATGACCAGATTCGCGCGCTGGCGCTGGAACATCGCCCCAAAATGATGATCGCCGGTTATACCAGCTACCCTTATGCGCCGGACTGGGCGCAGTTCCGTGCCATTGCCGATGAAGTCGGCGCGTACCTGCTGGCCGACGTGTCCCACGTTTCCGGCCTGATCGTCGGCGGCGTGCATCCGAACCCGGTCGGCATCGCCGATGTGGTGGTGTTTACCACCCATAAGACGCTGGGCGGGCCGCGCGGCGCGATCATCATCACCCACAAAGCGGCCCTGGCGAGCAGGATTGACCGGGCGGTGTTCCCCGGCGAGCAGGGCGGCCCGCACGTCAACACGATGGCGGCGATGGCGGTGGCGCTGCGGCTGGCGAATACCGAGCAGTTCCGCGATCTGCAAAAACAGACCGTCGCCAACGCGGCGCGGCTGGCGCAAAAACTGGCCGAACACGGCCTGCGTATTCCGCACGGCGGCACGGATACCCATCTGCTGCTGGTGGACTGCAAGACGATTGTCGGGCCGGACGGCACACCCCTGAGCGGCGATATGGGCGCGCGCATCCTTGACCTGGCCGGTATCGTCCTCAACCGCAATACTATACCCGGCGACCGCAGCGCCTTCAGCGCGTCGGGTTTGCGCATCGGCACGCCCTGGGTGACGCAGCGCGGCTTCGGCTTCCCGGAGATTGACCGGCTGGCCGAGATCATCGCCGGGCTGCTGAAAGCCTGTGTGCCGTACAGCCACAGCGGCAAAAAACGTGCCGAACTACGCGCCAAAGTGGACTTCGATACCCTGCAAGCGGCCAAGAATGCCGTGCGTGAACTGGCCGCCAGCGCCGGTATTGATACCGACGTTCCCGATGACGGCTATCCGCACTTTTATTACCTGGAGCCGGAAGCTGATACGGTGAACTGGCAGACGCTCACCGTCCGGGGCGAGGCCGCCGCGCCTTTCCTGCAAGCGGCGCTCACCGGTGACGTGTACGCGCTCAAGCCCGGTGAGTCGCAGCCAACGCGCCTGCTGCACCCGGAAGGCGGCGAGATCACGCGCGGCCTGCTGGAACGCGCCGATGGCGAATACCGGCTGCACGTTGAGCGTCGGCCTTCGTATGCGGCGACCTGGCTGCGCGCGCTGTCGGATGGTTTTGCGCTGTTCGACCCGACCGACCCGTATGCCAAAGTCCCCGGCCCGGTGGACGTGCAGATCACCGGACGGTCGGAGCAGCGCTGGAACGAAACCGCCAGCGACGCCGGATACGACCGCAAGGCGTACTTTGTGGGCATTAACGGCGCGCATTATGCCGGGCCGAAGGCCGATGCGCTGCCTGTTTTCACCTGGGAAGAAGCGGCGGCCAGCCTGAAGCAAACAACCCTGAACGCCCTGCACCGCGAGATGGGCGCGAAGATGGTGGAGTTCGCCGGCTACGATATGCCGGTCTGGTATTCGTCGGTGCTGGATGAACACCTGGCCGTTCGTAACCGGGCGGGCGTGTTTGACGTTACGCACATGGGCGTCTTCGATGCCGTTGGCCCCGGCGCGCTGGAGTTCCTGGATGCCGTGACCACCAATGACGTGAGCAAACTGGCGGTCGGCGAGTCGCATTATACTTACCTGCTGGATGTGAACGGCATCCCGGTGGATGACCTGATGATCTACCGTGTGGAGCCGGAACGCTACCTGATGGTGGTCAACGCCTCTAACAACGACAAAAACTGGGCCTGGCTGAACGCCGTTAAAGCCGGTCAGGTGCAGATTGACCCGCACGACCCGCAGCGCCGCCTGCGTTATGCCGGCGATTTTGTGCTGCGCGACCTGCGTCATCCGGCGCTGGGCGCGGAAATGCGGGTGGATGTGGCGCTGCAAGGCCCGGCAGCGCGGGATGTGCTGCTGACGCTGGACGGCAGCGAAGCCGATAAGACTAAAATCAACAAACTGCCCTGGGCGGGCGTGACCCATGTCAGCCTGGGCGGTTATGACCTGATCGTTTCCCGCACCGGCTATACCGGTGAGCGGGTGGCCTTTGAACTGTTCGTGCATCCCGACCGCGCGCCGGAACTGTTCCGCGACCTGGTGCAGCGCGGCGCGACACCCTGCGGCCTGGCCGCCCGCGACAGCCTGCGCACCGAGGCCGGGCTGCCGCTGTATGGTCACGAACTGGCCGGGCCGCTGAACCTGAACCCTGCCGACGCCGGCTTCAGCAGTTACGTCAAGCTGTGGAAACCGTTTTTCATCGGCAAGGCGGCCTACATCGCTCACGAGCGCGAACGCGAGGCCGAGGTCACGCGCTTCCGTCTGGACAATAAAGGCGCGCGACCGGCGCACCAGGGCGATCCGGTGCTGGATAAAAAAGGCCGCGTGGTCGGCATCGTCACCAGTTGCAGCCTGGACAGCGAAGGCTACCAGCTTGGACAGGTGTATCTGCACGAGACGATCAGCGAGGAAGGCACGCCGGCGCTGGTTTATGCTGGGTCGAGCCGCGCGAAAGCCGGCAAAACACCGGGCGAGTTGAAGTTGGGGGATAAAACCACGCTGCCGGAACCGGCGACGATTTTGAGCCGCTTCCCCCGGAAAAAATAAACGATCACAGGGCGGGGTTATGCCCGCCCTTTTCTGGTAAAACGTCATTCAGGGACACTGGGGCGCACAGGCTGGCCGTGCGTTGTTCCGCTGCGCTTTTGCCGCATGGCATTGAATCGTTTCAGTTTTTGCGCAGGGCTTGTTTTCGAGGGAGCAGAACTTATGAAGATCACGATCCTGGGGGCAGGCAACATTGGCAGCACGCTGGGCGGGAAGTGGGTGCAGGCCGGACATCAGGTGCGGTTTGGCGTGCGCGACCCCCAGAGCGAAAAGACGCGTGCGGCGGTGAGTAAGTTGCCCGACGCGCTGGTTGAGTCCATTGGGCAGGCGATTCCGCCGAGTGAGATCATTCTGTTCGCTGTGCCGTCGGCGGCGGTCGAAGGCATCGTGCGGGAGAACAGCCGGGCGCTGGCCGGTAAGATCGTCATTGACGCCACCAACAATTTTGGCGCGCCGGTCATCAACAGCGTGCTGACGATCCTCAAATATTCCCCGTCGGCGCGGGTTTACCGTGCCTTTAACGCCCTGGGCTGGGAGATTTTCGCCCAGCCGCAGTTTAAAGGCACACTGGCGGATTTGTTTTACTGCGGGCCGGACGATACAACCATGCGCGGCGCGATCGAGCGGCTGATTTACGATGTTGGGCTGCGCCCGATCTGGGTCGGCGGGCTTGACCGGATGCTGGTGGTGGACGCGCTGGGGACGCTGTGGGTCACGCTGTCTTTCCAGCGTGGCATGGGCCGGCGGCTGGCGCTCAAACTGCTGCAAGAGTGAGCGTCCCGCGCCGCCGGATGATCTTTATGCCGGGATGCAGATGCCCGGCAGTTATTCCTGGCCGCCTTTTTCGCCCAACAGCCGCCGCCGGCGTTCTTCCAGCGCGGCCTGCACATCCTGCGCCTGGGCTTTTTTGGCAGCTTCTTCTTCGATCAGTCGGGCTTCGGCCTGAATCTGTTCGGCGGTTTTAATCACAAAGTCCGGTTTAGCGGTCGGGTCTTCCGGCGGGGTTTCACTTTCGACCAGCCGCGCCGGCGCTTCGACGGCGCGTTCTTCGGCGCGGGCGGCAGCGGTTTCGGCGGCGGACTGCGCTTCCCGCGCCAGTTTTCGATTGGCGTCCTGGGCAGCCGCGTCGTAACCGGCGGCTTCCTTACGGGTTTGGGCGTGTGCAGCGGCTTTTTCCACCGATGTTTCGGCGGCCTCGCGGGCGCGGTTGAGCGTTCTGCGGCCTAGTTGCAGATAGTTCACCCGGTGCGACAGCCGCCCCAGGATAAAAGCGATCAGCGCGACGAGCGCCAGCGGGATGATATTCGAGAGGATGGTGCTGATGAACCCCAGCACCACCAGCCCGATGACGACGGCGGCGACGATCACCATGACATTCCGTAAGCTGATGTTGTTCATAAGATTTGGCGCAGGAAACCACCAGCTTTAGCGGGTGGATGAATGCGCTCTTGCTCCTTTCGTGGTATAATGGTCTTGGGTGAAGACACTCCCTCACGGGAGCAACGGTTAC
>JACAES010000150.1 GCA_013388735.1 Chloroflexota bacterium | reverse complement strand
TATGCGAGTCATCATCACGGGCGGAACGGGTCTGATCGGCGCGGCGTTGGCTGCCGATCTGGTCAAAGGCGGGCATGAAGTCATTGTGTTAAGCCGCAGCCCCAGAGCGGCGCAAGATGTCCCGGCGGGCGCGCGCGTGGAAGGCTGGGACGCGCGCTCGGCCAGCGGTTGGGGACACCTGGCCGACGGCGCGGGCGCAGTCGTCAATCTGGCCGGGGAGAACATCGCCGGCAATACGTTTTTACCGGAACGCTGGACGGATGAACGCAAAAAACGTATCCTGGAAAGCCGCCAGAACGCCGGGCGCGCCATCGTCGAGGCGGTCGAAGCGGCGACCATCAAGCCGGGCGTGGTCGTCCAGATGTCCGGCGTAGATTATTATCCCACCGATAACCGGCAGGTGATGACCGAAGACTCGCCCGCCGCCGATTCGTTCCTGGGAAAAGTAGTGCAGGAATGGGAAGCCGCCACCGCGCCGGTGGAAAAAATGGGTGTGCGGCGCTGTGTGCTGCGTACTGCCATCGTTCTGACAGAAAAAGGCGGCGTGCTGCCCCGGCTGGCGCTGCCGTTTAAACTGTTCGCCGGCGGGCCAATCGGAAGCGGCAAACAACCGCAGCCCTGGGTGGCGCTGGACGACGTGGTGAGCGCCATCCGTTTTATGATCGAAAATCCACAAACCGGCGGCATTTACAACCTGGCGGCCCCGGAAGCCGTGACCAATGCGCAGTTCGCGCGTGCGCTGGGCAAGGTGCTGGGGCGGCCTTCCTTCGTGCCGGCGCCGGGTTTCGCCTTCCGGCTGGCTTTTGGCGAGGTCGCCCAACTGCTGCTGGAGGGCCGCCACGTCTCGCCCAAGCGCCTGCAGGAAGCCGGTTTCACCTTCCAGTACCCAACCGTCGAGTCGGCGCTGCGGCACATCTACCGGCGCTAGAGGCCGCCCCGCCTTTTGTGCCTGCGCGGCCAGTTTTGCTACAATCGGCGCGGGATTGTGAAAGGAAGCACCTATGCGCCGAGGTTTATTGTTGATGATCTGCGCGCTGCTGGCCGCCGGCAGCGCCGCCGCGCAGGATGGCGGGCTGGCGGTGGAAGCGGTCGAAATCCTGCCGGAAGTGGATATTTACGGGCAGGAAGTCTGGTATGCGGAAGGGCTGCTCGTCAACCGGGGCGCGGACGCCTATACCGGCATCACCCTGCTGGCCGAGGTGTACGATGCTGCCGATAACCTGATCGGCGAGGGTTTAGGCTATCCGGTCAATGCCTGTCTGGCCGGGCTGCTGCCGGATTTCGCGCTCCAGCCGGGCGCATCGCAGCCGTTCGCGGCGGCACTGGAATTGTACGAAGGGGATGCCGGCGACATCGCCCGCGTGGAAATTCTGCCCCAGGCACAACCGACCGCGCCCCAGCCGGACGCCCCAGCGGCCATCCCCGGCATTGTCCCGATCACGCGGCGGGAAGTGGTGAACGTGGAGTGGATAAACGACGCCAACCTGCGTTACGGCGCGGGCTGCTGGCGCGACCTGTTCACCGCCTGGGACTGGTACGCATACAACCTCGACATGGACGGCGAAGAAGCCGTCTCGCATCCCGCCGCCGAAGCCGTCGCCGGCGAAGCCATGCTGCGGCAGATCGGCCTGACCGACCCGCTGCTGCTCAACCGCTCGTTTCTGACCTTCGACCCCGGCGGGCGGCGCATGGTCTACCAGGGCGAACTGAACACGGTTGTCACCGCCGAGCCGGACGGCTCGTTCAAGCGGGTGCTGTTCGATGGGCTGGCGAACCGCACCCTTCAGGGTTTTCAATGGCTGCGGGATGGGCGTTTTCTGGCCTATTATTATGGCGCATATGGCGACCCGGTGCTGTACTTCACGGCGGACGTGAACGGCCAGACGCTGAGCGAACCGCCGGAAAATGCCGACCCGTCGCTCATCGTCCCCGGCGCGAGTCCCGATGGCACGCGCATCGTGCTGGCCGCCGAGGTGGGCGGCGTGACCGGCTATTACCTCAAACGCGCGGCCTATGACGGCCTTGACCTGCTGTTCGAGGCTGAACCGCCCGGCAATAACTGGCCCGGCCCGCTGTTCCGCCAGGACGAAGACGGCGCGACCTTCGTTTACGCCGCGCTGCCGGGGGAAGGTCAGGCGCGGCTGGCCTGTTTTAACCTGCAAAGCCGCCGGCTTAACGACCTGTCCCCACTGCCGCTCCGGCTGACCGGCGACGCGCGCGGACGCTGGTGGCTGTCGCCGGATAACCGGCGTATCGCCCTGGCGGCGGACGGCACGGACGGCGGCCTGTGGCTGGTCAGCCTGGACGAACTGCCCGCCTGCGACTGATTTTCGCCCGCGTCCCCCACAATTCGGCTTGCCTTGTCCCCGAACGCGGCGCCGCGTTTGCAGCGTTACCGGGGACTTTTTTTATCCGCGCCTGCGCGCCGTTTCATTCCCGTTTGATCTTTCATCCTGACCCCAAACTGTCCGCTGGTACTTAACTCTCACTTCTGCCCGCGCCTGGGACTTATCGCCTAGC
>JACAES010000073.1 GCA_013388735.1 Chloroflexota bacterium | reverse complement strand
TTTCAGTACCCTCAAGCGGGTCGAGATTGTTGAAGGGCGCCGTGCATCTCCGACCTCCACCACGATATGCCGTTTCAGTACCCTCAAGCGGGTCGAGATTGTTGAAGGGCGGCGGCGCTGCTCATAACAATATGCCACCATAGTTTCAGTACCCTCAAGCGGGTCGAGATTGTTGAAGGGGCAGGCGATTTCCATGCATCACAGGTCAAAAATGACCTACAAGATGGTTTTCGTCGCTTGTAGGCCATTTTACAACGATTCTTATCGGCGATGCAAGTGCAGAATGGCGGGATTTTTTCTCATTTGCCGAAACTCGGTTGCTGCGCAAAAACCGGGGGAGTTTCGTCACACATCATTGCAAAAGCGACGGAACTCACAGGCTGTGCAGTAAGCCGGATTTGCTGCCGGTTCCGGCATCTGCTCGCGTTCAACAATTGTGCGGATGGCAAGCAGCGCCGTTTCCACCTGTGCGCAGAGGTCATGGGTGATGGATACCGCAATGAGTTTTCGCCTGGGAATGAGGTAAATGAAGCCGCGCCGCACCACCACAGACTCGGCTTCACCCAGCAGCACGGCATAAGCCGCAAGCTGAAGTTTGTAATGCGCGCTGGCCTGTTTCGCCAGTTTATAGTCTACCGGGAAAACTTCACCTTCCCTGGTGCGCACCACTTCATCCATCATCCCGGTCAGTTGCAGGCGTTCGCTGCTCAGGCGAACATTGAAGAAGCGTTCACCCTGCAAAACCTCATAACCCGCCAGGGATCGGCGGAGTGCGCGCTTTTGCTCTTCTTGATGGGCATCGCGCCCGGCGTCCATTTTGTAGGTGCGCGGGCGAACATGTGGCAGACAGCGTTCGTAGTAAATCACCCGCGCGCAGTAAGCATACTGCTTGAGATCGGTTACAGTGAAGAAGTCCGTTCTATCCAGCATCGTTAGCCACCTCCAATCGTTTGGCCCAATCCTTTGAGGAAATCGGAATAAGCTGCACGCGGCCTGGCGCATCACCGAGAAGATTGCCGATTCTGAGCATCAGTTCTTCCTGGTGGGTGCGGCTTAACACGCCATAAAAAGCTGAAAACTGGATGCGATCCAGCCCATAGTCCTCGCAGGCGGTCGCCACTTTGGTTCGGATACGATCACTGGTGATGTCATAAATCAACAGCAGGTGCATAACTCACCATTCTGCTTTATATGGCATGTAATCGTCCCGTTCTCCACGAAGAAAAGCTGCCAGCCGACGCGCCTGGGTCTGAATAACCTGTCGCAGCGGGTGGCGCTGGCCTTCATAACGCGCGCCGGCTGGGGTGAACACATCGTCCGGCGCTGCTGGTGTCTGTGCCGCTTCCGGCGCTGCTGGCTGTTCGTCAAACATCCGGTAAGTAAGGCTTTCTGCCTCGCGCATCAGGTCGCGCTCAATCTCTTCCTCGGTGCGAGGGTCTTCGGATATGAGTTGCAGCCAACCGAGGGAATACGGCATGGTCGGGCGGTCAGGCCGAATTGGGCGATTTCCCGCTGCGAAAACATCGGTGTCTGTTTGAGATTGTCGGCGCGTTCTGTATCAAGCCGTTTCTGTTGTGGAGTGCGGTTGTCTACCGCTTCGCCGGTGAACAGGTCGAATTGCAGGGGATTTCGCCACTCATTCGTTTCAATCGAATTGCTGATGAAGCTGTTGCAGTTCCCGCAGCGTCGTGGGTTTGTAGTGCAGGTCGCGTTCGATGGGCAGCCCCAACGCGCCGCGAACGCCTTCTGGCTCGGTGAGTGAGAAGTAGCCCATCTCCACCTCAAAGCCGGACACCAGGCCGAAAAGTGTATCCTTGGCGTCGTACTCGCTGGCGTACCACGTCCAGTTGGCATCCGGGGTGAATAACTTGACCGGGGCGATGGCGTCCAGTCCCTTCTGCTCGTTGGCGTAGAGTTCCACCTGCTCAAGGCCGTGTTCGTGCAGCAGTTGTTTTCCGAACCGGCGGATTTCACGACCTGGTGTGGGCGCGGTGAACAGCCACAGATGCCCGCCCCGGCGCGAGAGTCCCAGATACGCCGGCACGAAGTCGGCGGCCAGATCGCGGGCGAGGCTGATAAGTCCCTGCCAGGTGGGTTGATCGTCCGCGTCCAGACAGAGCCACCTGGCCTGGCTGTCGGTATCCAGCGTATACGCGCCGAGGGTGTGCCAACCCAGCAGGTGGTTGGCAATCTGGTCGAAGGTCAGGAGGTCGTTGACGGCGACGTAGCTGCCGTCCCGACGCTGCAACGGATAGCGGTCGAAGCGAGGGATGAAGGTGTTGGCGAAGTAGCCGATGATCTCCCGATCAAGGTCGAGGACTGGTTTTCGTTCGCGCATAGCCGTTTCATTGTATACCAGGGAGTAAAGCAGGTGTGTTGTGTTGACGCAGCCCAATATTCGCCGGAAAGAAAAGAACGGGCTGGCAACCCGTTCTATCCCTGATACCGCTACTTCGATCTGAAATGTACGATCTGATATACCCGTTGAGGCGAGATGCCAAACTCACGGGCAAG
>JACAES010000045.1 GCA_013388735.1 Chloroflexota bacterium | reverse complement strand
GTCGCCGTCACCGATGATCTCACCAGGAAAGGGCTTCACGCCGGCAATCTCATCAAGGAAATCGCGGCGGTGGTCGGCGGCGGCGGCGGCGGACGACCGAACCTGGCCCAGGCCGGCGGCAAGGATGCCGATAAACTGCCCGCCGCGCTGGACACCGCGCGTCAATTAATTATCAACAACTATAAAGGCTGATGGCAGACCGACCGGAATATATTCAACTCGAAGCAGGTGAGGATGCCGCATCCGTCCGTGACCGACTGTCGTTCCTGCGCGGCAGGCGTGTGCTGCTCATCTGGCCGGAGGAAGGCACGGTACTCACCCGCAAGCTCGATCTGGTGCTGATCCAGCGCGAGGCTATGCGCCGGGCTATCCGGCTGGCGCTGGTCACGCACGATCCGCAGGTTATCCATCATGCGGAAGAACTCAACATCAGCACCTTTGAAACCATCGGCTCCAGCGAACGAAGCCGCTGGAAACGCGGGCGCGCCAAGGTCTTCACCACCCGCTTCCAGCGCCCAAAAGACGAGCCAGAACCCGACGAGTTGATGGAAGTCGCCAGCCGGGTGCGCGGCGAAACGCCTTCCCGGCGGCGGCGGATTCTGGGCCGGCTGGCGATTATCCTGGTCATTCTGCTGGTTTTAGCCGGCGCGGCTTACGTCGTCCTGCCCAGCGCCATCGTCACCTTCACCCCCGCACAGAGCCGGATTGAGATCGAAGCCGAAATCACCGCCGGGACGAACATTCAGACGGTGGATGTCGAAAACCGCTTTGTCCCGGCCACCCGCCTAAGCGTGCAGATCGAAGACACCGGCACGATTGAAACCACCGGCCAGCAGGAATTAGGCGATACCCTGGCGACCGGCTCGGTGGTTTTCGTCAACCAGACCAACGAGGCCATCGCCATCCCGGCAGGCACGACCGTGACCACCAGCGCCGGGACGCCCATTCAGTTCCGCACCGTGCAGGATGTTGAACTGGCGGCGGGTCTGGGTTTGCAGATCGAAGTACCGATTGAAGCCCTGCCGACCTCGCAGGGTGAAGCGGGCAACGTGGACAGCGGCCTGATTAATACGGTCGTCGGCCCGCTGTCCAGCCGCGTGACGGTGCGGAACATTGCCCCTACCGCCGGCGGTGCAACCCAATCGCGCCGGGTGGTCAGCTCCGCCGACCAGGAACGCCTGCTGGCGACTCTGCGGCAGCAGCTTCAGGCGCGGGCCTACGTGGAAATGCAGCCCCGTCTGAATGAAACCCAGTTCATCATCCTGGAAACGGTGCATATCGCGGAAGAACGCAGCGATTGGACGACCTTCAGCGCACAGATCGGCGATACGACCGATACGCTGTCGCTGACCATGCGCGCCGTCGTCGAAGCGGTAGCGGTGGACGAACAGTTCGGTCGGCAGATCGTCTACGCGCAGATGTCCAACCAGATCGCCGTCGGCCAATTCATTAAACCAGAGACAGTCGCTTACGAACGCGGCGCAGTTTCGGACGTGAACTTACAGAACGGGCAGATTGTGTTCACGATGCGCGGCAGCGGCGTCGTCACCGAACAGATCAACGCGGAACAGCTTCGTGACCGGCTGGCCGGGCGAACCATCAATGACGCGACCGCCTTCCTGGTGAACGAAATCCACCTGGCCGAAGGCACACTGCCGTCTGTTGCCCTGACGCCGGACTGGCTGGGGCAGATGCCGCTGCTGCCGATGCGTATCACCATCCAGATCATCGAAACGCCGGCATGATGCGGCTGCTGGGCATAGACTTCGGCCACAAGCGTATCGGCCTGGCGGTCAGTGATCCGTCCGGGCTGGTCGCGCGCGAACTGGCGATCATCCATCGCGCAACCAATCGGGAAGATTTCGAACGTATCAATCGCGCTGCCCAGGAGCAGCAGGTCACGGCTATCGTGATCGGGCTGCCGGTTAACGACTGGCCGGAGGCCGGCGGGTTTAACCAGACCGAAGCCGTGCGGCAGTGGGTCGAAAAGTTCCGCCCGACAACAACTCTGCCGGTCATCTTCTGGGACGAACAGCTTACCACCGTTGAAGCGCGGGAAATCGCCATCCGCCAGCGCCGCAAACAACGCGACCCGATTGATGACCTGGCCGCCCGCATGATGCTGCAAAGTTACCTGGATGCCGTCCGCGATGGGCTGGCCGCGCCGCCCACCGTCGAATGAATGCCTGTTTTTACCGGGGCGCTGTGGGGGTAAAGGAGCGATATATACGTGGCACGTTTTCTGCGATCAATCGCCCTGTTTGTTCTGGCCCTCGGCCTGATTGGCGTGATCGGGATGGGCGCGCTGTTCGTCTTCTCCGGCGGCCAGCCGGTAGACTTCGTGCAGAAGGCCTTCATCCGGCTGTCGCTGTCATCACGGCAGGACGAACTGAGCCGCGCCATCAGCAGCGACACCACGCCGGTGCGTTTTACCGTCAATCCCGGCGATACACCGCCGGTTATCGCTCGCAGCCTGGTTGACCAGGGACTTATCGCCGACGCCGGTTTATTCGTGGACTACGTGCGGCTGTACGATTTTGATCGCCAGCTTCAGGCCGGGACGTACTTCCTCAGCCGGGCGCTCACCATCCCGGACATCGCTGCCGCGCTGACCGACGCGCGCAGTACCCAGTTCGCCTTCCGTATCCTGGAAGGCTGGCGGATGGAAGAAATCGCCGCCGCGATTGACGATAGCCCGTATTTTCCGTTCAGCGGCGCGGATTTTCTGGCAGCGGTCGGGCCGGGAGCAGCCGTTGACCCGGTGTTCGCTCAGCAGGTCGGCCTGCCGCCGGGCAGTTCGCTCGAAGGTTTTTTGTACCCGGACACTTACCAGCTTCCGGCGGAGGTCACGCCCGGCTGGCTGCGTGACTTCCTGACCGAAACCTTCATGGAGCGCGTCGGCCCGCAAATTCCGGTAGACGCCACCGCGCAAGGCTTTAACCTGTACCAGATCGTCACGCTGGCGGCCATCGTCGAACGCGAGGCCATTCATGCTGACGAGCAGCCCCTCATCGCCGGCGTCTATCGCAACCGCCTTGTGGCGGGTATGCGCCTGGAAGCCGACCCGACCGTGCAGTATCCGCTCGGCGCGCCGGGAAGCTGGTGGCCGCGCATCACCGCCGCCGACTACAGCGGCGTATTTTCGCCCTATAACACCTACCTGAACGACGGTCTGCCGCCCGGCCCGATTGCCAGCCCCGGTATAACGGCTATTCAGGCGGTGGTTTACCCGGCCACATCCGATTATTACTACTTCCGCGCCGACTGCCGCAGCGACGGATACCACGATTTCGCCCGCACCTTCCAGGAACATCTGGCGAATGGATGCTAAACAAGTCTCCAGTTTTCAGTCGTCAGTTACCGGCAAAAGGTGGCTATGGATTGGCGTGTGCGGCATCCTGCTGCTTCTGGCTGCCTGCGGCGCGAGGCCGGCCAGCATCAGCCGGGTGGCGCTGCTGGCGCCGTTCGAGGGGCGCTATCGGGAAGTTGGCTATCAGGCCCTGCACGCCGCGCGGCTGGCGGCGCTGGATTCGGGCGGCACATCGGTTGAACTGCTGGCGATTGACGACGGCGGCAGCGTCGCCAGCGCGGTAGACCGCGCCCGCGCCCTGGCCGGCGATCCGCTGGTGAAGGTGGTTGTCGCCCTGGGTTATGCCGCCACCGCGCCGGAAACGCAGCGCGCGTTGGGCGACAAACCCATGCTCATCGCCGGCAGCTGGGGCGCGCAGCCGGAAACCCCCGGCGTTTTTGTCCTGGCGAGTCCCTCGCTGGCCGGAACGCTCACGGCTGAAACGCGCGTCGAAGTAACCGAAGCTGCCCGGCTTGAAGCGCCGCTGGTGGGCGGGGACGTTTTCGCGCTGCAACAGTTCGCGCGTCTGCGTTCGTCATTGGATAGGCTGAAGGTTGTGTCCAGCGGCAGCCTGCCGGACGCCGCTTTTATCGAACGTTACCGGCAAACCGGCCTGTTCGTGCCGCAGCCCGGGCCGCTGGCGACGCTGACCTACGACGCTTTTGGCCTGGCGCTTATGGCTGTGCGAAGCCCGGAGGCAAACCTGACGGCGGCGCTGGCCGATACCCATTACGACGGCTACAACGGCCTGATTCGTTTCCAGGGCGGCTGGTGGCAGGATGCGCCCCTGCATGATTTCGTTTATGATGAAACCTGTTTGGGGCGCGGCCAGGAAATGTGCCTCATCCCCGCGTCTCAAACGCCCGTCGAAGCCGCGCCGTAGAGTCTATCGTAAAACAGCGGCAGCGGTTTCACCGGGCTGTCGCTGAAGGCGAAGGCTGTTTCCAGGCGCGCGCGGCAGGCCGCCAGACGGTTTTCGTCGTTGGCGTAAATCGTCGCCAGTGGTGCGCCGCGTTCCACCCGGTCGCCCACTTTCGCGTGAATTTTCAGGCCGACCGCCAGATCAACCGGGTCGCCTTTTTTCTCGCGCCCCGCGCCCAGTTCAAACGACGCGATGCCGATCTGGTCGGCGGCGGCCTGGGCAATGAACCCCGCCTGCGGAGCGGCGAACATCTCGACCAGCCGCGCCGCCGGCAGCAGCGATGGGTCGTCCACTATGCGCGTATCGCCGCCCTGCGCCTCGACCATCAGCCGGAATTTCGCCAGGGCTTCGCCCCGGTGCAGGCATGCTTCCAGGTCAGCGCGCGTTTCGGCAACATCCGTCCAGCGCCGCCCGCGCCCGTACAGGCGCAGCATGTACCCGGCCACTTCCAGACAGTGTTGACGGAAATCCGCCGGGCCGCCACCAGACAGCGTTTCAATCGCCTCGACCACTTCCAGCGCATTGCCGACCGCGCAGCCAAGCGGCTGGTTCATATCGGAAATCACGGCGATCATGTCCCGCCCGGCATCCACGCCGATGTCCACCATGATCTGCGCCAGCGCGCGCGCGTCGTCCAGGTTGGTCATAAAAGCCCCCCGCCCCATCTTAACATCCAGCACGATACCGTTTGCCCCGGCGGCGATCTTTTTGCTCATGATGCTGCTGGCGATCAGCGGCAGACTTGGCACGGTGGCGGTCGCATCGCGCAGCGCGTACAGCTTGCCGTCTGCCGGGGCCAGGTCATAGGACTGCCCGGCCAGCACGATACCGTTCTGCTGCGCCAGTTGACGGAACTGTTCGTTGGAAAGCTGGACGTTGTACCCGGCGATGCTTTCCAGTTTGTCCAGCGTGCCGCCGGAAAAACCCAGGCCGCGCCCGCTCATCTTGGCGACCGGCACGCCGCAGGCCGCCACCAACGGCAGCACCACCAGCGTCGTTTTATCGCCCACGCCGCCGGACGAATGTTTGTCCACCGCATAATCGGCGATGTCCGACAAATCCAGCACGTCGCCGGAGCGCGCCATCGCCAGCGTCAGGTTGACGGTTTCCTGGCGCGACATGCCCCGGACGAAAACCGCCATCAAGAAAGCGGCAGCCTGGTAATCCGGCACGTCGCCGCGCGTATACCCCTGCACAAACCAAGCGATTTCGTCGGCGCTCAAAACCTGTCCGTCGCGTTTCCTGGCGATGATGTCTACAGCGCGCATTACTTTCTCTCCTCAAGCCGCTCCACAGCGGGGCGATCATCTGCAAAAACGCGCCACCCACAGGCCGCTTCAGCCACGCTCACCCCGCCTCTAATATAACGCTCACTTGATTACCCGGCTAACTTGCGTAAGAATCAGAATTTAATTCTACTTTCTGTTTACGGCGATTAGTGGTAAACCATCATGGAAACCCCGATTCAGTCAGATGCAGCCCCAAATACGGCCTCCCGAAATACGCTCCTCATCGCCGTGATTATCGGCGTTGCGGTCATCGCTGCCGGGGCCGCCATCCTGCTGGCGAATAACGCAGCGACCGTTAGCACCAGCAGCTATGAAGGCATCCCCCTGTCGCGGCTGTCCGACGGCGGTTTTGTGATGGGTAACCCGGACGCACCGGTGACTATCGTCGAGTTCGCGGATTACGCTTGCTCGCATTGTATTGATTACCTGCAAACCGTCGAACGGTTTGTAGATGATTATGTCAAAACCGGCAAAGCCAGATTCGAATACCGGACGTTCCCCACCGCCGGCGGCGAGCTGACCTACTTCATGGGGCGGATCGCCGTCTGCCTGAACGATCAGCGCGACGGCGCTTTCTGGGAAGCCAAAGATCGCTTCTATCAGATGGCTGCCATCGGACGTTATGACGGAAATTCAGGCCGGGCGGTCGCGCAGGAATTAGGGCTGGATTACAACCAGGCGCTGGCCTGCGCGCAGTCGCAGACCCAGGTAGATACCGACATCGCGCTCGGTCAGCAGGAAGGCGTCAGCGGCACACCCGCCGTGTTAATCCGCGCCAACGACGGCGACCTGGGCTGGATTGAGATCGGCGGCCAGAAGTGGGATCGCGGCGGCGTCCCCTACGAAGTGCTGATCGCCGTGGTTGAAGCCTACTCGTAATATCGCGGGATGAAACAAAAGGCGGGGCATATGCTCCGCCTTTGCGTTCTGTAGTTAAATTGGAGGCTGTCCGATGGACACGACTCAGAATTTTATAGACCGGAGCAAACCGTTCATCCAGTGGATGCTGGACTGGAAAGCCGGCCTACGAGAGATGTCGCTATCCACGCTCACGCAGCCGGACCCGCATACAGTCGGCATCATCTCGGTAGATGTCATCAACGGCTTCTGTACGGTTGGGCCGCTGGCTTCGCCGCGTGTGAATGCGATCGTCCAACCGATCACGCGCTTGTTCCAACTGGCGTGGGAACAGGGCGTGCGGGACATCGCCTTGCCCCAGGACACACACCCTGAAGATGCGGTTGAGTTCGCCCAGTATGGTGTTCATTGCGTGCGCGGCACGGTCGAGTCCGAAACGGTTGAAGCGTTTAAAGCCCTGCCGTTTTTTGACCGGCTCACGATTATCCCCAAAAATTCGATCAACAGCGGCCTGGCGCCGGGTTTTGACGCCTGGGTTCAGGCGCGTCCGCACATCACCACCTGGATTATCGTCGGGGACTGCACCGACCTGTGCACCTACCAACTGGCGATGCACATGCGGTTATCGGCCAACCAGAACCAGCGTAAGGGTATTCGTATCATCCTGCCGGTGAACACCGCCGATACTTATGATATGCCGGTGCAGCGCGCCGCCGAACTGGGCATCGTGCCGCACGACGCCGAATTCCTGCACCTGGTCTTTCTGTATCACATGATGCTGAACGGCGTCGAAGTGGTGACGGAAATCTGCCCGTAGTTATCCCAGCACTGTTTATTCCCAGAACGATTCGGGCAGGTCGAGTTCCAGCGCCGGACGTTCCCCGGTCAGCCGCAGCGCGCCACCCTCGACCCGCATCAGCGGCACGTAAGTCGGGTAATCCGGGCTGTGTTTAAACTGCCATTCGCCGACGCTCCACAGGCGCAGCGCGCCGTTTAGACGATTGACGGTCACGACGAAAGGAAGCCGTCGGTACAGCGCCCGCACCATCTCCTCACTTTGACTCATGTCGGCGCGGCGGGCCAGCATCCCCAGGGCGCTGCTCAAACGCTTCTCGAAGATCGGCCCGCGAAACGACCAGATCAGCCGGGGCGCGTCCGGCATGGTCAGCAGCGGCGCAATCGTCAGCGGCTCGTCGGCGCGCACTTCGTCCAGCAGCAGGCAGCCCGGTCGTAACGCCAGCGCGCGCCCGATCTGTTCCCCAAAAGAAATGCCGGGCGCATCCCCCACCGGCCAGCGCGCCGCCAGCCGTTCCACCCCTGGCGGCAGGCGCAGTTCGCCGGCCCGCTCGACTGCCAGCGCCCGCTCCGGCTGCGGCAGCCACCCGGCCAGCAGGCCGAGCAGAGTCGTCTTGCCGGACTCCGGTTCGCCGACCACGATCAGGCCATACGATGAAGCCGCCAGCGCCTTTAAGAGCGTACTCGCCTGTGCCGTCCAGAAGCCGTTTTCGATCAGGCTGTTGGCATCCGGCGGGCTGGCCGGATGCACGCGAATATCGGCGGTCAGGCGCAGCGTCACCGGCGGCGACATCAGATTGATACATACCGGGCGGTCGCCGACCTGCAACCCCGTTTCGATGTACGGCTGGTCGTCGCGCATCTCCGCCCCGGCATCCAGCAGCAGCCGTTTTAGGACTCGCCGCAGGTGTTTCTCATCCTGGAAAATCGCGCCCAGCGCCGACAGGTCGGCATGGCCGTAGCGCACCGACGCCTGATCTGCGCCCTCCAGCGCAATCGTCGTCACGCGCTCGTCCAGAAACAGCGCATCCAGCGGGCCATAGCCGAACAGGTCGCTGTAGACACGGCTCACCAGGTCGGCTTTTTCCGGCGCCGCCAGCTGAACCGATTCCACCGCCAGGACATAATCCGTCGTCCCCAATACCAGCTTCAGGCGGCTGGCCGGGGTATCGGCCTGACGCAGCGCCGGCGAGTCCAGGCCGTATTCTTCGATGAACGCGGCCTCGATACGTTCGGCCAGCGCCGCCATCGAGTACAAACGCCGCCCCATCTGGCCGGGAATCAGATGCGGCTGGCGTCCCAATTCGCCGCCAGGCGGCTTCCGATCATCGGATGTCATCGGCAACTCTCCTCTAAAACTGACCCAGGTCTACCGGCTTCAGGTTCGGGTTATCATTCGGCTGGCGTCCGAGTTTTGCCATATCCACCCACTGCCCATCCAGCCGGATACGTACCACGTCCATCGTGAAATCGGTATTGGTGCGGGACTCGTTGCGCAGGAAGGTTGAGCCGACGCCATAGATGTCCGCCGGAACGCCGTCCTTCTCGAAGCGTTCGATTTTGTCGCGGTCGAAACCGCCGCTGACGACGATTTTGACACTGCGGCAAAATGCCTGCGCGGCCTCTACCATGCTGCCGAACACATCCCAGTCCTGCCAGGCATTATCCAGCGCCTGCCGCACCACCCGCACCAGTTCCGGGCTGACGCCGTACCCATCGCCGGGGTCAAGTGCGACATCGCGCATGTTCGCGCTGGTGTCCAGGCGGACGCCGTACAGCGTCCAGCGTTTGCGTTCTTCCTCGCTGCCGGTCATCAGCGCCGCCTGATAACGCGGCCAGTAGGCGCGCAGCGTCGCCACCGACGCGCCGACCGTATCGTTATTAAAATCCACCAGCGCGATACGCGGCACATCCACCGGCATATATTCGGCAAAGGCGACCATCGCTTCTACCGTGTCGGCCAGAAAACAGGCCACCAGCGCATGAGGCACCGTGCCGCCGCCGCGCCCGTTCCACCATGATCCCTGCGCGTCGGTACTGACCAGCGGCGCCACCTGGCTGCCGGTATCCTGATTGTAACGATTAACCGCCAGCCAGTAAGCATAACCATCTATCGGCTGCGTTTCCGGTAGGTCAAAACGCGCCGGGAAAAACAGAACCGGCTTTCCACGCGCCGCCACCAGCACTTCATAAACGTTGGTGGCGATGCGGCTGGCGCGGGTTAACACGCCCAGAATGGGTGTTTCCAGCAGCGCGAAATCCCGGTAGCGCCCTCGGATTCTGATAACTGGCTCGACATCCTCCGTATCGCCTTCATAGTAGGTAAACTCGCCGTCCTCAACCGCTTCAACTTCTAAATCCGCCCAGGTTTCCTGAAACGCGCCGTCCTGATAATAGCCGGTGGCGTGGCGCAGCATCGCCAGCGCCGCATCCACCCCGGCCACCAGCGCACGCGGCGCGCGGCGGTTAAACACCTGCGCCTCAACCTGAATATTCCCCACCGCCACCGACGCGCCGCCGGTCAAAGCCAGGCGCGGGCTGAACCCGGCGAACGTATAGCCTTCAGCCTGGGCACGTTCCAGGACGCGCACCACGTTCTCGAAATATTTATCGCTGTACCAGCCCCGCCGCAAACCATCCACATCCAGCCGGAGCAGCCTCGTTTCTAAACGTTTATGATCTATAACCGACATCTTTAATTCCCATCTTCCAAACAAATGAATTTTATTCTACAACGCACAAAGGCTTATGGTATACTCATTTGTCGCTTCTGCAGGGGAGGCGCGGCCTCCATGATGACCATACGATAGGACGCCAAACATTCGATGGATATTATAGTCACCGGTTCAATCGCTTACGATTACCTTATGCGCTTTCCGGGGCGCTTCACCGAATATTTCATTCAGGAACAGCTTCATCAGATCAGCCTGAGTTTTCTGGTGGACGAGATGACCAAACACTGGGGCGGCGTGGCGGCCAACATCGCCTTCAACATGGCGCTGATCGGCCTGCGCCCCAAGCTGATGGGAACGGTCGGGCGCGACTTTGACGAATACCGCGCCTGGCTGGAAAACGCCGGGGTAGATACCAGCACCGTCCGTCAGATTGACCACGTTTTCACGGCCTCATTTTTCGCCAATACCGACCTGGATAACAACCAGATTGCTTCGTTTTATACCGGCGCGATGGCCTATGCCAAGGATTACGCCCTGGCCGATGTTTTCGACGGCCATCCCGATCTGGTTCTCATTTCACCCAACGATCCGCAGGCCATGATGAACCTGGCGCGCGAGTGCCGGGAACGCGGCATCCGGTTTATTTACGATCCCAGCCAGCAGGTTCCACGCCTGACCGGCGAAGAGCTTTATCGGGACATGCAGGGCGCTTATGCCCTGGTCGTCAACGCTTATGAAGCCGAGATCATCGGCAAAAAAACCGGGCAAACGCTGGATGATCTGCGCCGGAACATTGATATTCTGGTCATCACCCAGGGCGCGCGCGGTTCGCACATTTATGCCGGCGGCGAGTTGATCGAAGTGCCGTCCTTCCCAACCGACGCCATCAAAGACCCGACCGGCGTCGGCGACGCCTTCCGCGCCGGGCTGGTGCGCGGCCTGGTCGCCGGGTGGCCGCTGCAACTGGCCGGGCAGGTCGGCGCGCTGTGTGCCACTTACGTGCTGGAACAGGTCGGCACGCAGAATCACAGCTTTTCCCTGGCCGACTTCGTGGCGCGGTTTCGCACCCGGTTCGATGATAAAGGGCTGCTGGACGCGCTGCTTGACTCTTCGCAGCCTTCCACATGCGCCGTATCGTAGAGTAAACGTTGGTTTAGTGACTGGCGCAATCGTTATGGTGTGCTATAATCCTCACGTTTTGTTTAGTTCGCTTCAGGAGCAGCAATGACCGTCGAACATGATGTCAAGAATCTCGATCTGGCGCCGGGGGGGCGCTACCGCATCGAATGGGCGGAACAGGAAATGCCGGTTCTGCGCGCCATCCGCGAGCGTTTTGAGCGCGAAAAACCGTTGAAAGGCGTGCGCATCTCGGCCTGTCTGCACGTCACCACCGAAACCGCCAATCTGATGCACACCCTCCAGGTCGGCGGCGCGGACGTGATTCTGTGCGCGTCGAACCCGCTTTCGACTCAGGACGACGTGGCCGCGTCGCTGGTGGCGAACTTCGAGATTCCGGTCTACGCCATCAAGGGCGAAGATAACACCACCTACTACGAACACATCAAGGCCGCGCTTGACCATAAACCGCACATCACCATGGACGACGGCGCAGACCTGGTGAGTACCATTCACAAAAGCCGCCGCGAACTGCTGGACGGCATCATCGGCGGGACGGAAGAAACCACCACCGGCGTCATCCGCCTGCGCGCAATGGCGAAGGATGGCGCGCTGAAGTTCCCGGTAATCGCCGTCAACGACAGCGATACCAAACACCTGTTTGACAATCGCTATGGCACGGGTCAGAGTACCATTGATGGCATCGTGCGGGCGACCAATATCCTGCTGGCCGGGCGGACAATCGTGGTGGCAGGTTACGGCTGGTGCAGCCGGGGCATCGCCAGCCGCGCGGCGGGCATGGGCGCGAACGTCATCGTCACCGAAGTCAACCCGCTGCGCGCCCTGGAAGCCGTGATGGACGGCTACCGCGTGATGACGATGAACGAGGCCGCTGCGGTCGGTGACATCTTCGTTACTGCTACCGGCGACATCAACGTGCTGGACGAACAGCATTTCACCAGCATGAAACCGGGCGCAATCCTGTGCAATTCCGGCCACTTCAACGTCGAGATCAACATCCCGGCGCTGGAAAAAATGAGCAGTGGCAAACCCCGTCTGGTGCGCCCGTTTGTTGAAGAATATCTGCTGGACGGCAAACCGCTGTATCTGCTGGGCGAGGGACGCCTCATCAACCTGGCCGCCGCCGAAGGCCACCCCGCCAGCGTTATGGACATGAGCTTCGCCAACCAGGCGCTCGGCGCAGAATACATGGTTAGGTTTGCCAGCGCCATGCAGCCGCAGGTGTACACGATCCCCGAAGCAATTGACCATGAGATCGCCCGGCTGAAGCTGGAAGCTATGCAGGTACAGATTGATAAACTGACCCCGGAGCAGGAAAAGTACCTCAGCCAGTGGGAAGAAGGAACTTAGTACCCTACCCGGACATGGATCAGTCTGGCATGATCGAATGAGTCTCGGCCAGAAGAGCCGCAATGGGGCGGGGCGTTTTCCTGCCCCCGATGTAACGTATGTTCAGGAGAATTGTAAATATGAATCACCGTTTAACACCAAGCATTGCCGGCCTTCTGGTGCTGGCGCTGCTGTTTGTCCTGGCGACCGGCGCCCTCGCACAATCCCCCGACGGCGCACAGATGCGTTTCGTCCACGCCATCCCGCAGGCGCCGGCGGTTGACATCTACACCGACGGCGAACTGACCCTTCAAAACCTGGCTTACGGCCAGGCTTCCGGCTATATCAATCTGCCTGCCGGCGAGCATCAGCTTAGCGTTACGGCAGCCGGCGACTCCACGCCCCTGTGGCAGCAAACCGTCAGCCCGACCGCCGGTGCGGCCATCACGCTGGTCGCTGCACCGAGTAGCCCGCCGGCGTTCCTCATCTACCAGGATGACATCAGCCCGCTGCCGCTGGGCAAGGCGCGTTTCAGCGCCATTCATGCCATCCCAACCGCGCCCGGCGTGGACATCACCCTCGCCGATGGCCGCGTGGCCCTGCCCGGCCTCACTTTCGGCCAACCGGCAGGCAGCCTCGACCTGGACACCAGCTTCACCTATGATTTTGTCGTCGTGCCGACCGGCCAGACCCCGACGGACGCGATAGTCACCCCCGACCCGCTGGCCTTCACCAGCGGCGTGTCGTATGCTCTGCTGGTCTACGGCCCGGCGGACAGCCCTTCATCGCTGCTGCTGGCTGCGCCCGCTGCCGCCGAAGCCGCTGGTGGTCTGGTGCGCCTGGCGCACGGCGTGGCCGGAGCGCCTGCCGTTGATATTTATCTGAACGACGCGCTGTTCGCCCCAGCCTTGGAATTCGGCGAAATGACCGAGCATATCGCCCTGCCCACCGGCGATTACAATGTCGCGCTTAAGGTGGCCGGTTCCGATCAGACCGTCCTTGACGCGCCGCTGACCATCGCCGCCGGAGACGCGCTGACGGCAGCCGCCCTCGGCGCGCCGGACGATGTGACGCTGCAAGTCTTCCCGGACAGCGTTACCGGCATGGACGCCGGCATGGCTCGCCTGAGCCTGATTAACGGCCTGCCCGGTGACGCGCTGCTGACCGCCACGCTGGATGACGGCACGCTGCTCGCCACCCAACTGGCCTTCGGCGCAGCCGGCGAAGCGATCAGCATCCCTGCCAGCGTGCAGGCCATCACGGTCACGCTCGCGGGGGGCGAAACCACCAGCACAGTAACCGTCCCGCCGCAGGCGTTTTATGGCGGCGTGTACTACAACCTGCTGCTGGCCGGCGACAGCGCCGAGCCGCGCCTTTTCATCAGGCCGACCGGCGTGGCGCAGGGCATCGCCAGCGCGCCCGGTCAAGCCATGATGGTCAGCGCCGAAACCCCCGAAGCGGCAATCGTCCTACCTGCTGTTGAACCGCCGCCCGCGCAGCCAACGGCCCAGGCAACTGCCGCGCCGGTCGTCGAACAGCCCATCGCGCAGCCGGTCGTCAATCCCGGCGTGAACCTTCAGCTTCGCCAGTATCCTAACCGCAACTCGCTCTCGCTGGGACTCGCGCCGTCCGATGCGCTCTTAACGGTCAATGGGCGCGCCGTCGCCCCTGGCGATGACCCCGCCAGCGAACTGGATGACGATGAGGATTTAATCCCGGAACAGACCTGGCTGAACGTTTCCTACGCGACGCCGGATGGCGGCACTATCACCGCCTGGGTGAGCGCCCAGTTTTTGAGCGTGAGCAACAGCGCCGGGCAGCGCGTCCGGCTGGCCGACCTGCCGCCCATCCCGTTCGACCAGGCGGGCGAAGCGGTCAACACGGCTGTCACCCCGCCACCCATCCCGGTTGATCGTGTGGTGGCGACCGTCTTCAACCTCGATCCTGGCGTCAACCTGAACCTGCGCCGCATTCCCAGCACAGACGGGGAAGTCCTGGTACGTTTACCGAACGACACCGTGACTGAGTTCCTGAGCGTGCTGAGCAACGGCGAATGGGTTTTCGTCCGCTACTCGCCGCCAGAGGGCGGCAGCATCACCGGCTGGGCCAGCACCGTCTACATGCAGTACAGCCTCAACGGCAAGCCGATTGACTTTGAAGGCATGGACGAAGAAGGGCTGCTGGTCATCGCCGAAGGCACGGAACGCGGCGAAGTGACGGCCAACATCGCCCCTGTTGAACGTCCGACGGTTGACCCGCTGCGCGACGCCTACATCGCCGAAGTGGCGCTTGACCCCGGCTCGAACCTGAATCTGCGCCGCAACGCTAACGCGCGTTCGGAAGTGCTGGCGCAAATCCCCACCGGCACGCGGCTGGTTGTGACCGGGCGCTCCGGCGACAGTGAATGGCTGCTGGTGACTTACGAGAATATCGAAGGCTGGATCGCCGCCCGCAGCGACACGGCGGTTTTCGTCCGCCTGTCCCAGAACGGCAAGCTGGTGGACATCACCGACATTCCGCTGGTGGTCGGCGAAGTCGAAGGCGAAGCGCCGGTCTTTGAAGAAGAGACTCCTGCCCCACCGGAAGGCACTGCAGAAGCGCCGGTCGCCGCGCCCACCGAGGTGGTTTACCTGAAGGTGATCGCCGAAGTGGTCGCCATGACGGTTGACCCCGGCGGCAACAACGACGGCCTGCCGGTGCTGACTCGCGGACGTATCGTCATCCTGCTGTACACCGACGGCGTCTTCAGCGCTATCGAACTGCCGGACGACGGCGCGCGCGGTTGGGTGCCGGCCAACGCCCTGGGGCCGCTGGACGCTTAAGCGCCGCTGTTCGTAACCACCAAAGTCCTGCGCCGCCGTTCGGGGGTTGCAGGACTTTGGTGATTATGCCGTCTACGGCCAGCGCGGTTACAATGGACATAAATGCCGTCCGGGGTTGAAAGCCTGGAACTTCCACCAAGCGAGGGTCTTATGCACTGGCTGGTTCGTTTTGCGCTGTTTTTCGCCCTGGCGTTGGCTGCCGCCTGCGCCCAGAACGTGCCGGACACCCCTGCGCCGGATGCTGCCGATACACCTATCCCCGCCGCGCCAACGCGCGCCGCCGCGCTTCTGGAATCGCCTGCCCCGGCGGCCACTTCCACGCCGGTCGGACAGGCGATGGTGCGGTTCGTTAATGCCGCGCCGGGAACGCCGCCGGTGAACATCACCACCGGGCCGCTTGCCATCGCCACCAATCTCGACTTCGCCCGCTTCACCGAGCCGACCACGCTCAACGCCGGGGATTACCAACTGCGCGTCATGCCTGCCGGGGTGCGGTCGGACGCGGCAGCTTTGCTGGAAAGCCCGCTCACCTTCCATAGCCAGGACTCTCTGCTGGTGCTGCTGGCCGGGACAGCAGACAGGCTCGAACTGCTGACCTTCCCGGAAAACCCGATTCCCACTGCATCCGGCGAGAGCGCCGTGACATTCATCAACGTTCTGAGCGGCAGTTCCGGGATAACGCTGGCGCGGGGCGACGCCGCCCTGACGCCGCCGCTTGATGATCGCCAGCGCGCCGACGCCTTCAGCCTGAGCGCCGGCCTCAATACGCTGGTTTTCCGCCAGGGCAAAACGGCCATTTATACCTACCAAGCCGATCTGCGCGAAGGTTTTCACTATACCCTGATCCTGACCGGCGACCCGGCTTCTCCGTCGGTTATTCAACTGGAAGCCCGTGCGCCGGGGCGCACGTCGGCGCGTATCATCCAGGCTGCGACCATCAGCGGCGCGCTGGATATTTATCTGGACGGTCAACTGCTGGCAGGCGGAGTCGAATTTGGCCGCCCCCTGCCCCGCCAGGATATCGCCACCGGCGACCATACCATACAGGTGTATGCCGCCGGCAGCGACCCGGCCACCGGCGAGCCGCTGGCCGAACAGCCGCTTCAGCTTGAACTGGCGGCTTATACGGCGCTGGTAGTGCTAGGGTCGGCGGAAAATCTCCGCGTGATTGCTTATACGGAAGATTTATCCCCGACGCCGCCGGGGCTGGCGCGTATCGCTTTTCTGAACACGCTGGACACTTACCCCCACATTCAACTGGAAACCAGCGGCGGCCCCCTGCCCGGCGTCCCTGAGCTTTTCGTGGGCGAACCGCCGGTACAGACCTGGCTGGCGGAAAACAGTTTCAATTTTTACTGGTCGGAGATCGCATCCGGCGAAGGCGGCGATACGGTTGAAATCGCCGAAAACGTGGAACTGCGCGCCGGTTATTTTTATCTCTACCTCGTCACCGGGCGCATCGGCAGCCCGCCCATCGTCCTGAGCGATAACGTCGGCGTGGACGAAAATCTGCGCGACCCACTTAGCGACGCCGCCGCTGCCGGCGGAACGGACGCACCGCAGGTTCGACTGGTTAACGCGCTGGAAGATCTGGCGCCGGTGGATTTCACCGTCGGCGATGCTTTTCTGGCGACGGTCGCTTATGGCGAAGGCACGGCGCTGCTGCCCGTACCTCAGCGCGAACCTGTCATCAGCGTGGGCCGCGACGACGGAACGCTGGCCGAAAGCGACATCACACTGCAAAGCGGCCAGTCCTATACCATCGTCGCCGCCGGTTCGCCGGAAGCCGGGCTGATCCGGCTGCTCATCCTGCCGGACTCCGACCTGATTCGGGGTGGCGACGCACCACACCTGCGCCTCGTCAATACCAGCCTGGACGCCAGCGTGCGCCTGGGGCTGGCCTATTCAGTCGCCGCGCCGGAAATCATCAACGCGCCGGAAGGCACCGACGAGCCGACCATCGAAGATTTCCGCCGCACGATTCCATTCGGCGTTTACACGCTGGTGAATGACGTAAGCGGCGGCACATGGTCGGCGGTTATTCTGATGTCCACCGGCGAATACAACCTCGACCTGCTGGACTCGGAACGCACGCAGATCGCAGCCAGCATCGCTTTCGCCAACCTGCGCGCCGGGGCGTTTTACGATGTCATCGCCTACCAGGAGCGGCTATCTCCCCGCGTGCGCGCCTTTTTGCTGGAATATCCGGGATAGCGCCGTTATAATGATTATGATGATGCGGTTGCGGTTTTAGGAACAAGGACAATACGGTGCGCGTTCTCATTACCGGGGTTGGCGGCTTCGTCGGCAAACATTTATCGCGGCTGATTCTGGAAACCACGCCGGACATTGAACTGCACGGCACGGTGCTGGCCGGGCTTCCCCACACCACGCCGCCAGAAATCATCTGCCACGAGATCGAACTGCGCGACGAACACGCCGTTTATGAGCTGCTGGTGGCGGTACAGCCGCAGCACATCTACCACCTGGCGGCGCAGGCATCCCCCCGGCGTTCCTTCAGCATCCCCTGGGATACGCTCGAAAACAACATCCGCGCCCAGCTTAATCTGATCCTGGCCTGCCTGACGCTCAACATCCGGCCTCGTCTGCTGGTCATCAGCTCGGCGGAAATCTACGGCTCGGTGCGCCCGGAACAGCTTCCCGTCAACGAAGATACGCCGCTGCGCCCCGGTAGCCCTTACGGCGTGAGCAAAGTCGCCCAGGATATGCTGGGACTGCAATATTACCTCAGCCACCAGATGCCGATCATCCGCGCGCGTCCCTTTAACCACTTCGGCCCCGGCCAGAGCGAAGGATTCGTCGCGCCGGATTTTGCCATTCAGGTCGCGCGCATCGAGGCCGGCCAGCAGGAGCCGGTTATTCGCGTCGGCAACCTGTCGGCGCAGCGGGACTTCACCGACGTGCGCGACGTGGTGCGCGCCTACTTCCTGCTGATGGAACGCGGCACGCCCGGCGAAGCCTATAATGTCGCTTCCGGCAGAATCTACAGCATTCAAAAACTGCTGGATACGCTGCTCGAACTCAGCACCCGGCGCATCACCGTCGAAACCGACCCCGCGCGAATGCTGCCAGTGGACATACCGATCATCCAGGGGGACGCTGCGCGCCTGCGAAAAGCGACCGGCTGGCAGCCGCAGATCGCCTTCGAGGACAGCCTGCGCGACACGCTTGATGACTGCCGCGCACGGGTGGCCGGCGGGTAAAACATCAGTTGCTCGTCGGATAACCGCCCATCTTTCGCCCGCACGAGCCTCGTACCATCACCTTTACAGCATACAGCGGAGGAAAACCGTTCATGAGTAAAAAACGCGCTTTCATCACCGGCATCACCGGGCAGGATGGCTCTTATCTGGCCGAATTTCTGTTGAGCCAGGGTTATGAGGTTTTCGGTCTGGTACGGCGCACCAGCACCCTGAACTTTGAACGTGTCCGCCACATTCAGGAACAGATCACGCTGGTTTCCGGCGATATGCTCGACCAGACCAGCCTGACGCGCACGCTCAAAGACATCCAGCCGGACGAGGTGTACAACCTGGCCGCGCAGAGTTTCGTGCAGACCTCCTGGCAGCAGCCGGTTTTCACCGGGGACGTGACCGCCCTGGGCGTCACCCGCCTGCTCGATGCCATCATGACCGTGAACCCCAAAATCCGGTTTTACCAGGCATCCAGCAGCGAGATGTTCGGCAAAGTCCAGGAAGTGCCGCAGAAGGAAAGCACGCCTTTTTACCCGCGCAGCCCCTACGGCGTCGCTAAAGTGTACGGCCACTGGATTACCGTCAACTACCGCGAGAGCTACGGTCTGCACGCCACCAGCGGCATCCTGTTCAACCACGAAAGCCCGCGTCGGGGACTTGAATTCGTCACCCGTAAAGTGACTCACCATGCCGCCCGCATCAAACTGGGCCTCGCCAACGAACTCCGCATCGGCAACCTGGACTCGCAGCGTGATTGGGGATTCGCCGGGGACTACGTAAAAGCCATGTGGCTGATGCTCCAGCAGGACACGCCGGATGATTACGTCATCGCCACCGGCCAGACGAATTCGGTCGAGCGGCTGCTGGACGTGGCCTTTAGCTGCGTTGATCTGAACTGGAAAAATTACACGGTGCAGGACGAACGGTTTATGCGCCCCGCCGAAGTAGACCTGCTGGTGGGCGACCCCAGCAAAGCCGGAAAAAATCTGGGCTGGGAGCCAAACGTGACCTTCGAGCAGCTTATCCAGATGATGGTTGAGGCCGATCTCCAGCACCTGAAGGCGGAAAACCGGCCTTGATTGATACCCACTGTCATCTGAACTTTGACAGCTATGCGGATGACCTCGACGCCGTGATTGCCCGCGCAGCGGCAGCCGGCGTCACCCGTGTGGTCATCCCGGCGATTGACCTGGAAACCAGCCGCGACATTCTCGGCCTGTGCAGCCAGCACGATGGGCTGTTCGCGGCGGTGGGCATCCACCCCAACAGCAGCGCCGATTTTACCCCGGCGTTGCTCAAACCCCTGGGCGATATGGCCGCCTATCCGAAAGTCGTCGCCATCGGCGAAATCGGGCTGGACTACTATTGGGACAAAAGCCCGAAGCCTAAACAGTTCGAGACCTTCGAGTCCCAGCTTACGCTGGCGGCAAAGCTGGCGCTGCCGGTTATCATTCACAACCGCGAAGCCGGCGCCGACATCATAGACATTCTGGAAAGCTGGGTACGCGGCCTGCCGGACTCGCTCAAAACGCGCCCCGGCGTGCTGCACTCCTTTTCCGCCCCGGCGGACATTGCCGAACGGGCGCTGGAAGCCGGGTTTTACATCGGCTTCACCGGGCCGATCACTTACAAAAAAGCCGACGATCTGCGCGCCGTCGCCGCGCGCGTGCCGCCTGACCGCCTGCTGGTGGAAACCGACGGTCCGTTCCTGACGCCCACGCCGCACCGAGGCCAACGCAACGAACCGGCTTACATCCCCTACATCATCGAACGGCTGGCCGCGCTGCATCAGGTCACGGTGGAGCAGATGGCGCAAACGACCACCGAAAACGCGGCCCGCCTGTTCGCCCTACCATAAATGCACAGGGCGGGTTTGCGGCCCGCCCCGGTCTTTCTGCTTCCGGCGAAGGTTTATGCCTCGGTATTTTCTGCCGGGCCGACCTGGTTGATGCGTTCGGTCAGACGTTCGCGGAAGTTTGCCAGCAGTTCATCGGCGCGTTCCTGCGCCAAACGCCCGTTTTCCACCAGCTTATCAAGCTGCGTGTCCAGTTTGGTGACGGCCTCATCAATGAAGGCGTTCACGTCCACGCCGTTCGCCGTCAGCACGTCCGCCAGCGAATTCCCGGCGCGCAGTTCGGCCATCAGTTCGGCCCGCGTCAGGCCGGTCTGTTCGGCGGCCATTTGCAGCACAGCCACCTGCGCCGAACGCTCGGTGAGGCCATCGCGCACCTCGCCGCTGAAAACCCGCTCGACCGCCGTTCCCAGACGTTCGATCAACTGGTCGGCGCGTTCCTGCGTGAGCTTACCGTTTGCGACAGCCTCGTTAACGCGCTCGGTCAGGATGTTCGTCACCTCGGCCTGCACTGCCGCCACATCACCGCCCTGCGCCGTGATGACTTCATTCAGGCTCGCCCCGTCCCGAAGCTGCTGAACCAGTTCAACCGGCTTCAGCCCAACCGCCTCGGCAATGGCGTTAATAACTTCGCGGGTAATATCCACACCGGGGCGGCGCGGCGCGCGCTCGCCCTGCGCGCCTGCCGCGCTCACACCCAGCGCCAGCATCCCGATCACCACAACCGCAATCAACAGCTTTCTCATGGTACAGTCCTTTCTATTCAGGTCTTGGTTTACTGGCTTCATCATCCCGGCAAAGTGTTATCAAAGTGTGATCGAAACCGAATTTTTCTGTAAATTCTGGTATAATCCGGCGCGGTTTCGGACACGCGGAGTATGTGCGCTTGACCGATCTCTCGATCATCATCGTCAGCTGGAATGTGGCCGACCTGCTGGCGGCCTGCCTGGACAGCATCCTGAACAACACGCCGGACAGCCTGGCCGTCGAAATCATCGTTGTTGATTCGGCCAGCAGCGATGATACGGTCGCGCAGGTGTATGACCGCTACCCACAGGTGAAGCTGCTGCCCCAGACGGATAATCTGGGCTTTACGCGCTGCAATAACATCGGGCTGGCGGCTTCCAGCGGGCGTTACGTGATGCTGCTCAACCCGGATACGGAAATCGTGGGCGACGCGCTGGCGTTGATGGTGGATTATCTGGATCAAAACGCTGATGTCGGCCTGATCGGGCCGCGCACGCTGAACGCCGACGGCAGCACCCAGTCCACACGGCGGCGTTTTCCGTCGCTGGCGGTGCTGTTCCTGGAAAGCACCTGGTTGCAGCCCTTCGCGCCCAGAGCCATGCTGGACGCCTACTACATGGCCGACGCCCCGGACGACGCCACCTTCGACATTGACTGGGCGCAGGGGTCGGCCCTGATGGCGCGGCGCGCGGTCTACCGGCAGATCGGCGGCCTGGACGAAGGGTACATCATGTATTCGGAAGAAGTGGACTGGTGCAAACGCGCCAAAAACGCCGGCTGGCGGGTGGTCTACCTGGGCGCCGCGCGCATCATCCATCACGGCGGCAAAAGCAGCGAGCAGGTCGCCGCCCGCAGCCACATTCATTTCCAGCAGAGCAAGCTGCGTTACACGCGCAAATATCATGGACGGCTGGCCGCGCAGGTTTTGCGCGCCTTTCTGTTCCTCAATTACGGCTGGCAGCTGGCGCTGGAAGCGGCCAAAGGGCTGCTGGGCCACAAACGCGACCTGCGCCGGGCGCGCGTCCGGGCGTACTGGCAGGTCATTCGCTCCGGGTTAAAGGTAAGCTGATGCGGATCGGCCTCATCACGGGCGAATACCCGCCCATGCAGGGCGGCGTCGGCGCTTACAGCCGCATCCTGGCCGGCGAACTGGCGCGGCTGGGACACGTCGTTCACGTCCTCAGCAGCCGCCAGGCGCTCAACGACGACCCGGCCATCAGCCTGAGTCCTTCGATTGCTGGCTGGAATATCAACAGCCTGCGGACGATTCGCGCCTGGGCGCGCGATTTACGCCTGGAAGTGGTCAACCTTCAGTTTCAGACCGCTGCCTACGCCATGTCACCCTGGATTCACTTTCTGCCGGAAGCATTGGGCGATTTACCGCTGGTGACAACCTTTCACGATCTGCGTTTTCCCTACCTGTTCCCGAAGGCCGGGCGGCTGCGGGACTGGATTGTACGGCGGCTGGCGCGGGCGTCACGTGGCGTCATCGTCACCAACCACGAAGACCAGGAACGGCTGCGCGGCCTGCCCCACCTGGCGCTGATTCCCATCGGCAGCAACATCCTGGCCGGCCTGCCGGCGGACTTCGACCCGCAACCCTGGCGCACTCGCGCTGGCGCGCAACCCGGCGATTTTCTGCTGATCTACTTCGGCCTGTTCAACCACAGCAAGGGCATCGAAGACCTGCTGGCCGCCCTGGCCGCACTCCGACAGAACGGCCAGCCCACGCGGCTGGCGCTGGTCGGCGGCGGGGCCGGCAGCAGCGACCCGACCAACACCGCTTTCATGGACGCCATGCAGGCGCGCATCCACGAACTGAGCTTAGCGCCGTTCATTCATTGCACCGGCTACCTGGACGAAACGGCGGTCGGCGCGTATCTGGCTGCCGGCGATGTGGTGGTGCTGCCTTTCCGGGACGGCGCGTCCTACCGGCGCGGCAGCCTGATGGCCGCCGTTCACTACGGCTGCGCCATCGTCACCACCACGCCGCAGGTTAACATCCCGTCCTTTGTGGACGGCGAAAATATGCGTCTCGTCCCGCCGGGCGATCCGGCGGCGCTGGCGCGGGCGCTGGCCGATTTATGCCGGCAGCCGGAACAGGCGGCGCATCTGCGCCGGGGCGCGGCGGCGCTGGCCGGTCAGTTCCGCTGGCCGAGTATCGCGCAGTCGGCGGCGGATTTTTTCCGGCAAGTTGTCGCGGAAAGGTCATAAACGTGGCAGGCCACCGCCGGATTTTAACGCTCATCCTGGCTGTTTACGTGCTGCTGGCGATCACCTACAGCGTCGTTACGCCCATTTTTGAGGCGTCCGACGAACTGTGGCATTACCCGATGGTGCGTTATCTGGCGCAGAACGGCCTGCATCTGCCCCCCCAGGACCCAGCCAGCCCCGGCCCCTGGCGGCAGGAAGGCAGCCAGCCGCCGCTGTATTACCTGCTGGCGGCGGCGCTCACGGCGGGCATAGATACCGCCGACATGGACGACGTGCGCCGCGTCAATCCACACGCCGACATCGGCGTGGTGCGCCCGGACGGAAACGCCAATATGATCGTTCACCGCGCCGACCCGGAAGCCTTCCCCTGGCGCGGCACGGCACTGGCCGTCCATATCATCCGGCTGTTTTCGGTCGCGCTCGGCCTGGGAACGGTGCTGGTCACGTATCTTCTGGCGCGGACGGTTTTCCTGGACTGGCCGCTGGTGGCGCTCGGCGCGGCGACGCTGAACGCTTTTTTGCCAATGTTCCTGTTCATCAGCGGCTCGGTCAATAACGACAACCTCTCCAACCTGCTCGGCAATCTGCTGACACTGCTGATCGTGCGCCTGTTAAAGGACGCGCCATCACCGTCCAGCCACCATGACCTGCGCGATTACGCCATGATCGGCGTCGTCACGGGCGCGGGGCTGCTGTCGAAGCTCAACATCGGCTTTTTAATTCCGCTGGTGGCGCTGGCGCTGCTGGTCGTCAGCCTGCGGCGGCGCCGCTGGCGTCCGCTGGTGATCGGCGGCGCAGTTTCCGGCGGGCTGACCATCCTCATCGCCGGATGGTGGTATCTGTATAACTGGCAGCTTTACGGCGACCCAACCGGCTTGAATATGTTCCTGCAAATGGTCGGGCGGCGTGCCGTCCCCGCTAACCTGGCGCAGTTATGGAGCGAACGCCACAGCTTCACCCAGGCGTACTGGGGCTTTTTCGGCGGCGTCAACGTCCCCCTGCCGGATGCCGTCTATCTGATTTTTAATCTCATCGGCGGCTTGGGACTGCTGGGGGCGGTGATTTTCATCATTTACGCGGCGGCGTGCCGTTGGAATCGTTCGCATATCAGCCAGGAAATGAACGCCCTGTGGCTGCCCGCCGCCGTGACGCTCATCTGGCCGGTCGTTACATTCATCTCTTACCTGCGCTGGACGGCGGAAACGCCCGCCTCACAGGGGCGGCTGGTGTTCGGGGCGCTGTCGGCGCTGTCGCTGTGGATGGCGGTCGGGTTGTTGTGGTGGCAGCCGCGCCGCGCGCAGCCATTGGCGATGGGCGGCGTTGGCATCTACTTTTTCGCGGTCGCGGCGCTGGCGCCCTTCCTCGTTATCGCGCCCGCCTACCGGACGCCGCCGCCGGTCGAAAGCCGCGCGCCGAAAACGACGTTCTACGACAATGAACGCCGGCTGTTCGCCCTGCTGGAAGGCTCAATCATACAGCCAGCGGTTTACCCGGAGCAGTACGTCCTGATTGAAACAGCCTGGGAAATGGCCGCCGAAACCGACCGTGACTGGAGTCTGTTCGTTCACCTCGTCACACCGGATGGGGTGATCGTCGGCCAGCGCGATATTTATCCGGGGCAGGGAACGCTGGCGACTTCAGATTTACCGGCGGGGCGAAGCTGGCGCAACCCCATCGCCATCTGGCTGCCGCCCACTGCCTACGCCCCCATGACGCTGGATGTTATTCTCGGCTGGTATCATCACCCGTCCGGCGAACGGCTGCGGCTGGCGGACGGCGGCGAAACCTGGAAAATCGGGCAGGTTGAAGTGCTGCCACGCGAAAGCGGCCTGAACGTGCCGAACCCGATCAGCATCAACTTCGAGAACCAGATCGAACTGGTCGGTTACGCGCTGACCGATCTCAGCCCGGCAGCGGGCAGCCGCCTAGAATTAACGCTTTACTGGCGGGCGCTGAACGTCATTCCATTTGATTATAAGGTGTTCGCCAACATCCTCGACCCGGTCACGCTGACCAAATACGCTGCCTCCGACGGGATGCCGGCGCAGTGGCAGCGGCCTACCACCACCTGGACACCGGGCGAAATCATCGAGGATGTCCATATCCTGAGCATCAGCCCGGACACGCCGCCGGGCATTTACGAACTCGAACTCGGCCTGTACCGGGAAGCGCCCGACGGCACATTCCCGCGCCTGCGCATCGTCACGGCGGACGGCGGTATGGCCTTCAATTTTGTCTATCTCAACCGCGTGCGCGTACTGCCCGCAGAGGACTTATGAACGGTACATCTCTCGCGCCCACGCCCCCCCATGCCATCGAGCCGGGCATCGAAACGCCGCCTGCCGCGCGGCTGCATATCCCGCCGGACGTGATCGCCATCCTGGTTCTGGTCGCGCTGTGGGCGCTGTTTTTCTGGCGGCTGCTGACGCCCATCCAGGCCGACCAGGCGTCGCTGGAAAAAGGCGATTTCTCCGGCCAGTTTGTGGCCTTCGCGGCCTACCAGCATCAGCGCCTGTCGGCGGGTGAAGTGCCGCTCTGGAATCCCTACAACAACGGCGGCCTGCCCTTCCTGGCCGATACGCAGTCGGCGGTCTTTTACCCGCCTCGGCTGCTGACGATCGCGCTGAGTTCGCTCTCCGGCGGCTGGACGTACCACGCCCTCGAACTGGAGATGGCCTTTCACGTCATGGGGTATTCGCTGCTGATGTACGCCCTGCTGCGCCGCATGACGCTTAAACAGCGCGGCAGCACTTTCGGCGGGCTGGCCACCGCCATCATTGCCGGCTACGGCGGTTTTATGACCGGCTACGCACCGCTGCAACTGGCGCTGCTAGAGGCCGGCGTATGGCTGCCACCGGCGGCGCTGGGCGTGTTGGAAGCGACTCGCGGCCCGCGTCCGCGTTGGGGCTGGCTGGTTTTGACCGGCGGCGCGCTCGGCCTGTCCTGGATGGCCGGGCATCCGCAGACAAGCTGGTTTCTCACCTATCTGCTGGTCGCCTACACCGGCTACCGCGCCCTGGCGCAGCGTTACCGCTGGACGGTCTTCGTCGGCGGGGTGGCGCTTTTTGGCGTCCTGGCCGGCGGGCTGGCCGCCGTACAGCTTTTGCCCGGCCTGGAATATTTGCCCCATACGGCGCGTGTCGGCTTCACCTATGACGCCAAAGGCAACGGTTTTCCGATTCGGGACGCGGCGCAGGTTTTATTTCCCGGCCTGCTCAGTCTGTTCTCGCCGTTGTATTTCGGCGTAGCCGGACTGGCGCTGGTGCTGGTGACGCTGTGGCGGCGGATTCCCGGCGTTTTGTTCTGGGGGACGGCAGCGATCATCGCGCTCGGCCTCAGTTTTGGAGCCAACAGCGCGGTTTTCCCGGCGCTGTACAACCTGCTGCCGGGGCTGCGTTTTTTCCGGGGGCAGGAACGCGCCGCTTATATAGTCGCCGCCAGCCTGGCGATTCTGGCCGGGCGCGGCCTGGTTCATATCCTGAACTGGGATTCATCTGAGTGGCCGATAGCCACCCGCAACCTGCGCCGCCTGCTGTATGGGCTGGTTGGGGTATGCAGCGCAGCGCTGGTGCTGGTCTTTAACGAGTGGCTGAACGATCACGAGCGGCTGAACGATGCGTTGAGCATCATCCTGTTCAGCGCGGTCAGCGCGGCGCTGGCCGTGTACCTGATCCGCGAGATCATGGAATACCCCCGTCAGATGGTTTACCCCTGGCTGCTGGTCGGGCTGATCGCCTTCGAGTTGTTCACCGTCAACATGGACTCGCCCGCCACCTACGATTCGGTGCCGCCGGGTGAGCAGATCATCATGCCGCCGGGCTACCCGCCGCTGCTGGAAATCCCGCGGCAAGACGCGGACACGCCTTTCCGCGTGGACGGTTATCGCGGCCTGCACGATAACTTTGGCAGCCTGTACAGGCTGATGGATATGCGCGGCATCAGCCCGCTGTTCCTGGACGGTCCCTACCGGCTGATCGAGCCGGGTTTAATCAACCCGCTGGCCTGGGAACTGTTCGCCGTCCGTTACGTTTACACCGACTGGCAGCAGATGCCGGTGGCGAGCCGGGTGGTCGCGTCCGGGACAGATCGTTACGGCGAAGTGAACCTGCACCGGCTCGATGACCCGCGCCCCTTCGCTCTGCTGGTGTACGATTACGCCCTGGCCGACAGCGATGAATTCGCCTTCGCCCTGCTGGATGACCCCAACTTCGACCCGCGCCGGACGATCATCCTCGACCGTGACCCCGGTTTTGCCCGGCAGACAACCGCCCCCCCGGAAGCCAGCGCCATCGTCACCGAATTTAAGCCGGAGCAGTTCACCATTACCGTCAGCACGCCGCAGGACGCGGTGCTGTCGCTGGCGCACCCGGATTACCCCGGCTGGCAGGCCGCCATAGACGAGCAGCCGGCAGACATCCTGCGCGCCTATGGGGCGCTGTCGGCGGTGGTCGTCCCGGCGGGCGAACATACCGTGCGGCTGCGCTACGATCCGTTGACGTTCCGTCTCGGCGTGCTGTTCAGCCTGGCTGCCTGGGGCGCGCTGGGTATACTGGGGATGATTTTTGCCGTCCGGCGGTTCACGAAACGGGTGAAATAAACCATGCAGCCAGCCAATGTTTTGCAGGAATGGGTTTCGCGCCTGGACAGACGCACCTATGCCATTATCGTCGGCGCGGTCATCGGGCTGACCGGCGGGCTGATCGGCCTGCTGCTGGCGGTGGCCGGGCCGGTCATCGCCGTTGGTCTGGTGCTGGGCCTGCTGGCCGGGCTGTATGTTCTGACCAGTGTTTCGGCGGCGCTGTACGGCGTGATTCTGGTCACGCTGGTGCTGCCGTTCGGCACGCTGCCGGTCAAAATCGGCCTCACGCCCACTTTCCTTGACGCCGCTTTAGGCGCGTTCCTGTTGGTGTACCTGTTCCAGTGGATGACCGGGCGGCGCAGCCATCTGCGCCTGACGCCCATTCACGCGCTCGTCGCCCTTTACGCCATGTGGCTGATCGTCAGCTTTCTGCTGGGGATGCGCCACGCGCCGCCGACCGCAACCGCGCTGAGGCAGTTCACGGAAACGCTGCTGAGCATCGGCCTGACATTCGTCCTGGTGGACTTGCTGCGCGATGCCGCCACGCTGCGGCGGCTGGTGCTGGTGGTCATCATCGCGGTCGGGATGCAGGCGCTCGTCGCCATCGGCCTGTATGCGCTGCCGGATAATCTGGCCGAATGGGCGCTGGTGCGCCTGTCGCGCATCGGCTACCCGGACGGCGGCGTGATCCGCTATGTCGAAGACAATCCTCTGCTGGGCGAACGCGCCATCGGCACCTGGGTAGATCCCAACGCCCTGGGCGGGATGCTGGCCATCTCGGCGGCGATGATCGCCCCGCAGGTGTTCGCCCGCAGGCCGGTGCTGCGCTACCGCTGGCTGACGCTGAGCGTTCTGGGGCTGGTGACGCTGGCTCTTATCCTCACCTATTCCCGCGCTTCGATGCTGGCTTTCGCCGCCGGGCTGCTGTTCACCGGCCTGTTCCGCCCCTACCGCAAGTATCTGCTGCTGATGCTGGTCGGCGCGGCGACGCTGCTGCTGCTGCCCCAGACGCAGGCTTACATCCAGCGTTTTGCAGAAGCCCTCACAGCATCCGATCTGGCAACCCAGATGCGCCTGGGCGAATACAGCGACTCGCTGCGGCTCATCAGCCGCTATCCCCTGACCGGCGTCGGTTTTACCGGCACACCGGAGATTGACATTTATACCGATGTCGCCAGCATGTATCTCATCATGGCGAACCAGATCGGCCTCACCGGGGTATTCATCTTTGCGGCGTTAATCGCCGGCGTCGGGCTGTACGGGCGGCGCGCCTGGGACGCCGCGCGCGCCAACCCCGAACTGGCTTCGATACACATCGGTTATCACGCGGCGCTGATCGCTGCGCTGTTGAACGCCACCGCCGACCTGTACTTCTTTCGCCTGGACTTCCAATCATCCATCACCCTGTTCTGGCTGGTGGTGGCGCTGGCGCTGGCGAGTTCGCGGCTGGCGCTGGCCGAATCCACCGTTGCTAAAACCCCGGCATTCGGGTACTATTCGGCGCGATGATCTCACGATCAGCGAAGCTTTCCGCTCCATGCGCGCGCCCGCGCCGGCATGGGGCAAACCCAGGGAAAGGAGATTTCTGGATTCCCTATGAGAAACCCATACGAGCTGACCTTTATCGTCCGCAATGACCCCAGCGACGAGGTGATTAACACCACCATCACGCAGGTACAGACCTGGCTGGAAGCCAACAACATGGGCCAGGTCAACAAGATTGACCGCTGGGGACGCCGCAAGCTGGCCTACGAACTGGACAAACAGCGCGAAGGCTACTACGTGTGTCTGAATGCCGATGTTGACCCGGTAAATCTGCCGGAACTGGAACGCAACCTCAAATTATCGCCCAATATTTTGCGCTACCTGCTCATTCGGACGGATAATTGATCTATCGAAAATGAGATTGGCGAAAGAGCAGGGTGAATAATGGGACGTGGGTTGAACAAAGTAATGATTATCGGCTATCTGGGACGTGACCCGGAAATGCGCTATACACCCAGTGGCCGCCCCGTGACCAGCTTCAGTGTAGCCACCAGCCGCACCTGGACTTCGGCGGAAGGCGAACGCCGGGAAGAAACCGAGTGGTTTAACATAGTCGCTTGGGGTACGCTGGCCGAAATCTGCAAAACACACCTGAGCAAAAATCAGCAGGTATACGTGGAGGGACGGCTGCAAACGCGCGGCTGGGAAGACGAAACGGGCAAAAAACATTTCCGCACCGAACTGGTCGCCAACGAGATGATTTTGCTCGGTGATCGGCGGCGCGACCAGCCCCACATTGACATCGAATATGGTGATGAAGATAACAACGAAGAAGGCGATTACGCCTTTTAATCTGGAGCAGGAGACTGACTATCGTGACCGATCTACCCCCTATGGACACTGAACCGACGAAGGGCGCGCCGGACGAAGCCCCAAAACACGAATATCGGGATTCCCGCGCGCAGTCTTATGAATCGCGCGGCGGCGGCGACGCATCCAGAATGCGCAAGCGTGGCCGTAACCGGAACACCCAGTACTGCCCGGATGGCCGGTGCTTCGACTACAAAGACGTTGAAACGCTTAAGAGATACATCAGCGAAACGGGTAAAATTAAGCCCCGCCGCCAGACCGGAAACTGCGCCCGCTGCCAGCGCGAACTGGCGCGGGAAATCAAGCGCGCCCGCCATCTGGCGATGCTGCCATTCGTCGTCGCTGTTGACTGATGCCACAGGCATTTTGTGGGCAATTCCTGGGCATGGTTTTTACGTAACTATGCCCATTTTCTTGTGACCAGGAGTTTACCTTTATGAGCAAACGAAGCCAGACCACCGGGCTTCCCAAGACGACGCCCAAAAAGATTAGCCCGGCGGCGGGGGCGGAAGCGGCTAACAAAAAAGCTGCCGGCGCGACCGAAAAAGAAAAAAAGGACGGACTGGATCGCGGTGAATATAAATCACGCGCGGAGCGCGAAGCGCAGCTTCAGCGTCGCGTCGTGCTGGGGACAGGCATCACCGTCGGCGCTATCGTCGTCGTCCTGCTCGTCGCCTTCATCCTGGATCAGGTCATTCGACCGAACCAGGTGGTAGCGGCGGTCGGCGGCGATAATATCACCATCGCCCAGTTCCAGCGCCGCGTCCGGCTGGAGCGCGTCCTGCGCATCCAGCAGTTGAACAACCTCATTAGCACCTACCAGAGCTTCGGGCTGGACCCCAATCAGGCGGTCGCCCAGGAGCCGGGCAGCACCTGGCTGTCTGACCTGCGCATCCCCGACCAGTTGGGGTTAACCATCGTCAACGAAATGGTGGACGATCAACTGCTGCGCCAGGAGGCCGCTGCGCGCGGCCTGACCATCTCGCCCGAAGATGTTCAAAAGCGCGTCGAAGAATTTTTCGGCTATGACCCGGCGGCGCTCACCATTACCCCCACGCCGACCCTGACGCCCACGCTCACGCCGACGCCATTCGTCTCTCCAACGCCTTCGCCCACGCCGACCCTGACGCCCACGCCGGAGGTCGAACCGACCACGACGACAACCCCGCTGCCGACCATCCCGCCCGAACCAACCCTGAACGGCACGCAGCAAGCCGAGCAGTTCATCACCAGCCGAGGCGATTTTTACGAAGTGATGCGGCGTGATGCCGGTCTGAGCGAAGCCGACGTGAACGCCTACTTCGAGGTTCAGGCCCTGCGCGACAAAATGCGTGATGTGATCGCCGACGAACAGAACATCAGCCAGATCGGTTTGTTCGTCAATGCCCGGCACATCCTGGTCGCCACTGAAGAAGAGGCGTTAGATGTCCTGGCCGCGCTGCAAGCCGGCGAGTCCTTCGCCGAACTGGCGCGGGCGCTTTCAACCGATACCGGCTCCGGCACGAATGGCGGCGAACTGGATTGGGCGCCGGTGACGAACTACGTCAAGCCGTTTGCCGACGCCGCGCGCGACGCAGCCATCGGGGAAATCGTTGGCCCCGTGCAGACCGAATTCGGCTACCACATCATCCAGGTGCGGGCGCGCGAAGATCGTGAACTGACCGAGTCGGAGCTTGATAACGCCAAGAGCAACGCCTTCCAGACCTGGCTGGAAGAACTGCGCGCCAGCAAAACCGATCAGATCGAAATCTTCTCCATCTGGAGCGATTTTGTCCCCGACGATCCGGTTTCACCGTTTGGATAAATTTCAGCATGTTTCGCAGGGGCATCGGCAGGCCGGATGCCCCTGTTCTGCTTAAACAACGCCTTCCCTACGTCCGGCAGTCTGCATTGTCGGGCTATCGGCGTTGGGCTATAATGCCCTCCATGAAAAGCCAACCTATCGCCCATCTGGAAGAACAACTTGAGCGGCTGGTGGAAGGCGCTTTTACGCACATCTTCGGCAAAAAAATCCAGGCGCACGACATCGCTCTCGAACTATCCCGCGCGATGGAAAACAATGCCGAAGCCGGACACCCCGGCGACCCGCGTCCGCTGGCACCCGATCACTACGCGATCATCCTCAACGACGAAGCGATGAATCATCTGCTGCGCCGCCAGCCCCGCCTGCCGGAACTCCTCAGCCAGCACATGATTGAACTGGCGACCGGAGCGGGCTACCGCCTGGACAACCGCCCGATCATCGAACTCCAGGCCGACAATACGCTGGCCGGCGGCAGGCTGTTCGTGCGCGCCTGGCATACCCGGCGGCGACAGAACACGACCGCGCTTATGCAGCGCGTCGAAGCGCCAGAAACCGGCCACGCCCCCATTAACCCGCATCTGCTGGTCAACGGCAGCCAGCCGATTCCCCTGCGGCAGCCGCTCCTGAACATTGGGCGCGACCGCGACAATCATATTATCCTGGATGATGCCGCCGTATCCCGCCATCACCTGCAACTGCGGCTGCGCCTGGGACGCTACATGCTTTTTGATACACAAAGCCAGACCGGCACGTTTGTCAACGGCGTGCGGGTAAAGGAACACGCCCTGCAAACCGGCGATGTTATTCATATCGGTAATACCCGGCTGGTCTACATGGAAGATCAGCCGCCCAGTGAAGGTGAAACTGCCAGCTACCCACCCGTTGAAGATGTATGACCACCGAAATCATCCTTCTGCTGCTGCGCTGTCTCTCCGGGCTGCTGCTGGTCGGCCTGCTGGTGGTATTATTCCTGGCGATGTGGCACGACTTTAATTCGGTCGCCAAAGTTGTCGAAACGCGGCGGCGCACCTATGGCCGCCTGGTCGCCATGCGCGAAGTAGATGGGCATGAGGTGATGACGGGCGAAACTTATCCTTTACTGGCGCTCACCAGCCTGGGGCGCGCGCCCACCAATACCATACCGATCAGCGATCATTTCGCCAGCGGCGAACATGCCCTGCTTGCCATGCGCGACGGCCAGTGGTGGTTGGAAGACCGCAACAGCCGAAACGGCACCACGCTTAACGATGTGCCGGTCACCGAGCCGGTCGTCATCATGCAGGGGGACGTGATCGGCATCGGCCAGATGAAATTCCGCTTCGAGCTGGAAGCGCCCGGAAACGCTGCTGTACGTTGAACCGTTTTTTCACCGGAGGAATATGTATGACCGAAACAGTCCGTATCGCGGTAATCGGCGGGACGGGGCTTTACAAAATGCCGGAAATTGCCGATAAGGTAACGCACGTCATCCCCACGCCGTTCGGCAATCCCAGCGGCGAAATCGTGGTCGGCACGCTGCGCGGCAAGCGGGTCGCTTTCCTGGCGCGGCACGGCGCAGGACACGTTTACACCCCTTCGACCGTCCCCTACCGCGCCAACATCTTCGCGCTCAAAACCCTGGGCGTCCGGCATATCATCGCCGTCAACGCCTGCGGCTCGCTGCGCGAGGATTATGCGCCGGGGCATCTGGTCATCCCTGACCAGCTTTTTGATTACACTACCGGCCAGCGCGTCCGTTCCTTCTTCGATACCGGGCTGGTGGCGCATGTGTCGGTGGCCGAACCCCTGTGCGCCGAACTGCGCGACATCCTGTACAAAGCGGTCATCAAAGCCGGCGGAACGGTTCACAAAGGCGGCACGTTTCTGATCGAGGAAGGGCCGCGATTCGCCACCCGCGCGGAGAGCAACATCTTTCGCCAGTGGGGTTGCAGTCTGGTCGGCATGACCACCATCCCGGAAGCGTTTCTGGCGCGTGAAGCGGAAATCGCCTACGCCACGATTGCTCACGTCACCGACTACGACTCCTGGCATGTCAGCGAAAAGCCGGTGACGGTGGAGATGGTGGTTGCCACCCTGCGCAAGAGCATCGAAATCGTGCAGTTTGCCGTCGCGGCAGCGGTCGAAAGCCTGGACGAAAACGCCGACTGCGCCTGCCATCATGCCCTGCAAAATGCCCTGCTGACCGAACGCAGCGCCGTCCCACAGGCCATCCTGGAACGGCTGAAGCCGATTGTCGGCGCATATTTTGATAAAGCGTAATGCTGACGATGGCGGCGCAGAAGGCCGATTCCCCGCGCCGATGGGCTTCTGAGTCCCTGCTGCTGGGTGTATCGGCGGCTTTCCTGGTGGTAAACTTCCTGGCGCTTGATCTGCTGCGCCCCGGCCTAAACCGGCTGTCTCACTGGCTGCCGCTGGTTTTATGGGGGACCTGCGCCGTCGTCGGCAAGCGGCTCCTCGACCGCAAACTGCCCGGTCACGACCCGGTGATCTTCCCGCTGGCGATGTTCCTCAGCGGGTGGGGGCTGGTGCTGATCGAACGATTAGCCCCCAATTTTGCCGACCGGCAAATACTCTGGCTGGTGCTGTCCGTCGGCGCGATGCTGCTGGCCGCCGCCCTGCCCCACCTGCTGCGCTGGCTGCGGAACTACCGCTACAGCCTGCTGGTGGCCGGGCTGGGGCTGCTGGCCGGGACGATTGTGCTGGGGACGAATCCTTCCGGGCAGGCCGGCGCCCCGGAACTGTGGCTGGGCTTTGGCCCAATCTTCGTTCAACCTTCCGAAATCCTTAAAATCATCCTGGCGGCGTTTCTGGCGAGCTACCTGGCGGAACAGTACCCGGCCATGCGCGCCGCCGGGCTGGCGAGTGAAGGCCGCCGCCTGGGGCTGTCGCCGCGCGTGGTTGGCCCGGTGCTGCTGATGTGGGGGCTGTCGGTGGTCATCCTGGTCTGGCAGCGCGACCTGGGTACGGCGGCGCTGTTTTTTGTGGTGTTCCTGGTGCTGCTGTATATTGCCAGCGGCCACAGCCTCATTCTGGTCAGTGGTGGGCTGCTGCTACTCATCGCCGGCATCATCGCCTACCGCGAGTTCAGCGTCGTGCGCCTGCGCGTGGACATCTGGCTGAACCCCTGGCCGGAAGCCGATGCCCGCGCTTTCCAGATCGTCCAGAGTTTGCTGGCCTTTGCCGCCGGCGGCATCTTCGGTCAGGGCGTCGGCCAGGGTTCGCCCGTATACATCCCGGTCGTGCATTCGGATTTTGTATTCGCGGCGCTGGCGGAAGAATGGGGTCTGCTGGGCATCGTCGCGGCGCTCGTCTGTATCCTGGCGCTGTTCACACGTGGGCTGCGAATCGGCATCCAGCAGCAGGGGCGGCCCTTCCAGGCGCTGCTGGCGGTGGGCTTAAGCACGCTGCTGGCCGCCCAAAGCCTGCTCATCACCGGCGGCGTGCTTAAAGTACTGCCGCTGACCGGCGTCACCCTGCCGTTCATGAGCTACGGCGGCAGTTCCTTGCTGGCGAGTTTCATCATCGTCGGCCTGCTGCTGCGCCTGTCTACCCCGGAAGCCAACCATGCAGTTCACCCGTGAAATCCGCCGCCTGCTGGTCGCCATGCTGGGCGCGTTCGGCCTGGTGGCGCTGGCCGCCGTCTACTGGGCGATTGTCGGCCCGGATACGCTGCTGCTGCGAACCGATAACCCGCGCCTGGTAGAGGCCGAAGCCCGGCTCATCCGGGGGGACATCACCGACCGGAACGGCACGACGCTGGTCACTTCCATCATAAACGCGGACGGCAGCGTCACGCGGCAGTATCTTTATCCCGAAACACACGGCGCATTGGGTTATGCCAGCCTGCGCTACGGCGTGAGCGGCGCTGAGCAAGCCTACAATACGCTGCTGCGTGGTGACGACCTGCCGCAAGACCTGGCGACCTATTTTGAGAACGGCATCCTGCACCGGCCCTGGCGCGGGTCAGACGTGCAGCTTACGCTCGATCTGCCCACTCAGCAGGAAGCCGCGCGCGCGATGGAGGGTCAGACCGGGGCATTGATCGCGCTGGGGCTGCCCGGCGGCGAAGTGCTGGCGCTGGTCAGCCAACCCACCTACGACCCCAATACGCTGGATGCGGACTGGGAAAAGCTCACACAGTCCGCCGGCAATCCATTTTTTAACCGGGCGCTCCAGGGCCGCTACCAGCCGGGCGGCGTGCTGGAAACGCCGCTCATCGCTGCCGGACTGCTGACCGGCTACGCGCTGGATGCGCCGGTCGAAAATGCCACCCGTCCGGTGCAGGTCGGCGATGTAACGCTTAACTGCGCCGCCCTGCTGCCCAGCCGACCGTTGACGCTGCGCGAGGCTTACGCTTTTGCCTGCCCGTTCCCGTTTGACGAGATGGTGAACAACCTGGGCTTCAGCACCATACGCGCCGCGCTGGAAACCTTCCGGCTCGACCGGCCCGTTAACCCGGCAGGCTATACGCTGGACGAACCCGCCGTCATCCGCCTGCGTCCGGACAACATCCGGGCGGCGGCGCTGGGCCAGGGCGAACTAACCGTTACGCCGCTGCAAATGGCGATTCTGACAGCAGCCATCATCAACGACGGCAGCGCGCCTCAGCCTTATACTCTGCTGGCCGTCCACCCGCCAGAAGCCGCCGACTGGACGCCCATTCCACCGGCGCAGACCACCCAACCGATGACAACGACCAATACCGCCCGGCAGCTTCAGGACATGATGCGGCTGGCGGTAAACCAGGGCGCGGCACAAAACGCGGCGCGCCCCAGCCAGGACATCGGCGGCCATGCGTCGGTCGCCTATTCCGGCGACGAGTCGCTGGCCTGGTTTATCGGTTTTACGACCTTAGGGGGCAAAAGAGGCGTCGCTATCGCGGTCGTGCTGGAAAACAGCAGCGACCCCGGGCTGGCGGCGGACATCGGCGGGCGCGTGCTGGCCGCCGCCCACGCCCGTATGCAGCCGGAGTGAGCGCCGTTATCCACCTTCCCATAAACGCGGACGCAGCCCCAGTTTTTTTGACCACTTGGCCGCCGTGCTGCCAAAATGCACATAAAACGGGCTGAGCCGCCGCACGATGTCGGCCTGCCGCAGCGACTCCAGAAAGCCCTCCGGCCCGTCGAACGGCGGCATCTGCACCGTCGCGCGTCCGTATTCTACCGGCGTATGCGCGTCCGAACCGGCTGTCCCCGGCAGGCCATGTTCCTGGGCGAAGGCCAGCGCCAGCGCGTTATCTTCCGGGAACAGACAGCGGGCATTAAAAACCTCAACCGCGTCCACCAGCCCGGCGATCCGCCGCAGGTCGGCCTCCTGCCACGCGCCTTTCCGCAGCCGGTCGAAAGGGTGCGATACGCTGATGACCGCGCCCTGTTCGCGCAGGCGGCGGATCGTCTCCTCCGGCGTTAGCCCGGCGGGGACGGTTTCGCGCACGAAATAAGCCAGGATTTCGCCCTGGGTGGTCATGATCTCCTCAGACGGGATGACCAGATCAGGCGCGAGCTGCCGCATCGCCAGCGCGCCGTCCACCGTATTATGATCGGAGATGGCGATCCGGTGGATACCGCGCCGCCGGCACAGCGCGATGATCGTCTCGAAGCGCGTCAGACAGTCCTTCGACCACAGGCTATGGCTGTGCAGGTCTACATTCCATAACGCTGTCATGCTGGCAGCCTTTCACTTTTGATGCGCCGCAGGATAAGGTGTTTATTTGCAGCGCAGCCATACTATAGTAGCCACATGTTTCGAGCGTCAACCCTTACTTCTGCCCGAACGCGCCCGCAGCGGCGGGCAAACGTAGTCGAATCACCCGCCAGCGCCGGAGCAAGTCTGGCGTATGGGTGCAAAAATCGGTACACTGCTTCTCTTGCGCGATCAATCAGGAAGCCGCCTGCAGCGCGATACGCGATGGGTCATATAAAAAGGCGGCGGTCGGTCAGGCGGAGAATCTTTAGCGCGATGCGTATACAAGATAACTGGAGTACAACACCCATGCGCGACCAGCGGGAAGGCCTCGCGCCGCCGCCACGCGGGTTGATGGCGGCAGTCGTTATCATCTTTCTTCTGCTCATCCTCGGCGGCGCTGGCGGTTTTCTGGTTTTGCAGGGCAAGCCGCCGTTAAGTTCGCTGTTACAAGCCGGCATCGTCCTGGCTATCGCCGTTACGGCAGCGAGTCTGCTGGGCGGAATCGCCTTCAGAAAGCGGCTGCCGCGTCTTTTTCTGCCCGGTCTGGTGGTCGCCCTGGCCGCGCTGTGGGTGATCGGCAGCGTGGCTTTCGCGGTGGTTTACCGGAGCGCGCTCCAGCCGGGGCAGCGCGAAACGGCCAAGTATTACCTGCCGTTCCTGGAAGTTTTTGACCCACCGCTGCCCAGCCCGGAGAATATTCTGCCGACCGTCGCACCAAACCAGAGCGGCGGCATCTCGCCGGAAGACCTGCTGTCCAGGCCGTTCGGCGTGCCAACCGCCACGCCGGAAGCGACCGAAGCGCCGCCTGCCGCCGTTCAGGTTGAACCCAGCCCGACCACTGCGCCGACCCTTGAACCCAGCCCCACCCCCACGTCGGAAGTCACGCTGGAGCCGCCGCAAACCGGCGATACCCCGGCGCAAAGCACGCTCCAGGCGGCGGCACGGGTTCGGCCATCTGCCCACCAGTTGTACGGATTCACCTACGTCAAACAGACCTGGAACAACTGCGGCCCGGCCAACATCACGATGGCGCTCAGTTATTACGGCTGGCAGGAAGGCCAGGAAACCGCCGCCGCTTATCTCAAACCCAGCCGCGAAGATAAAAACGTCAGCCCGCACGAACTGGTCGCTTTCGCCAATGAGAACAGCGGCGTGCGCGCCCTCGCCCGGCCTGGCGGCGACATTGAACGCCTGAAGCTGTTCATCGCCAGCGGCTTCCCGGTCATCGTGGAAAGCGTCCTGGACGCCGAAGCTTACGACTGGATTGGACACTACGAAACAGTTACCGGCTACGACGATGCCGCCGGCGTGTTTTTCATCTACGACAGCTTCGTGGGCGTAGGCGATGGCCGGGGCAACCCCGACCCGTACACCGATTTTGACCGCGCCTGGCAGAGCTTCAACCGGACGTTCATCGTCCTCTACCGCCCGCAGGACGAAGCCAAAGTGCGCGAAATCCTGGGCGAACTGGCCGACCCGCTGCGGGCTGCTGAACTGGCGGCAGAAACCGCTCGGCAGGAAGCTGAGGCGAACCCTGCCAACGGTTACGCCTGGTTTAATCTTGGCTCGTCGCTCACCCGCCTGGGACGCTATGAAGAAGCCGCCGCCGCCTATGACAAAGCGCGCCAGATCGGTATGCCCTGGCGCATCACGCTCTACCAGTTCGGGCCGTTTGAAGCCTATTTCGAGCGCGGACGTTACGACGACGTGATGGCGCTGGTGAAGTCCAATCTCAATTACGGTGGGGAATACGTCGAAGAAACCTATTATTGGAAGGGCAAGGTCGAAGCCGCCCAGGGGCAGCCCCAGCAGGCATCGGCGTCCTTCCGTCAGGCATTGGCGCATAATCCCCGGTTCACCGCCGCCGAAGAGGCGCTCAATCAACTGAACCTCTAATTCGCCGCCGATACGCTACCGGAGGGATGCGACTCGGATTATGACAGCAGCCGACGAAAAACGCACACGGCAGTTGGCGCGTTCTACTCTGACCGTGATGATCGCCTTCGGCGCGGCCAAGTTCATCAGCCTCGGCCAGACGGTCGTCATCGCCAACGTTTTTGGCGTCGGGCGCGAGTGGGACGCCTTCGTGACGGCTAACAGCCTGCCGGAACTGATCTTCACGCTGATCGCGGGCGGCGCGCTGGCGCACGCCTTCATCCCTATCTTCAGCGGATTCCTGGCGCGGGACGATACCACCGGCGCATGGCGCACGGCCAGCCACGTCGTCAACACCGTGTTTTCGGCCACGCTGATCGCCAGTGTAGTGGTCTTCCTGGCCGCGCCCTGGCTGGTCGCCAACGTCATCGCGCCCGGTTTTGATGAAGTCGGTCGCCAGCAGACCATCGAACTGATGCGGATTCTGCTGCTCAGCACCCTGATTTTTTCAATCAGCGGCATCTGCATGGGCATTTTGCAAAGCTTCAACCACTTTCTGCTGCCGGCGCTGGCCCCTATCATGTTCGACGTGGGCATCCTGTTCGGCGTGATTTTCCTCATCAAACCGTTCGGCGTTCACGGCATCGCCTTCGGCGCGGTGCTGGGCGCGGCCATGCACCTGGGCATCCAGGTGCCGGGGCTGATTCGCTTCCGCGCTCGCTGGACGCCGCAGTTCGGCTGGCGCGACCCGGTGCTGTGGCGCGTGGTGCAGCTGATGCTGCCGCGTGTGGTCGGGCTGGGTGTCTTCAGCCTTAACTTTCTGGTCATGAACAACATCGCCTCACGCCTGGGAACGGGTTCGGTGAGCGCCCTCAGCTGGGGCTGGCGGCTGATGCAAATCCCGCAAACGCTGATCGGCACGGCGATGGGGACGGTCATCTTTCCCACCCTGGCCGCCCTCAGCGAAATCGGCAACGAAACCGGTAAACGCAACGCCATGTCCGGCGCGCTGCGTTTTATCATGATCGCCAGCATCCCTTCCGCCGTCGGCCTGATTTTCGTCGGGCGTCCGCTCATCAGCCTGCTGGAACGCGGCGCGTTCGACGCTTCGGCCTCGGCGCTGGTGTACAGCACGCTGCGTTTTTTCGCGCTCGGCATCATCGTCCATTCCGCCCTGGAAGTGGTGGCACGCAGTTTTTACGCCGATAAGGACACACTCACGCCGTTGTGGGCGGCGCTGGGCGGCGCAGCCATCAATCTGGTGTTGTCGTTCGCGCTCAGCGGCGTGACCGGCGTCGAAACCATGCCGCTTTACCACATGACCGCCGAGCGGTTTAGCACCTTCAACGCGCCGTTTTTCGCCGGCAACGTCGGCGGTCTGGCGCTGGCGAACACCCTGGGGACAACCTTTGAAGTGGGCGCGCTGCTGCTCATCCTGCGGCGGCGCTGGCACGGCGCGAACGAAAATCTTCTGGCGCGCACCGTCCTAAAGACGCTGGCCGCCAGCCTGGTTATGGCGCTGGCGATTGTGCTGGTGAACAGCCTGTGGAGCAGCCTGGTTTTCGGCGGCGGCGGCCTGATATGGACGATTGTCCAGATCGCGCTGGAAACGAGCGTTGGCCTGCTGGCTTTCCTGGCGGCTGCCGCGCTGCTGCGCCTGCAAGAACTCGGTACGCTTATAAGATTAGTGCTGCGGCGCGCGCCGGCGGCGCTGGCCGAAGGGTAGAAATCGTTCGGAAGTGGGGGATAAACCTATGAGCATCGAAATCAAACGGCTGACGCTGGGAATCGCGTCCACACACTGTTACATCGTCGGCGATACCACCACCAGCGAGGCACTGGTGATTGACCCGGTAGATCAGGCGGCGCTGATTTTGCAGACGACGCAGGAAGCCGGGTGGACGATCAAACTCATCCTGGCGACTCATGCCCATTTCGACCACGTTCTCGCCAGCCGCAACCTGAAAGACCAGACCGGCGCGCCGTTTCTGATCCACGCCGAGGCTGCGGCCATGCTGGAAACGCTGCCGCAGCAGGGTTTAATGTTCACTGGCCGCCTGTTCCCACAGGCCGCCCAACCCGACCGCCTGCTGACCACCGAACCGGAGACGATCACTCTGGGCGAAATCGTCCTGGAGACGCTGTACACGCCGGGACATGCCCCCGGCCACATCAGCTTTTACATGCCGGACGCGCGGCTGGTCTTTAGCGGCGACTGCCTGTTCGCCGGCAGCATCGGGCGCACCGACCTGCCCGGCGCAGATTACAACCTGCTGATGAAATCCATCTTTGAAAAACTGCTGCCGTTAGGTGATAATGTCCGGGTGCTGCCGGGCCATATGGAAACCACCACCATCGGCAAAGAGCGCGCCACCAACCCGTTTCTGCTGGATTACACCAACGAGCAAAACTGAAATGTCTGCGTTGTTTAATCAGTTCTCGTACATCTGGATCGGCCTGAGCATGGCTTTAGGACTGCTGGCGGCGCTGCGCTGGCGGCAGGTGCGCTGGCGGACGGCGCTGGCGGCAGCGGGCGCGCTGGCTGCCGCGCTCAGCCTGGGCTGGCTGGTGCTGCGCCCCGGTGACAGCGACATCGGCGAACTTCAGGCCGCCGAAAGCACGCTGTCGAACGGTCGCCCAACCTTTCTGGAATTTTTCAGCAACTACTGCGTCGGCTGCATCGCAGCGCGGCCTGTGGTTGACGCGCTGGTGAACGATATTCAGGATCGTTTTAACATCCTGCGCGTGGACATCCATACCGAACTGGGGCGCGCCCTGCGCCGGCGGTACGGTTTTTCGTACTCGCCGGAATTTGTGCTGTTCGATGCTGCCGGCCAGGAAGTCTGGCGCAGCAACAAGCCTCCCTCTGCCGACCAGATAGCCCTGGCCGCGCCGTGAACCCATGCATATCCTGATGCTCTTTCTGGATGGCATCGGCCTGGGCGATAACGACGCCGCGCGCAACCCGTTCGCCGCCGCCCATACCCCCACCCTGGACGCGCTCGCCAACGGCCACCGCTGGCTGCGCGACACCGGCATCCAACACAGCCGCCGGGCGATTTTTATCCCCACCGACCCCCGGCTGGGCGTGCCGGGCAAACCGCAAAGCGCCACCGGGCAGGCCGCCATCCTGACCGGACTGAACGTGCCGCGCCTCATCGGTGAACACTACGGCCCCAAACCCAACGCCGCCATCCGCGACCTGCTGGCCGAAGATAACTTCTTCAAGCAGGTGCGGGCGCGCGGGCTGGACGCCGCCCTGCTGGATGCCTATCCGCCGAGGCTGCACAACGACATCGCGCGCGGCAAAACACTGCGTTCCAGCATTCAGCAGGCCGCCCACGAAGCCGGTCAGGCGCTTTTCGGCCTGGACGACCTGCTCGTTCACCGGGCGCTCACCCCGGAATGGACGGGACAAAGCTGGCATACCTATCTCAAATTGACCGATACGCCGGTTTATACGCCGCACGAGGCCGGGCGGCGGCTGGCCGAACTGTCGCGCGCTTATGCCTTCGCCATGCATTCGCACTGGATGACCGATCTGGTCGGCCACCGGGGGCCGCTGGCGCGCGGCGTGGAACTGCTGGAACTGTTCGACGGCGTGATGACCGGCCTGCTCAACGCCTGGGACGATGACGAAGGATTGGTCATCATCACCAGCGATCACGGCAACCTAGAGGACGTGAGCAGCCGCAGCCACACCGAAAACGATGTGCCGACACTGGTCATCGGGCGGGAAAAAGCCGCCTTCGCCGACGGCCTGCGCGACCTGAGCGATCTCGTCCCGCACATGGCGCGGCTTCTTTTCTGACATTAAGCTTTGTACAAGTCTGCGCCCATCTTCGGTAAGGTATACTGGCGTCGGCTTCGGGATTTTGCAGCGAACAAAGGACAAACAATGAGCGTTCCCCCTGATGAACTTCGGGAAACGATGCGTCTGTGGACGAGCGGCGTCGTCGTGGTCACGGCGGCTGACCGTGACCACCGCGCGGGCGTCACGGTCAGTTCATTTACATCGGTTTCGTTAACGCCCCCGCTGGTGCTGGTCTGCCTGCAAAAAGGCATTTACGCCCTGGAAATGCTGCGCCAGACGGGCGCCTTCGCCGCCTCGCTGCTGTGTCAGGAGCAGTCGCCGCTTTCGGCGCAGTTCGCCGGTTTTACGCCCCTGCCGGACGGCGCAGACCGGTTTTACAACGTGCAGACCGAAACCGCCGTCACCGGCGCGCCCATCCTGGCGAATGCGCTGGCCTGGGTAGACTGCCGACTGCACGCCATTTACGACGGCGGCGGCAGCGAAATCGTCGTCGGCGAGGTGTTGGCGACCAACCGCCAGCCCGGCGCCGCGCC
>JACAES010000155.1 GCA_013388735.1 Chloroflexota bacterium | reverse complement strand
GCTGCCAGTCAACCAGCCTATTGTCTCGACACGGCGTATGCGGTTAAAGTGAGCCATGCTCCACCTCGTGCGAGTGCGTCAGGGACAAGCCAGCCGCTTTAGCGGCTGGTCGTTGACTTGTGCCATAACAGCACTTTGCGTCCCCCTTCCGCCAGCGCGGCGGCAATCACGGCTTTTGCCAGATCGGGCAGCAGGAACGGCGCGCCCCCGGCGGCCCAGGCTGCCGACCAGTCCATGCCGGCGTACATCTGAAGATGCGCCACGCCGAACAGGTACAGCACGGCGATCCCGGCCACGCCGGCCAGCCACCGCTGCCACAGGCGCGACCCGCCCCGTTCCGCCAGCCAGCCGGCGGCAGCCGCCGCTGCGACGAAACCGATCAGATAACCTCCGGTCGGGCCAAAAAGCGCCGCCGCCCCCAGACCGCGCGCGTCCAGCGGCAGCCCCGCCGCGATTAACGCCACGTAAACCACCTGGCTGATCGCGCCGTCGCGCGCGCCCAGCGTCAGCCCGGCCAGCAGCACCGCCAGCGGTTGCAGCGTAAACGGAACCAGACCGGTTTCAATCGTCACACGCGCTGAAAGGATGGTCAGCAGCGTGAAAACGGCAGCGGCAGCCAGGCGGTATACCTGACCCTGATAACGAATTTGCGGCAGCGTTCGCAGCACAGTTTTTTCCTTTCTTTTATTCACTCGTTGTCTACAGCCGGTTATCCGGCGTCGGCTCGACCTTCACATCCACCAGCTTCCATTCCGACTTCATGTTGTCGCTGACGTGGTATTCCTCCACCAGCGTCACCTGTGTTCCCAGGCTGTCCAGGTCGTAGCGCGTCAGCCAGCGCCCCACCTGCTGCGAATTGCGATATAAAACCAGCCGCGCTTTTGCGTCCATGCGGCGCAGTTTGCCTTTGGCCTGGTTGAACTTAAGGGTTTTTAATTCGTCCCGCAGCGTCGCCCGCTGCTGTGCGTCGAGATAAGCCATCAGGTGTATTTATCCTTTGGTTGGTTTCGGTAAATAACACGCTTATTGTATAATCTTCACTGTTTGCAGCCAAAGGGGAAATTCATGGCGGAGACCTATACGGTCAGCGAAATCACCGGCTACATCCGCCGGCTTTTTGAACTGGATGATGGTTTGCAGGATGTGTGGGTCGAAGGCGAAGTTTCCAACATGACCCGTGCCTCGTCCGGCCACTGGTATTTCACCATCAAAGATGCCGAGGCGCAGTTGAAATGCGCCATGTGGCGTTCCAGCGCGGAGCGGCAGTCGTTTGTGCCGCGCAACGGCGATGCAGTTGCCGTGCATGGCCGCGTCAGCGTTTACGAGCCGCGCGGCGAATACCAGCTTTACGCCGACCGTCTGCGACCGCGCGGCGCGGGCGATCTTTACCAGCAGTTCGAGCAGCTTAAACGCGCCCTGGAAGAAGAAGGTTTATTCGACGAGGAGCGCAAGCGCCCCATACCGGTTTTCCCACACCAGATCGGCGTCGTCACCTCGCCGGAGGCCGCCGCGTTCCAGGATGTGCAGAATGTTCTGCGGCGGCGTTTCCCGCTGGTACAGGTGATTTTAAGCCCGACGCTGGTGCAGGGCGCAGACGCCCCGCCGATGATCGTCGCCGCGCTTGAACGCCTGAATGCCCGGACGCAGGCGGACGTGATTCTGCTGGTGCGCGGCGGCGGCAGCATCGAAGACCTGTGGGCTTTCAACGATGAGCGCGTGGCGCGGGCAGTGGCTGCCAGCCGCATCCCGGTTATCACCGGCGTCGGCCACGAAACCGATTTCACCATCGTGGATTTTGTGTCCGACCTGCGCGCGCCCACGCCTTCGGCGGCGGCGGAACTCGCCACTCCCAATATCGAAGACTTGCGCGCCGACCTGTTCGACCGCGATGGTTATCTGCGCAATCTGATGGCCGATCATCTGGCCGGGCGGCGCGGCGATTTATCGGTCGCCCAGCGGACGCTGGGGCATCTGTCACCAGTTGGCCGGATCGGCAGCCTGCGGCAGCGCGTGGATGATTGGAACGCCCGCCTGCTCAGCCGCCAGCGCGAACATTTCAGCCGTCTGCGCGAGCGCCTGGAAAGCCGGAACGCCGCCCTCGCCACCGCCAATCCGGCTTCGATCCTGGCGCGCGGTTATGCGATCGTATTCCTCAGCGAAGATGGGCGGCGGCTGTCTGCGTCGGAAGGGGTCAGGCCCGGTACGGGCATCACCGTGCAGTTCCACGACGGCGACCTGAAGGCGCGCGTGGAGGATAAGGAAAGCCATGAACGCTATAAACGAACTCTCTTTTGAAGCCGCCTTCGCGGAACTGGAAACCATCATCGCGCGGCTGGAGTCCGGCGAACTGTCGCTGGATGACTCCGTGACCCTGTTCGAGCGCGGGCGGCAGCTTTCAGAACGCTGCCAGGCGCTGCTCGATCAGGCCGAACTGCGCGTCAGCCAGCTAACGGACGACAGCCCGGCCTGATTGGTGGAAGGTGGACAGTTTCCCAATTGGGATAAATTTGGGATATTCGGCAGGGACGGTTATTTGCGCGCCCGCAGGCACAAAAAGGCCGGCTCACGGCTGTGTCAGGTCGGCGCGGTACACCGCCGCCCGGTCGCCCACGCGCCCCCGCGTGATGGTGACAAAATCCGGCGTCACGTCGAAGGCCACCACCGCCGCCCCCTGATCGAGCAGCCATTGGGTATTGAAGCCCGGCCCGCAGCCGGCGTCCAGAATCCGCTTACCGGCCACATCCGGCACCAGCGAACGGGTGGCAGGACGCTCATAATAAGCGTTATGCGGTTTGGTCTGGGCGATTTCTGCGTACCGGTGGGCGAACTTTTCGTAATTCAACTCGCCCAGGGATTTCGGCGTTTCAGAAGCCATCGGCTTTCCTCACACGCATCGTTAATGGGGGTCACATTGTAGGCGAAATCGCCTGCCATGCCCAGACCTGCCCCTGCCGGATGATGCGCCCCAACCCCGGCGGCGGCATATGGTAGCCGAAAACCAGCGTATCTGTGTCCGCCAGCGATTCCAGCAGGCGGCGGCGCGTGTTAATCGCCAGCGGCGGGTCGTCCTCGCCCGTGATGTTCCAGCCGGGCTGTTCCAGGTGAATCGGGTGCGCGAATACGTCCGGGACGTAGACCAGTCGCGCCCCCGCCGAAACGATCTCGACGGCGATATTGCCCGGTGTATGACCCGGCGCGGGCAGCGCCCGCACGCCCGGCGCAATCTCGGCTTCGCTATCGATCAGATAGAGCTGCTGTTCCAGCGCCCGCAGCGTCGCCTGCGCCTGCTTCCGGCGCGCATCGGTTCCGCGCGGCGTTTCCACCATCCAGAAATCCCACTCGGCGCGCGTCAGCAGGCAGCGCGCGTTCGGAAAAGTCGGCTGGCCGTCGGCGCTCAGCGCCCCGCCGATATGGTCGGCGTGGCCGTGCGTCAGCACGACGATATCCACATCCCCCGGCGCGAGACCCACCGCCGCCAGGTTTTCCCGCAGTTTATTTGCGCCGGGGCCGCCGCGCCACCCGATGCCTGTGTCTATCAAAAGGCGCTGCGCTCCGGTATCTGCCAGCAGGCAGTTGAACGGTGTGACCAGTTCCGCCGTCAGGCCAAACCGCGCCAGCGCCGCCGCCAGTTTGTCCGCCGGCGCATTAGCGAAAAACGCGCGCGCCGGGTAAATATGCTGGCCGTCGCTGACCGGGAAGCAGCTAAATATGCCGGTCTGGAAGCTCAACAAGACAAAATCCTTTATGCGCCTCAGTTCTTTTTGCGCGCGGTATCGCCGGATTTACGCGCGGCTTCTTCGCGCGCTTTCTGTTCGGTGATGCCGATGCCGGGGAACCATTCGTCACCCAGCGCCCCGGCCTGCCGAGTGAGGACAAGCCCGCCCAGGTCGCGGGCGATCCATTCCAGCATTTTGGGGTCTACCCAGGTTACGCTGTCCACCTGGACGGCGCGCGCGCCGGCTTCCATGTAGTCGCGCGCGTCCTGCTGGCTGTGGATGCCGCCCGCGCCGATGATCGGCACGTCAACCTTGCTCGCCATTTGCCCGACCACCCGCAGCGTCAGCGGCTTGACCAGCGGGCCGTACAGCCGCCCGCTCACCAACCGCCCGGTGTAGGGGTCGCGGGCCGTGCCGCGCGGCGGCGCAGCGATCACCAGCGCGCCCGCGCCCGCGTCATCGGCTGCCCGCGCCAGCGTATAGGTATCACCCAGGGGCAGGCGCACCAGCACCGGCTTTTCGGTGTGGGTGATCGCCGCTTTCACCAACTGCTCGACTTCCTGCCAGGTGATGTCGTCGTTCAGCCCCAGTTCGACAGCATCTACCGAGTTTTCCCGATCAATCCGTTCTGCACCCTGCCGCACCTGCTCGACGGTGGTGCCGACCAGATGCAGGATAAGCGGCATGGGCAGCCCCGCCCAGAGCTGCCGGTACTGATCCAGGACTTTGCTCAGGCCGGGGTTCGGCAGCCCGGTATGCACCAGAATCCCGGCATCCAGCGGCACCACGCGCGTGCCGCCGGCCGGCTGCCAGGGCTGGAACGTCACCGGGTTGGTGACCAGCGCGCCCAGTTTTTCCAGCTTGACCAGGCTTTTGTATTCATCCCCAAAGCCCGCCGTGCCTGCCGCCGGCATCACGGGCGACTCGACAATCAGGCTGCTTTTACCGGGACGGGTAATTTCCATCGCCATTAAAGATGTCCTCACGCACACGCCATTCTGCGATTTAGTGTAACACAGGTCAGGTAGATGATAGGCATTTGGGATTATGATATAAACAACCTATCTATAAACCGGCTAAATCCGTTTTGAGCGATGCGCCTGAGTTCGTCACCTGGCCTGGTTTCCGAATAGGTATACCGCGAACAGGTTTTGTTGGAGGGTATTGCATGGTTAGCAAACTGCTCAAAGGTGTAATCCCGGCGATTGCAATTGCTGTATTAGCAGTCAGTTTCTGGTTCGTGTCCAGAGGACTTCAAACCGCGCCGATTGAAGTCAGGATAAACGAGAACGCGCTTCACCTCGGCATTCTAGGGGACAGCGCCATAGATGAATATCAGGGTACGGATCACCGGGGCGGTGACTATCACCGCACGACTTTTAACTGGTTGGAACATCTGGTTATAAACGGTAAGGTGTATGCAGGCACCTGGGGGGACTGGGGGGAGCCACGGCGGGTGGGTTATGAATATAACTGGGCGCGTTCTGCCGCCACCCCGGACTCGCTCATTGCTGAAGGCCAGCACACCGGCCTGGCCGAACAGGTGGCAGCAGGTCAAATTGATGTGGTATTTCTTTCTGTCGGCGGCATTGAGTTTGCGCCTTATCGTGAGGATTACCTGCGTATCTATGATGGTCGGTTGAGCGGCGATGCCCTCCAGCAGAAAATAGATGGCATCATAGCCGATATTACCCTGGCGGTAGATACGGTGCAGACTGGCAAAGCTGTACCGGTTCTGCTGGCAACCCTGGGTAACTATAACTACAGCCCTCTTGTCCAGCAGGATTCGCGTTTTGCCGATGCCGACAAACGCCAGCGCGTGACCGATGCCATCAACGCGACCAACGCCGCCCTGGCCGAACTGGCCGCGTCGCGCGAGAACGTTATCCTGGTTGACCAGGATTTGCTGCTGAAATATCTGCTCGATAATTTCCAGGACGGACATTTACTGGTCGGCGGCGAGGCGGTCAACTTTTACAGTATCGGGGACGAGCCGCACAACGGCATCCTGGGTGATGGCATTCACCCCGGAACGGTGATTGCCGGGGTGATGGCAAACTTCTACATTGATTATCTGAACCAGGCTTTTGACCCGGATATTGACCCGCTGACGGATGAGGAGATTCTCGCCCTGGCCGGTCTGTAAAACGCGGCAGAACACGACAGTATGGCGAGCGTGTTTCGTCCGTTTATTCCAGCATCACCTGGGTTAAATCCAGCGCCGGGCCTTCGGTACAGACCAGGCTGTTATGATGGCCGCGCAGCGCTATCATACACGCCTGGCAAGCACCTACGCCGCACGGCTGCACCGGCTGAAAGACGCCGAACAGGTAGGCCTTTGGAATTTCGGCGCGCAGTTCTTTGAACAGCGACCAGACCTGCCGGAAGCGCACCATTTCGTCGTCCTGTCCCACCGCCACAAACACCTGATCGGCCCAACCCACCGTCATCACCCGGTTCGGCCAGCTTAATGATTCATCGGCGTGCAGCACTTCGACTTCGGGCGGCAGGTGCTGGGTGGGATACAGCCCGGCCTTGCCGGACAGCACCAGCGTCACGCTGATGTGATTGCTGAGCAGCCAATCCACCGACATCACCAGCGGCGTGGGCGCGGTATCGTAGGCGACCAGCAGCACATTTCGCAGTGTGCGCCGGTAGCGGAACGGCTGGCCGACCGGCCCTAACAGGCTCACGCTCTGCCCCGGCTCATAACGCTGACTGCCGGGGCGTTCGACGGTCAGACCGCTGTTTGCAGCGGCCACCGGCCACCACAGTTCGCGCAGATATGGGTCCCAACGTTCGGTCAGCCGGGCCAGGAGATTCTGCCCCGGTTTGACATCCTTCAGATAATCCTCAACCGCCAGATGAAGCCGCTGGTAGTGTTCGTTCAAACGGCTTACGCGCTCAATGATGGCCTGGGTTTCTCGCATCGGGTCTTTTGAACCTGTTTTTAAGGGTCGGCTCTGTGCTTTATATTCTACTCATGCGGCGGCCTGCTTTGCCAGCGCATTTGTCCTGTGCCAAAAAACTGCCGCGCCGGGAGTTTGCGTTAATGTGTATGCAAGTTATTCCCGATATGTTTATAGTGTTGCGATATTGCCCTTACACATAGAAACCGGAACTCACTGTTAGAGGAGAATGAATTAGTATCCGAAGGAAAATGATATGGCGCTGTCATCCTTAAGAGACGGCACGTCTATCTTCTGCGCCTTGATCTTTGCCCTGCTGCTTTTATCTCCGCCGCCTTTCATGACTAACCTAATTCAAACCTCCGCCGCTCAGATCATCCCGCCGGAAGATGCTGTGAAGGAGGCTGCCTTTCTGGAAGTGCTGTTCGAGGCAGATTTTGAGCATCCTGTGACGCCCGGTATCATGTTCGAAGATGGCTGGCGGCACGTGTTCGAAGAAGGGCGCGGCCTGATCTGTATCTCCAATTATCATTCCCGCTACGGCGATTTTCCCAAGTTCGTGTTCGGGGTGAATGATTGGCAGGATTATTCGATTGAGATCGAAGCGCGCATTCTTCCCGACCCAACCGAAAAGCCGGACCTCAGCCACATCGCCCTGCTGAGCCGCCTGAACAGCGAATGGTGGGGCTACCGGCACAGCCTGGGGTTTGGCGATTGGGGAACGCGCATCACCCAGTATTATTACGGCGGCGTGGGCGCGACCAACATGCACAATCTCAGCGAAGCCTACATCCCGCCGCCGGATAAAAACTGGCATCTGCTGCGAGCAGAAACCGACGGGCGCACGCTGCGGACGATCTTCGATGAAAAGCTGGTGATTGACTACAACGTTCGGCTTAGTCCGGTTGGTTTTGCCGGGGTGGAGGTCGGGCCGGGCGCTTATCTGTGCCTGGATAACCTGGTCGTGCGTTCGCTCAATCGTTCTGCGGCGGCGCTGGCGCGCGCCCCGCGCGGGGTGGTCGTTCAGGATGCGAATCTGCGTCTGTGGCCGGGTCTCCGCCATGACCGTATTGACAGCCTGTACGCCGGGGAGGAAGTATTTATCCTGGATGAAGCTGACAATTGGGTGCGAATCCGCAAGAAATATTCGTCCATTCAGGGTTGGGTCTGGCGGCAGTTCGTCAATCCCCGTCCTTGAATCGCTGTCGCCGCTGTGTTACAATGCGCCCCGGTTGGCCGGGTGCCAATCCAAAATCACACGTCTGGACTGAGGCGGTGTTGCCCTGCTGCGGCGGGGTTGCGGCCTGGGGATGAAGGGCGTGAGCGTTTAAACACGAAACAGGAGAATAAACCATGCCTTCCTCTGTAACCATGAAGGCGCTGTTGGAAACCGGCGTTCACTTCGGGCATCGCACGCCCAAGTGGAATCCCAAAATGGCGCCCTTTATCTTTACCCAGCGCAACGGTATTCACATCATTGATTTGCAGCAGACGCTCGCTAATCTCAACGTCTATTATGATACGATTCGTGACCTGATCGCCAAAGGTGGCACAGTGCTGTTTGTTGGCACCAAACGCCAGGCGCAGGAAGTGATCGCCCAGGAAGCGTCGCGCTGCCGGATGCCGTATGTCAATCACCGCTGGCTGGGCGGCACGCTCACCAACTGGCGCACCATCCGGGAACGGATTGATACGCTGAAGAAGCTGGAAAAGCGCCGTGACGCCGGTGAGTTTGACCTGCTCACCAAAAAAGAAGGCCTGATGCTGGAGCGCAAGATCGAAAAGCTGCAACTGCGGCTGGGCGGCATTCGGGATATGAAAAGCCTGCCGGACATGCTGATCGTGGTAGATACCATCCGCGAGGCGACCGCCGTCAAGGAAGCCAACATCCTGGGACTGCCGGTGCTGGCGCTGGCCGATACCAACTGCGACCCGGACACGATTGATTACATCATCCCGGCCAACGACGACGCGGTACGGGCCATCCGGCTGCTGGTGACAACGTTTGCCGAGGCGGTGCTGGAAGGTCAGGCCATGCGCAAGCCCGATGATCTGTCCGAAGAAGAGGTTATGCCGGCGGAAGAATCGCCCTACTACGATTATGACCAGTTGGACGAAATCGAAGGCGACGAGCAGTATTTGGGCGCTTCGACCCTCGCCAAACTGCGCGACGCAAACCTGTTTCTGGATGATGAAGAAGACACAGCAGAAGGGGAAGAATAGAACCCATGACAATTACTGCTCAGATGGTCAAAGACCTGCGCGAGATGACCGGCGCGGGACCGCTTGACTGCAAGAAGGCGCTCGAATCCAACGGCGGCGACCTGCAAAAAGCCGTGGATTATCTGCGCGAGAAGGGGCTGGCACGCGCCGCCAAAAAGCTGACGGCGGGCCGCGTTATGAACGAAGGACTCATCGCCAGCTACACGCATCATAATCAGCGGCTCGGCGTGATGGTCGAGGTGAACTGCGAAACCGATTTCGTCGCCAACACCGAGCGTTTCCAGGCGTTTGCGCATGACGTGGCGCTGCACATCGCCAACCTAGCCCCGGGATATGTCAACCGCGAGGATGTGCCGGAAGCCGTTATTCAGGCCGAACGCGCCATCCAGCTTCGGCGCGCCGTTGACGAAGGCAAGCCGGAAGCGGTGGCCGAAAAAGTCGCGGAAGGGCGCATGAGCAAATTCTTCGAGGAAATCGTGCTGATGGAGCAGCCCTTTATCAAGGACGACTCCAAGACGATCGCGCAGTATCTGAGCGAGGTCGTGGCCGAAGTTGGCGAGAGCATCCAGATTCGCCGGTTTGCGCGCTTTGCTCTGGGCGAAGCGACCGACAGTGGGGCCGATGGTGAATAACCCCCCAGATCATCTGGGACGCACAAACGAACGAACTGCGAAGGTGCAGAGGGATTAGCATTTGCTAATCCCTTTTTTGTTGTCCGAGACAGCATCTGTTACTGAATGTCTATCGCTATCCTGCTTTTCAAGCAAGCGCGAGACGTATACGGATAGACGCTCAACAATCTAAAGCCTGGCAGAGACGAGGAGGAGCCATGAGCAGCCCTGACGGTGCGGCATACAAACGGATTGTATTAAAACTCAGCGGCGAGGCGCTGGCCGGCCCCCAGGGGCATGGCATTGACCCTGATCGCGCCGAAGTCATCGCCCGCAAAATCAAAGCCATCCGCGATTTAGACGTGCAGACGGCGGTTGTCATCGGCGCGGGCAACCTGTGGCGCGGCAGCACCGGGGTCAGCCGGGGCATGGAACAAAGCACCGCCGACCACATGGGCATGATCGGCACGGTGATGAACGCGCTGGCACTGCAGGACGCGCTGGAACGCGAAGGCGTGATCACCCGCGTACAGACCGCCATCCAGATGAACGCCGTCGCCGAACCCTATATCCGGCTGCGGGCGATTCGTCACCTGGAAAAAGGGCGTGTTGTCATCATCGCCGGTGGTACGGGCAATCCCTACTTCACCACCGATACGGCGGCGGCGCTGCGGGCGATGGAGATCGGGGCGGACATCGTGATTAAGGCGACTAAAGTCAACGGCGTTTACTCCGCCGACCCCAAAAAAGACCCGACGGCCACCCGCTTCGCCAGCCTGACCTACCAGCAGGTCATCGCCAATAAATACGAAGTCATGGACATGACCGCCTTTACACTGTGCCAGGAAAACGGGATGCCCATCCTGGTGATGGATTTCTGGTCGGAAGGCGACCTCATCCAGGCGGTGAAAGGCCGGCACGATGTCGGCACGATCATCATGCCATAATGCAGTCTGTAGTCCATAGGCGTTAGTCTGTAGTCAGCAGCCGCCGGTTTTAAGTCTTGTGGCTGTTGATATGGCTGTTTGTGGTTCTGAGAAGACTGCACCAGATTATTCTGGTTTGTCTTTCGACTACAGACTAATGACTACAGACTAATGACTACAGACTAACGACTGCTCTAAGATACCGGCAGGGCTTCGATATACAGTGTGGGGTGGACATCCGGGTTAAGGATGTGCGGCACGATCTCGACCACCAGCGGTATCCGTTCCCCGACGGCCAGCCTGCGGTTGACCTGTGCCACCCGATAACCCGTAATGCCTTCGTCCTGATCGGTGAGCGTGACGATGGCGCGCTGCACCAGCAGCGTTTGTGAAGTGTTATTCAGCAGATCGGTGGACAGCACGTAGCGCCCGTTGACCCACTGGCCGAGCGTTTCGCCCAGGAAGGGCGTGACGAAACGCGCCCCGGCATCGCGCGCGACATCGGCGCTGATGAGCGAAACCGCCGCCCCCGCGTAAATATCCCAATCCGCTTCCAGCAGAACCCGGTAGGGGGCGAATGCTTCTGCCGGGATGATGGCCTGTTCGATTCCTGTTTCCGTCTCGGCCAGCGTTTGCGCCTGCGCGTCGAACAGCCGGACGCGGACGGCCACCCGTTCGACCGGCAGCCCATGATTGTTGTAGACACTTCCCAGACACACGATGATATTGGTTGTTGTTTCGGTGCAGGCGGGGGGAGAAAGCGGCAGCGCCAGGGGGGTCGTGGTCGGCAGGATCGGCAGGCCGCTGGAGTCAAACTGGGGATCGGGGATGACGATCTGCTGGCCGATCTGGAGGGTGTGGGGCTGCAAGCCGCTGTTGGCGGCTTCCAGATGGCTGACCGGCACGCCGAACCGCCGCGCAAGGCTCAACAGCGTGTCGCCAGCCTGGAGCGTATACACAAACGGCGTTGGCGATACAAACGGCACGGTGGTAGGTAATACGAAAACAGGCCGTGTCGTTGGCGCCGGCGTGAATTCAGGGCGGGCGGCCAGGGTAACGCGGGGGGAAAAGGTGGGGTGAATAGTGGGGGCGCTGTCGTGTGAGGCGCTGCATCCTGCAACCCACACGCTGACAAACACGGCCAACAACCGCCGCCAACCCCAGTAGCCCATTCGGCGGAATATCCCTCATTATCCAACTTATCCCACATTATAGCGTTAAGTGCGCCGGAAAGACACAAAAAACTGCCAAATTCAGGCCGTTTGGGTTAGGATATGGGTACTGTTTGCGATAGGGGGACATATGGTAGACGAACGGTTAGAAGCGCGAGTAGGCCATGCGCTGCGGGCGAAAGGCTGGACGATTTGCACGGCAGAGTCGTGTACCGGCGGCCTTGTTACCCACCGCCTGACGAATATCCCCGGCAGTTCCGCCTACGTTCTGGGTGGCGTGATCGCTTATTCCAATCGGGCGAAACAATCGCTGCTGCATGTGCGTCAGGGTACGCTGATCGCGTATGGCGCAGTGAGTGAGCAGACCGCATCCGAAATGGCCGCCGGTGCGCGAGAATTGTTTGGGGCTGATCTTGCGATCAGCGTGACCGGTATCGCCGGCCCGGATGGCGGCAGCGACGAAAAACCGGTCGGTCTGACCTACATCGGCATTGCCGGCCCGGATGGTTTCCATACCGTCCAGCGGTACATCTGGCAAGGGGACCGCGAAGCCATCAAATCCGCCAGCGCCGATGCCGCGCTCCAACTGGTGCTGGACAGGCTGGCGAAACTATAAGGATAAATGAGTAGAGTTGCGCCGTTTGAGGTGAGTGTTATAATCCGGCAATCCTTAATCCGCGTTTTCAGATCGCTTCTCATGCCCTCAACTAATGTTTTTTTCAGGAGGATACGACATTGACATCCCTCGTCCTTACTATCACCGAGACGCTGCGGTATCGCGGCGCGCTCGGCCAGTGGAGTTGGGTACTCCATCGTATCGCCGGCCTCGGCGTTGTCCTGTTTTTAACCCTCCATGTGATTGACACCTCGTGGTCGGTTTTTTACCCCGAACTGTATGTTGAGGCCATCGCTGTTTACCAGACGCCGCTGTTCACCATCGGGGAATTCGTCCTGGTGGCCTGCGTAATCTACCATGCTTTAAACGGGCTGCGGATCATTATTCTGGACTACCGTCCGCATCTGTGGCGGCACCAGGCGCGCGCCGCCTGGATTGTGCTGGGTGGCACGGTGTTGATCCTGATCCCGGTGTTTGTGCTGATGTTCGGCCACGTGCTGAATTTCTACAACGACCCCGAACGGCGCATCCTTCCGCTGGCCGAGGTGCTGCAGTCGCAGCTTCCCTTCGCCGCCGGGATCGCGGTGGCGCTGGTGGCGGGAGTCCTGTACTCCGGTCTGCATGGCGTTATCGCGCCCACCGGCAAGGATGCCGGACGTGAGCGCCCGGTCGGCAGCCGGTGGGAAAAACTGTGGTGGTCATTCATGCGCATCAGCGGCCTGCTGATCGTGCCGCTGGTGTTCGGCCATCTGGCGATGATGCACGTTATCCAGGGCGTGTTTGACATCTCGGTTCAGGGCGCGGCGGTAGTCGGAACCGATCTAATCAACCAGAGCGGCACGTCGGTGGAGTTTGTGGCGAACCGCTGGAATCTGCTGATCGGTGGGATCGCTATTTGGCGGCTGTACGATATTGCGTTGCTGGCGCTTACGGTCGTTCATGGTTTTAATGGGCTGCGTTACGTGCTGACCGATTATACGTCCGGCAGCAGCCTGCTGCGGCGGGGCATGGTGTATACCTGCATCATCGGCGCGCTGGTGCTGCTGGTGATCGGCGCGCTGGCGCTGCTCGGCACGATTGACCAGACCGCGATTGAGATGGCCCGCCGCGCCGCCGAAAATTTGCATCCATAGCTGAAAGTTCCGAGTTCAAAGTTTTCAGTTCCAAGTTGTAAGTTCATAACTCGGAACGCATGACCAGGAGAGACTTGTTTATGCAAACGCATCAATTCGACGCAATCATCGTCGGCGCGGGCGGTGCGGGTTTGATGGCCGCCCTGTATGCCAGCAAAGGCGGCGCGAATGTGGCCGTCGTCAGCAAGCTGTACCCCACGCGCAGCCACACCGGCACGGCGCAAGGTGGCATCGGGGCGGCGCTGGGCAACCACGAACCGGATAACCCACTGTGGCACGCCTACGACACCGTGAAAGGCGGCGATTACCTGGCCGACCAGAACGCGGCTAAGGTGCTGGCCGAAAACGCCATTGACGCCGTGATCGAACTGGAACATATGGGGCTGCCGTTCGACCGCACGCCGGAAGGCCGCATCAGTCAGCGGCGCTTTGGCGGGCATACCAGCAACTTCGGCGAGAAGCCGGTTCGCCGCGCCTGCCACGCCGCCGACCGTACCGGCCATATGATTCTGCAAACACTGTACCAGCAGTGCATCAAGAATGAAGTCCAGTTTTTTGACGAGTACCATGTCGTAGACGTGTTGATGAACCAGGGCGCATGTGTGGGCGTGGTGGCCGTACAGCTTGGCACAGGCGAACTGCACGTCTTTCATGGTAAGGCGACCCTGTTCGCTACCGGCGGTTGGGGCAAAGTCTGGCGAGTGACCAGCAACGCGCACAGCCTGACGGGCGACGGCGCGGCGATTACATTCCGCCGGGGCGTGCCGCTGGAAGACATGGAATTTTTCCAGTTTCATCCCACCGGCATCTATAAGATGGGCATCCTCATCACGGAGGGTGTGCGCGGCGAAGGCGGCGTGTTGATCAACCGGCACGGCGAACGTTTTATGGAAAAGTACGCGCCGCGTATCAAAGACCTCGCCAGCCGCGACGTGGTGAGCCGCGCCATCTACCTGGAAGTGCGGGACGGCAACGGCATCCAGGGCAAGGATTACGTTTATCTGGATGTGCGCCCGGAGACGGTCAACCGCTATCTGGCTGAAGCCGGCGAAACCCGCCGCGTGACCGGCGAGGAAATTGAAAAGAAGCTGCCGGACATCCTGGACTTCTGCCGCGTGTACCTGGGCGTTGACCCGGTGAAAGAGCCGATGCCCATCCAGCCGACGGCGCACTACGCGATGGGTGGCATTCCCACCAACGTGGATGCTGAAGTCGTAATTGACGAAAACTGGACGGTGCTGCCGGGCATGTACGCGGCCGGCGAATGTGCCTGCGTAAGCTGTCATGGCGCCAACCGCCTGGGGACGAACTCGCTGGTAGACCTGGTGGTGTTCGGGCGGCGCGGCGGCATGAAGATCGCCGAGTACGTCAAACAGGCCGACCTGATTCCGCTGCCTGCCAACCCGACCGCCGAAATTGAGGCGGAGTTCAAACGCATTCGCGGCAGCAAGGGCAAGTCCAAACCCGGTGAACTGCGCGGCATCATGCAAAAAGTGATGATGGACGGCGTGGGTGTGTTCCGCGAGGGGCCGAATATCCAGAAGGCGATTGATACCATCTGCGAACTGCGCGAACGTTACCAGAATGACCTGAGTTTGGATGACCAGGGTTATAAGTTCAATACCGACCTGATGGAAACCTGGGAGCTGGGCTGCCTGCTTGATCTGGCGCAGGTGACGGCCAAGAGCGCGCTGGCCCGCACCGAAAGCCGGGGCGCGCACAGCCGCGAGGATTTCCCCCAGCGGGATGATGTCAACTGGCTGGTACATTCGCTGGCCTTCCCGAAGATGACCAGCCCCTACCAGCAAGGCACGCTGGAGATTGATCTGAACCTGAACAAAAAAGTTGACCTGTCGCTGGCGGAAACCGATCCGCGTTTTGCGCCCAAAGAGCGCGTGTATTAGTGCCGCGTACTTGAGTGCCGAGGGATGAGTGAAATTCAAAAAACTCATACCGCATCGCTCACACCTTCAAAACCGATAACTGGGGACTGGACATGGACGTAACCTTCCGAATTCGACGTTTGAACCCGGAAATTCCCGGTAAAGATAAACCCTACTGGCAGGAATTTAAACTCAGCGATGTTGAGCCGACCGACCGCGTGCTGGAAATGCTGCACCGCATCAAGTGGGAACAGGACGGCACGCTGGCTTTCCGGCGTTCGTGCGCGCACGGCGTCTGCGGTTCGGATGCCATGCGGATTAACGGCGTCAACCGGCTGGCCTGTAAGGTGCTGGTGAAAGACCTGGGGGCAAAAATCCAGGTCGAGCCCATCCTGGGGCTGCCGGTGTTAAAAGACCTGATCGTGGATATGGAGCCGTTTTTCGCCCATTACCGCCAGGTGATGCCGTTTTTCGTCAACGATACGCCGCTGCCTGCCGATGGGCGCGAACGGCTGCAATCGGCAGAAGACCGCGAGCTGTTTGACGATACGACCAAGTGCATCCTGTGCGCCTGCTGCACGACGGCCTGCCCGTCCTTCTGGGCCAACGGCAGCTACGTGGGGCCGGCGGCGATTGTGCAGGCGCACCGCTTCATCTTCGACAGCCGCGACCAGGCCGCCGCCGACCGCCTGGACATCCTGGCCGAGCCGAACGGCGTCTGGCGCTGCCGCACCATCTTCAACTGCACGCCGGCCTGCCCGCGCGAAATCGAAATCACCAAAGCCATCGGCGAGGTCAAACTTGCCATCATGCGCGGTTCGCCGGAGGGCATCATTCAGGTGCGCGAGGTCAAACACGAGGGGTAAACGCCGCCGAGGGCGGGTATAAGTGGCCCGCCCTCACCCTTTTTGAGGCGCGTTCCAGCATGACCGATGAAGATCGTTATGACGATGACCCCGAATTTCTGTACCGCCGCGTGCGCCGTTCGATACCGGAAGAGGTGTTTTACGGCGACGATGAAAACGACGACGAACCGCCGCCGCGCTTCTGGACGCTGCGCCGGGTAATCTACCTGCTGCTGATTTTGCTGACGCTGCTGGCGTTCCTGGTTTACAGCTTCTGGTATCTGTTCGAGCAGCCCCCGGCTCTTCCCCCCACGCCGACTCCTTACCTGAGCGCGATCTGATTCGCTTGCAGCCTCTTTGGGGCTGCGATTGGTCTGTTAAGGCTCTCGTAAGGTGTGGCCCCTTATAGTAACATTCATCAAAAATTCTCCGGTACAGGAATGCGCGTGATGAATTATGATGACCTGATGGGGCGTTTTCACCAGACTTTGAGGATTGCAGCCCGCAACGATGCGATGTTGATGGTGATGGATACGCTCATCAAAATCGCCGAACTGCTGATCGAAAAACGTGATAAGGAACGCGCCGTCGAAATTCTGACGTTTGTTCTGTGTTATCCCATGCGCCCGGAAACCCGCGCGCGCGC
>JACAES010000161.1 GCA_013388735.1 Chloroflexota bacterium | reverse complement strand
GCGCGACGATTTTTCGCCCCCCGGCGGAAAAAGCAACCGGCGGGCCGGCATGGCGCAGGTCAACCGCGTTTTGCAGGACGATGGGGCGCGGGATGCCCAGGGTTTGCGCCAGCCGGTCGGCTATCGGCTCGCTGACGGTCAGCACCCCGGCGGCACGACGCGCCAGGATTTTCTCCAGCGGGCGCAAGGTATAGAGCGGGTATTTGAGCGGGTAGCGCGCGCCTTTCGGCCAGCGGTCGAAAAACAGCTCGTGCGAATCGTACACCACCGGACGCCGCCGGATGCCCGCCAGCGCCAGCATGATCAGCCCGATAAAATCATTGCCATGAAAAACGCGCGCCTTCGTCCGGCGAATCTGCCGCGCGATGGCCGGGATGGCGACCAGCAGCCGCAGCAGTTTGCCCCACGAGCCGGGCATCTGACGCCGCAGCAGGCGCGGCGTGACGCGGAAGATGGTGAAGCCCGACACCGATTCTTCGGTCTGCCGGGGCGCGCCGCCCAGCGAGACGCCCACCACTGCCACGCGCCAGCCCGCCGCCGCCAGACAGGCGGCCTCTTTTAAGACGCGGCCATCGCCGGAAACGTCGTTATGCACGAACATGCAGATGTCGAAGGGCGGGGTCATAAAGGCGGCCTCATCGCATGGGGGTTAGGAGGTGACGGCAAATGTTGGTTTAACCCCGCCCCGCCCCTCAGGGGGCAGGCGTCCCCATGCGGGTCGCCGGATTCGGGAAGGGATGAAAAGCCGCGCTTGCTGCTCCCCGCGCCCCTGAATTCGGGGGAGCGGGGCTGGGGGTGAGGGGGTCTAACTCGTACCATTTTATCCAACCGGCTCGATGTGGTCGGGGGCGGCCTGGCGGTAGCGCCGGCCGCAGTCGGCGCAGGTGGTTTCATCGCCGTCGAAGTTCAGGCGCGCGCCGCATTCGCACACCCAGCCGGCCAGCCGCGCCGGGACGCCCAGCATCAGCGCGTAGGCCGGCACATCCCGCGTGACGACCGCGCCCGCCGCGATGAACGCCCACGCGCCGATGGTCACGCCGCAGACGACGGTCGCGTTGGCGCCGATGGTCGCGCCGCGCCGCACCAGCGTTTTTTCGTAGCCGGCTGTTCCGCGCGGGTAGGCCGAACGCGGCCTACCGACGTTGGTGAACACCATGCTCGGCCCGCAGAACACGTCGTCTTCCAGCGTCACGCCCTCGTAAATCGAGACGTTGTTCTGGATTTTAACGCCCCTGCCGATGGTGACGTGGCTGGCGACAAACACGTTCTGCCCCAGCGAACAGGCTTCCCCGATGACCGCGCCCGGCATAATGTGGCAGAAATGCCAGATTTTCGTGCCGCGCCCGATGTGCGCGCCTTCATCCACATAGGCCGATTCGTGAACGGTGTAGTCGGCGGTTTCCGGCATGGTGTGCCTCAGCGGTTCAGCAGCGGATGGCGAGAGTCCGCGCTGCCGGGTATCACGTCGGCATGGCGAATCTGGTACACCAGCTCAATCGAAGGGCGCGCGTCGGCCACGCCGAAGCCCTGCCCGGCCAGGATGCGTTCATACGACAGCGTGTGCAGCCCGGTGAACTGCTCCGACAGTTCGATGGTCTGCCCATCCAGCGAAATTGTGCGGGTGGCGAACACGCCCGCCGCCACCGACTCCGGCGGCAGATCGTTAACGTCCACCGACAGATACCAGCGCACGCGCGCTTTTTCCATCTCCAGCACGCCGGATAATTTGTCCGGCTGGCGCAGATGCACTTCGCTGTGTTCTGCCGAGCCGAACAGCCACAGCAGCAGGTCGAACAGGTGGATGCCGATGTTGACGGCCAGCCCGCCCGATTTTTCCTCGTCGCCCTTCCAGGATACGTGATACCACGCCCCGCGCCGGGTGACGTAGGTCATCACCACGTCCAGCCGCCCGTCGGCCTGCGCGACCCGTTCTTTGAGCGCCAGCGCCAGCGGCGTAAGCCGAAGCTGTAGGATGGTATAAACCCGTTTGCCGGTTTTGCTTTCCAGGTCTTGCAGCGGGTCCAGATTCCAGGGGTTGATGACCAGCGGCTTCTCGCAGATGGCGTGCGCCCCCACGTTCAGCGCCAGCCGGATATGCGTGTCGTGCAGGTAGTTGGGCGAGCAGATGCTCACGTAATCCACCGGGACGGCGTTCGGCAGATGCAGTTTATTGAGGTGGCGCTCGAAGCGTTCAAACTGGGTGAAAAAGCGGGCGTTGGGGAAGTAGCTGTCCAGGATGCCGACCGAGTCGTGCGTGTCCAGCGCGGCGACCAACTCTCCGCCTACGTCTTTAATCGCTTTTAAATGGCGCGGCGCGACAAAACCGGCAGCGCCGATCAGGGCAAAATTGAGCGTCATAAATACGTACCTTATTGTTACGCTGCCTTAAACGAGCGGTTATTGTATCACCCGCGCCTGGCTTTATCCACGTTTGATCGGTGGCCGCCCAGGGCAATCGCCTGAAGATACCTGGTCTCAATAAGTGGGCTTTCACTCGTTAACCCCTCCGAATTCGGCTGAGGGGGCTTGACACGACTCTTAAAGACAGGGGGGATAGGGGTTAATGTGACACGAAATGATAGTTTGATGGCATAGCCCTGGGTGGCTGCCCAGGGCAATCGCCTGAAGATACCCGGTCTCAATAGGCCTGTTTTCGGACAGGGGCTTAATATTCGATGTACCGCCGCCACACGTCCGGGCCGGTGCCGACGGCGATCACCAGGTAGCTGGTGCGCGGCGTTTTGGGTTCCCAGCGCAGCTTCATGCCGATCTCATTGGGCAGTCGGTCGCCTTTGCGATGATTGCAGGCATAACAGGCGCAGGCCGTGTTCGTCCACAGGTCACGCCCGCCGCGCGACTTCGGCAGAATATGATCCACCGTGAAATCGCTTTTGCCCAGCACCTTGCCTTTCACCATCGTGCCAGGCTGCACACCGCAGTAGATACAGGTGTAGTTATCCCGCACCAGCACCCCCTTGCGACTCCAGTGTGCCTGACGGCGCGGCACGTTGACATAGGTGCGCAGCGCGATGACCGACGGCACGGGAAACTGGTCACGAATAGTCTTTAAGAACTGGCCCGATTGTTCGATGACGATGGCTTTGCCGGAGAGAATAAGATTAATCGCGCGGGGAACGGAAATCACCGCCAGCGGTTCCCAACTGCTGCCATTCAGCAGAAGAACCCGACTGTTCAGGGCGACGCTGCTGGACACCGATGTTACCTCGTGAACACCTACCTGCTGCCTTTGCTCCAGAATTCACAACGCCCATTATACCGCAAAATCGTTAAGCGTGTTTTAGCAATTCAATCGTCTGCTTTAACAAATGGCGGGGAAGTGAGCCAACACCCATTTTCGCGCACCGGCCTTCCCCGCCGTCCCGCCGGTTATCTGTCTCCGCACCGTGCAAACTATCTGGTGTTTCGCCGTTCAGCACTCGATCCGATTCTGTTTGATAGGGTGTGCGGCCTTGCCTGTTCGAGGCCGCACGGGGTTGGTTCTGGTCTGGAATGTCAGACACGACGCAAAATCCTCCGGCTTTTCGCCCCGTTGTTGAAAACCGGCTGGCTTACTTTATCATCCGCAGCGGCGGGCAAACTGCTCTTTTTTCAATTTCGGCAATCGTCTCCTGTGCGGTGTAAACCAGGTCATGCAGCCAGCCGATCAGCTCCCGATTGCTCAACTCGGTAACGGCGGCCAGGTTGCCTTCGCTAACCGCATCATGCAGATCGTCAATCGTCGCCAGGGCCGCTTCTAACCGGGCGTCTTGCAAAAGGTAGTGAACGTTGGGCTGCTGGTGAGTTTGTCCCATTTTTGTCACCTCAATCCGAGACGGACAAATAAAAAGGGCGTGGACTTTGTTTAATCTTCAGTCTCACGCCCCGTTCGGGAACTGGTCGGAAGGGAATTCCGGTTTACGGACTCGCATCCCTCCTCCGGTGAGACTGACATACGCTGAGCGCGACTTCGGCAATGCCGAACACGCTGGAATCAAGCCGGTCAGCAGGCAGGCGGAAACCTCCCATCCAGATGGACGGGCCGGCGCCATACCGATTGTGTGGTTGGGCCGGCAGCCCGACTAACTGACGCGCGCTCATTTCAGGCACCTCGCTCCACTACGGTATCTTCGAGCATCCCCAGGATACTCTCCCCGGTGATGAACACCCGCCGCATACCGTCCGGTTTACTCACCTTGAGGTGTCCCTTCTTAATCAGTCGCTTCAGCGTCGAGAGACTGATGCCAAGCGCCTCCGCGGCTTCCTGCCGGGAGTAGACCGACCCAGGCTCGATACGCAGTTTAGAGACTTGAATCATCGAACACCCCTTTCACAACGCCTATACCATAACACAGTTTTTTATGGGCGTCAAGAGCGCAGATGATGGTTTTTGCGGGCGGTTTGAGGCCACGACGGGTTAGAACGCCGCGCGCCGGTTTCAGGGCTTGACAATCCCTTTGGCGGCGGCACATAATATCCCTCACAGGCGATGAAGGAGACCGTGCGCGACACCGGCGCCTTCAGGGAGCCAGGGGCCACAGACTGCAAGCCCCGGCAGGCCGCCGTCGCGGAATTCGCTCCAGAGCCGGGAAGTGAACAGAAGTCTATAGTCGTTAGTCTCTAGTCCTTAGTCATTAAACCATAGGCAACGTGCAGTTTACCGTCATGACTAAAGACTAAAAGCTAATGACTAGTGACTACCAAGTAGCTGCCCCCGCCCCCTCCGGCGTGACAGGAGGCTAACGAAGCGGGCTGTGTCTTTTTTATGGCGCGGCCAAGCAGGGTGGTACCGCGGGAGATATGACGCTCTCGTCCCTGACCGTATGGGACGTGGGCGTTTTTGTTTTTAGTCGTTAGTCTATAGTCATTAGCGCATAGTCAGGGTTTGAAAAGGGCTGAATGATTTGGGGGATTTATAAGAAGCTGGCGGTATGGGAGAAGGCACACAGACTGACGCTGGCGGTTTATCGGGCGAGTGGGTCTTTTCCAAAAGATGAACTTTATGGGCTGATGAGTCAGATCAGGCGCGCCGCTGCTTCGATACCGACAAACATAGCGGAAGTTTCAGGACGAGGAGGTGACCGGGAGCTTGTGCGTTTTCTGCATATTGCGCTGGGGTCAGCGAACGAGCTTGAATATCAACTGCTGCTGGCAAAAGACCTGGGGTATCTGGATGCAGGAATTTACCAGGAGCTTGACCATCAGACGTTAGAAATCCAACGAATGCTCGCCGGTCTGATTCATAAGCTTCATGCCTGATGTCGTTAGTCGTTAGTCGTTAGTCATTAGTCGGTGGTCGAAAGACAAACCGGAATGGTCTGTTATGGTTTTTCAGAAAAACAGACAGCCATATTACCAACGACAAGACTCAATCTCAATGGCCTGAAACTGCACTACCGACTACTGACTACCGACTACTGACTATAGACTGAGGACTATACACATGCACCAACAACTCGAAACACTCTATGCCGAAGCCCTGGCCGAACTGGAAGGCCTCACCGACGGCCAGGCCGTCCGCGCCTGGGAAAGCAGATACCTGGGGGCGAAGGGCGCGGTCACGCTGATTTTGCGCAGCATCGGCCAGATACCGAAGGAAGAACGCGCCGCCTTCGGCAAACGCGCCAACGAAATCAAAGAGGCGCTGGCCGAAGCCTATGCCGAACGCGAGACGCTCGTCCGCCAGCAGGAACTCGCCCGCGACCTGGAAGAAGGCGCGGTGGATGTGACCCTGCCGGGGCGCACGACCGCTACCGGCGGGCTGCATCCTGCCACCCAGACGCTGCGCCAGCTTTACGCCATCTGGGCAGAGATGGGCTTCCAGGTCTACCGCAGCCGCGACGTGGAAACCGACGAAACCAACTTCTCGCTGCTGAACATCCCGCCGCATCACCCGGCGCGCGATATGTGGGATACCTTCTACACCACCACACCGGGCGTGATTTTGCGGACGCACACCTCGCCGGGGCAGATTCACGCTATGCGCGACCTGGGGCAGAACGGCACACAGCCGATCCGCGTCATCCTGCCGGGCATGTGTTACCGCTACGAACAGGTGACGGCGCGCAGCGAGATGCAGTTCCACCAGCTGGAAGGCTTAGCCATCGGGCGCAACATCCGCATGAGCGACCTGAAAGGCACGATCAGCGCCTTCGCCCGGCGTATGTACGGCGCAAACGCAGCGGTGCGCTACCGCGCCTCATACTTCCCGTTTACCGAGCCAAGCATGGAAGTAGACGTGGAATGTTTCCTGTGTGGTGGCAAGGGCTGCCGCGTGTGTAAATATGCCGGCTGGATCGAAATCGCCGGGGCGGGCATGGTGCATCCAATCGTGCTGCAAAACGGCGGTTATGACCCGACCGAGTGGAGCGGTTTCGCGTTCGGCATGGGGCCGGAGCGCATGACGATGAACAAACACGACATCAACGACATTCGCTACTTCTGGCAGAACGATCTGCGCTTCCTGGAGCAGTTCTGATGCGGCTGTCGGCGGCAGCCCGGCGCTTCGGCGCGGTTTACCGGACGCTGGCGGTCATCGTGCTGAATACGCTGCTGCTGCTGCTGCTGGTTGAAGGCGCGGCGGCGCTGGTGCTGGCGGGGCGCGAAATACCGCGCGAGGAACAGGTGCAGGCGTTTAAGGACAAAATGCTGCGCCTGGAATATTATTACGGCCAGGATTGGTCGAAAGCCTACTGGGACGAACACATGCAGGCGGTAGATCACTGGGCGTACCGGCCTTACCGGCTGTGGCAGACGCGCCCCTTCAACGGCCAGTTTATCAACGTGGACGAACTGGGGCGGCGCGCCACGCCGGGGTCGGACTGCGCAGCGCAGGACAGGCGCGTTTTCGCCTTCGGCGGCTCGACCATGTGGGGCTACGGCGTGCCGGACTGGGGGACGATCCCGGCTTATCTCCAGGCGGGGCTGGATGATGCCTGCGTGGTCAGCTACGGCGAGATGGGCTTTAACTCCACGCAGAGCCTCATCCGGCTGATCGAACGGCTGCAAGCGGGCGACGTGCCGGACGTGGTGATCTTCTACGACGGCAGCAACGACGTGACGGCGGCGCACCGCAGCAGCCGCCCCGGCGCGCATTTTTCGGAAGAAGCCGTCGCGCCGGCGGTGGAAAACGCGCTGAACGCGGGCGGCGCGGGCGTTTCGCCGCTGCGGGCGCTGGTGACGAACACGGCCATCTACCGCCTGCTGGCGGGCGCGGCACAGGCCGGGCCGGATTGGGCGCTGCCGCCCTTCGCGCCGGGTTTTGTGGACGGCGTGGCCGATACCTACCTGAACAACCTGCGGGCGGCTTCGGCGCTGGCGCGGGAATACGGCTTCGCCTTTTACGCTTTCCTTCAGCCGGTGCTGCCGCTGGCAGGCGAACCCGCCAATGCAGAACAGCAGATGTTCCTGTGGGATATGCCGGGCGGCCTGCCGGAGCTGTTCCGGGCGGTTTACCCGCGCTGGATGGCTGCCGCCGAGAGCCTGCCGTACCTGTATAATCTATCGGACGTGCTGGACGGCCAGCCTTACCCGGTGTGGATTGACTTCAATCATCTGACGCCCTGGGGCAATCTGGCCGTCGCCGATGCCATGCTCAAGGTTATTCGTCCGGCGATGAGTGGATAATGAGAGTGTGAAGCGTGGACACGATCAATCGTATCCCTGCAAGCAAGGAGGGACTAAGGACATGACCCAATCTGTGCCGGCCCGCCGTTTCTCGCTCTCGGAGGACTGGCTGGCGACTCTTATCGGCCTGCTGATCGTGGCGATCATCGGCCTGGGGTTGATCGGCCCCGGCCCGCAGTCGGTGACGCTGAAGGCCAAACCGGGCGAAAGCGTTGATAAAACGGCCAGGTCGCTGGACGGCTGGAAAGTGAGCGCGACCGTCGGCGGCGAAAAAGCCGCTGTTGAAGGCGCGCCGACACAACTGCTGGACGCGCAGGTATACCCGTTCGTCTGTGAGGGTGGACAGATGATCGCCGAAGCGGTTGACTCGTCACTGTCGCTGCCGCCCGGCGGCACGTACCTGACGCTGACCAACAACTGCGACGCCGAGGTCAGCCTGACCTACACGACCGATTACGCCATTCGCTGGCCGCTGTTCGGGATTTTTAAACGGTAAGGGAAAACCCCTGCCTCAATCCCTCCCTTATACGGAGAGGGACGGAGGGAAGTGCCACGAGGAGACGCGAATATGACGACTGCAACCGTATCCACTCCTGCCCCTGTATCGGCGCGGCATTCGTGGCCGGGGTTGGTGTTCGGCCTCATCCTGCTGGCCGTGTTCACCATCCTGGTCGCCGAACTTGACCTGGCGATTGCCGACTTCTTCAAGGCGCAGGGTGTGACGCGCAACCCGTTTGAATTCCCGCTGACCGCCGTCATCATCGGCCTGGCCGCCAACGGCCTGCTGCGGCTGATCGGGTTATATACCTTCATCCGCCCCGCCGTCCGCACCGAGTTATATCTCAAAATCGGCCTGGTCGTGCTGGGCGCGCGCATCAGCCTGGGCGACCTGCTGGCGACCGGCGCAGGCGGCCTCATCCAGGCGTTTATTATGGTCGCCTCGGTGTTCTTTTTTACCTGGTGGCTGGCCGGGCGCTTCAACCTTGCGCCCACCCTCAAGGCCGTGATGGCCTCTGCCGTTTCGATCTGCGGCGTGTCGGCAGCTATCGCGGCTGCCGGGTCGGTGATGGCGAAAAAAGAGGAAGTCACCTACATTACCGCCCTGGTCATCCTCACCGCGCTGCCGCTGATGGTGCTGATGCCCCCGCTGGCGGACGCGATGGGGCTGTCGCCGGTGGTGGCCGGGGCGTGGTTTGGCGGCAACATTGACACGACGGCGGCGGTGGTGGGCGCGGGGACGCTGCACAGCCCGGAGGCGCAGCAGGTGGCGGCGGTGGTTAAACTGTCGCAGAACGTGCTGATCGGTTTCGTGGCCTTCGCGCTGGCGCTGTACTTCACGCTGCGCGTGGAGCGCGACCCCAATCAGCGCCCCAGCCCGGCCATAATCTGGCAGCGGTTCCCCAAGTTCGTCATCGGCTTCGTGCTGGTGTCGGCGCTGGCTTCGGCGGGCGCGTTCACGCCGGAGCTGGTCAAAGAGATGAACCGCGCCTACGAATGGGCTTTCGCGCTGGCCTTCATCTGCATCGGCCTGGACTTCGCGCCGGGCGCGCTGCGGGAGATGGGCTGGCGGCCCATCCTGGTTTACCTGGGCGCGACCGTGTTTAATACCGTCCTGGCGCTGCTGGTCGCTTCGGTGATCTTCGGCACGCTGCGGCTGGGCGGGGCCTGATAAATGCAGAACCGCAGGGGCGGCTCTGCCTGGCCGCCCCTGCCTGACCGGCTGAATATGAGGGAATTGCAGCAGGAAATCGAGGACTTCCCCGACTGACAACCGGTAACTGATAACTGACTTTTAGCGACTGAGGACTATCCACTATGCGAGTACCTGTATCCTGGCTGAAAGACTACGTAGACATCACCATCCCGGTCGAACTGCTGGCCGAACGCCTGACCCTGGCCGGGCTGGAAGTCGGCAGCATCGAATACCTGGGCGTGCCGCAGCGCCACATCGAGGGCGTCCGCTGGCCGGAATCGCGCCATCTGGTGTGGGATCGGGAAAAAATCCTGCTGGCGGCCATCCGCGAAGTGAAGCCGCACCCCAACGCCGACCGGCTGGTGCTGGCGATGGTGGACTACGGCGGGGCAGAACTGGAGCAGTGCGTCACCGGCGCGCCCAACCTGTTCGACTTTAAAGGCCAGGGGCCGCTGGAACAGCCGCTCTGGACGGCCTGGGCGGCGGAAGGCGCGGAAGTGTGGGACGGCCACAGCGACGAACCCAAACGTATGATTCTGAAGGAAAAACCCCTGCGCGGCATCCCCAACCGCAGCATGGTCTGTTCCGAAAAAGAACTCGGCCTGTCGGACTCGCATGAAGGTGTGATCGTTTTTTTCGACCAGCCGTGTAACCAGATCACCGGCCAGCCCGCCGCGCCCGGCACCCCCCTCCAGGACGTGCTGGGTGACATCATCCTGGAAGTGGGGCTGACGCCCAACCTGGCGCGCGCCTACAGCATTTACGGCGTGGCGCGGGAAGTGGCCGCCCTGCTCGGCCAGCCGCTGCGCCCACCGTCCTACGACGTGCTGATGGAAGGCGCGCCCATCGAAGGCCAGGTGTTCATCGAAATCCGCGACCCGGAACTGAACCCGCGTTTCACCCTGGCGCTGCTGCGGGATATGCAGATTCGCCCCGCGCCGGAATGGATGCAGTGGCGGCTGATGCTGGTCGGCCAGCGTCCGATTAACAACATCGTGGATGTGACCAACTACATCACGTTTGAAATCGGCCAGCCGCTCCACGCTTTCGACTACGACAAGCTGGTGGCGCGCGCCGGGGGCAAACCGCCGACCATCATCACGCGCCTGCCCGAACCCGGCGAAACGTTAAACACGCTGGATGAAAGAACCCGCCAGCTTGAGCCGCACAACATCCTGGTTTGCGACACAGCCGGCGTCCTCAGCCTGGGCGGCATCATCGGCGGCGCAGAAACCGAAATCGGCGACGACACCCGCAATGTGCTGCTGGAGGCGGCCAACTGGAACTTCATCAATATCCGCCGCACCATGCAGTCACAGAAGGTGCAGACCGACGCCGGCCTGCGTTTCAGCCGGGGCGTGCATCCCGGCCAGGCCGAACGCGGCCTGCGGCGCGGCATCGAACTGATGCGCCGGTCGGCGGGCGGCACGGTCGCCCAGGGCATCCTGGACGCCTATCCGCTGCCCGCGCCGACCGTTGTGGTTGATCTGCCGGTGCGCGAAATCCGGCGGCTGCTCGGCCTGGACTTCACGGCGGAACTGGCGGCGGACATCCTGCGCGGTTTGCAGTTCGAGGTGCAAATCAACGGTGATACGCTGCGCGTCACTACGCCGGATCACCGCCTGGACATCGGCGACAATATCATCGGGCAGGCCGACCTGATCGAAGAAATCGCCCGCATCTACGGCTACGACCGCATCCCGGACACGCTGATCGCCGACGAAATGCCGCCGCAGTGGACGAACGTCGCCCTGGTGCGGGAAGAACGCACCCGCGATGTGCTGGTGGCGCTCGGCCTGCGCGAACAGATCAGCCACCGCCTGATCGCGCCGGAACGCGAGGCGCTGCTTGTCCCTGCCGGGAACGGCCCGCTCGTCCAGGCCGGTTACGTGGAACTGGCGAATCCGCTGGCGGCGGACAAAACCGCCCTGCGCCATACCCTGCTGCTGAACCTGCTGGAAAACGCCCGCAGCAATGCCCGTTATACTGCCCGCCAGCAGGTGTTTGAGATCGGCAGTGTTTACCTCAAGTCGGACGGCCAATCCCTGCCGGACGAACCGCGCCGCCTGGGCATTCTGCTGACCGGCCCGCGCCGCGTTGAATCCTGGCAGCACGACGAAGCCGCCGCTAACATGGACTTCTTCGACCTCAAGGGCGTGGTGGAAGGGCTGCTGAACGGCCTGCACATCACCGGGGCGGTTTACGACCGCGCCGAACATCCCAGCCTGCATCCGGGGCGCTCGGCCTCGCTCAGCATCAACGGCACGCCCATCGGCGCGTTCGGCGAACTGCACCCGCTGGTGGCGCGCGCCTTCGACCTGCCGGAGACGCCCGTCTTGGTGGCGGAATTCGACCTGGAGGCGCTGCTTGACCAGGTGGAAGACCTGCACAAAACCACCGCCCTGCCGACCACGCCGCCGGTTTTGCAGGACATCGCCCTGGTGGTCGGTGAGGAAACGCCCGCCGCCGCCGTCGAGGCCGCCATCTGGAAGGCGGGCGGCGACCTGCTGCGGGGCGTCCGGCTGTTCGACGTGTACCAGGGCGACCCTATCCCGGCGGGACACAAAAGCCTGGCCTACAGCCTGACCTATCAGGCCCTCGACCGCACGCTGACCGATACCGAGGTGGCAAAAGTCCAGCAGCGAATCGTCAAAGCCTGCGAGCGCGAACTGTCTGCAAAGTTAAGGGCATAGGGGCGGCCACGCGCACAAAAAAGGCCTAACGCAAAGGCGCAAAGGGGCGAAGCGGCGGGAAACGTGTAGGGGCGGCCCGGCGTGGTCGCCTATTGAATATTTCCCCCCTTTACACCGACCGCGCCAGATAGCGCCCCTGCCCGGCCTGCCCGTAAAACTGGCCGTCCTGCGCCAGCACCGCGCCGCGCTGGAGGGTCACAACCGGCCAGCCGCGCAGATCAAGGCCGTCGTAAGGTGTCCAGTCCACGTTTTCGTGCAGCCAGTCCGTCGAGAGCCGCGCCGGTTTTTCCGGGTCAAAAATGACCAGATCGGCATCGAAGCCGACGGCGATCTGCCCCTTGCGCGACAGGTGATGCAGCCGCGCCGGGGTCGTGCAGCAGATGTCCACCCAGCGTTCCGGGCTGAAATGGCCGGCGCGCACGCCGAAGGTGTACAGCAGGGCGAAACGCGCTTCAATCGAAGGCACGCCGCCGGGGATGCGGCTGAAGTCGTCCAGGCCGCGCGCTTTCTGCGCCATTGTGAACGGGCAGTGATCGGTCGTCACCAGCTGCAGATGGTCGTTCGCCAGCGCCTTCCACAACACCTGCTGATCGGCCTCGGTTCGCAGCGGCGGCGCGCACACCGGCAGCGCCCCCTGGATGCCGGGCGTCTCGTAGGCGGCTTCGGTCAGCAGCAAATACTGCGGGCAGGTTTCGCCGTAAACCGGCAGCCCGCGCGCCCGCGCCGCCGCCACCCGCTCCACCACTTCCCGGCAGCCGATGTGAAAGATATGCACCGGCAGCCCGACCCATTCGGCCAGGGTTATCAGGCGCTCGGCGGCTTCGCCTTCCAGCAAGGCAGGGCGGCAGCGCGGAAACCAGCGCGGTTCGGTTAACCCGGCCTCGCGGCGGCGGTTCACCAGCGTGGTGATGACATCCCAGTTTTCGGCATGGACGACCGGCAGGCCGCCCACATCGCGGATGGCTTCCAGGGCTTGCAGCAGTTCGCCATCCTTCAGGCAGTAGCCGTAAGCCATATACAGCTTGTAGGTGGTGATGCCGGCGGCCTTCTGCACCGCCGGCAGCAGGCCGAGCTGCGGAATCTGCGCCGGGCCGAGCGCCATGTGCAGGGCATAGTCAATCACCGTCTGCGGGTCGGCCTCGGCGCGGCGCTGTTCGTAGGCCTGCATCAGCGTTTCGTCCGCTTCGGGATGCACGAAGTCTATGATCGTGGTCGTGCCGCCGAAGGCTGCCGCCCGCGTGCCGGTGAACCAGTCGTCGGACGAAACCAGGCCGCCGCCCAGGTTCAGCGACAGATGCACATGAACGTCCACTGCGCCGGGCGTGACCAGCCTGCCCGCCGCGTCTATCACCCGCGCGCCGGACAGCCCTTCGCCGATCGCGGCGATGCGTTCGCCCCGGATGCCGATGTCGGCCTGATAGGTCGCCTCGGCGGTGATGATCGTGCCGTTCTGGATGACGAGATCGTAAGTCATATTTTTGAGTTCCGAGTTCTGAGCGCCGAGTTATGAGTAGGGGCGTAAGGCCTTGCGCCCCGCAAAATTTTGTTTGATTATACCGCGCGGCGGCCCTCTTCTCGCCACTCGAACGGCAGCAGCGCCAGCGGTTGGCCGCTGCCGATGACCGCGAACGTTTTCAGCAGATCGTCCAGGGTGGCGGCGGGGCTGGCCGCGATCTGAGGCGGCAGCGGTTCGGTTTTGCCGCGCACCAGGCACACCGGCGCATCGTCCGGCAGGTTCGCCAGCGCGCGGGCTTTGGCGATGGCCGCGTGAATATCGCCCAGTTCGTCCACCAGGCCGCGCTCCAATGCCTGCGCGCCCGTCCACACGCGCCCGCCGCCGACCGCGTCCACCGCTTCCGGTGTCAAACCGCGTCCGGCAGCAACATGTGCCACGAACTGGCGGTAGTTGTGACGCACGCCCTGCAACACACGTTCGCGCTGGGCTTCGGTGTAGGGCGCGAAATCGCTGAAAATCGCCGCGTTGGCCCCGCGCGTGAACTCGTAGCGGTGGATATGCAGCCGCTCCCACAGGCCATTGGTGACGGCTTTGGCGCTGATGACGCCGATAGAGCCGGTGATGGTGGCCGGTTGGGCGAAAATCCAGCCGGCAGGCGCGGCGATCATATAACCGCCGGAAGCAGCCACGCCGTTCATGCAGGCCACCAGCGGGCGATCTGCCGCCAGTTCGGCCAGGGCGGCGGTCATGGCTTCGGCGGATATGGCTGCGCCGCCGCCGCTGTCTATCAGCAGCACCACAGCGGCGGCCCGTTTGTTTTTCATCAGGGCGCGCACCTGCCGCACCACCGTGATGTCCCCGGCGCGTTCCCCGCCGATGAACGGAATCGGCAGTTCCACCGGCAGGCTGCCGCTTTCGCCGGGGATCATCAGGCCGCCGACGCGCAAAACCGCCACGTAGCGGTCGGCGCCCGGGCGGGCTTTGCGGTAAAGCGTCTGCTGTGCTTTATCGCCGGTCAGGACGTGTGGGCTGTCCAGCCGCTTGCGCAGGGCTTCTTCGGTTAACACGGCATCCACGTAACCGGCGGCCAGGGCTTCTTCATCCAGGTAGGGCGCGCCGTCAATCATGGCGCGGACGGCCTCCGGCGTTAAACCGCGCCCTTCCGCGATGCCCTGCACGAAGCTGTCGTACTGCGAATCCAGCAGCCATTCAAGCTGTTCGCGGCCTTCCGGCGACAGCTCGGTGCGGGTGAAGCGGTCGAACGCGCCCTTGTAGGGCGAAATCGCCACGCTGTCCAGGCCGATGCCTACCACGTCCAGCGCGTCTTTTAAAAATACCGCTTCGGCGCGCAGGCCGGTCGTCATCAGTTCGCCGCCCGGCTGGAGGATGATTTCGTCGGCGGCGCTGGCAACGTAATACAGCCGGTTATCGTATAACTGAGCGTAGCAGATGACCCGCTTGCCGCGCCCGCGCAGCCGTTGGATGCTGCCGCGCAGGGTTTGCAGGTCGGCCAGGGACATATTCAGCCCGCGCAGGTGCAGGATAACCGCTTTCGGACGCGGGTCGTCGCCGATGCGCCGGAACAGCCGCTCCACCTCCAGCAGGCTGAAGGGCGGCGCGCCCAGCACACGCCGCTGAAGCCAGCCGCGCGGCTCCGGCAAAACGGGCATTTCCGCCGGTAAGGTGAGCAGGATGTAGTCCATCTTGCGGAACGCGCGCCGGCGGTTATCCACCGCCAGCCACAGGCGGCTGAACGCGCGCGCCGGGTTGAGCGCCGCAAGGATTTTCCGAACTATTTGACGCATTGTATCACCCTATAGACTTGATCTATCAAAGTCGTAATATAATAACGTGAGATGCGGCGAACGAACAATCTCATGGCGGTATGTAAACCGGCTTCTGTTTGAAACGCAGGGGCTTAGGCTTTTTAATGATCGGAATTTGATTGTTAAATCGCATAAGCCTGTCACAATACCCCACCGGCATTCCTTGATCTCTCTGCATCTCGTCTGATAAGGGTTACGGGGAGTTTTTTTTGTCAGCCTTGATGTCCAGTTTAATGTTTGCGTCTCGCAAAATATGGCGCGGGCTGACCGAACCATCATCGGCACTGAAGCAGCCCGACGAACGCCGGCGGGCGCAGCTTTTGTCCGCCACGCTGGTGCTGCTGATACCCCTGGCGATTGTGATCGTGACGGTTCCGAATCTGGCGGCCAGTTCAACCGCGCTGCCAGAACATCCACACACGATGATAGCCGCTCTCAGCCTGGGCGCAGCAGTGATGGTTTATCTGTTAAGCCGGACGCGCTATTATAAAACGGCGACGCTGCTGGCGGTGATGATTGCTTCGACGGCGGTGCTGGCGGCAGCCGTGACCGACCCCAACCCGGAGTATATCGAAGTGGCGATTTACGCCGCCGTGCCGCTGCTGGTGAGCAGCATCCTGCTTTCGCTGCGGACGACGGCGCTGGTGGCCGTTTTGCAGACCCTCGGCCTGATGCTGGTGCCGCTTTTTTACCAGACGCCCGGCGCGGCGGATAACCTGCTGCCGCTGGTGGGTTTTCATGTCCTGATGTCGGCGCTGATTCTGCTGATGGCTCACTATCGCAATCTGCTGGAACGTGACCGGGTGGAACAGTTGGAGCGGCACGTCCAGGAACGCACCGCCGAACTGTCCGAAGTGAACGCGCACCTGCACCGGCAGATGGCCGAACGCGAGCAAACCGACGCCGCGCTGACCGAAGAACGCAACCTGCTGCACGCGCTGATCGAGAATATCCCCGATCTGGTGTTCGTGCTGGACACCAACTGCCGCTATATCCTGGACAACGCAGCCCACCGCGAGCATATCGGCGTTAGCAGCCTGGCCGATGTGATCGGTAAGGGTGGCAGTGATTTCTTCCCACCGGAGGAAGCGGCGCAGTTTATGACCGAGGAGCGCAGCATCATCGAATCCGGCCAGACCATGCTGAACATCGAATCGCATTACACCGACCCGAAAGGCCGGCAGCGCGTGGGGCTGACCAGCAAGATTCCGTTCCGCGACAGCCAGGGCAAAATCATCGGTCTGGTGGGCATTGTGCGGGACATCACCGAACTTAAAGAAGCCGAAAACCGGCTGCGCGAGGCTTTCGCCGAGGCCGAGCGCCGGGTGCGCGAACAAACGCTTGAACTGTCGCAGGCGTATACCCGGCTGTGGTATCAGGCGAACCTGCTGGAGAATGTTTCGGACGCGATCATCGCAATGGACATGGATTTCATCATCCAGAGCTGGAATCGCGCAGCGGAACTGGTTTACGGCTGGATAGCCGATGAAGCCATCGGCAAACCCTTCGCGGAGGTGGTCGAGGCCAACACCGACCCGGCGGAGCGGGAAACCTGGCGGCGCGCCCTGCGCGAACACGGTGATTGGCATGGCGAGGTTGAGCATTACCGCCGCGATGGGCGCCCGGTGCGCGTGCTGGCCTCGACGTCCTTCATCCGCAGCCACGATGGCTACCCAACCGGGTACGTCACCGTCAACCGGGACATCACGGATTATAAAAAAGCGCAGCTGGCCGAACACGAACAGCGTCTGCTGGCCGAAGCCCTGCGCGACACGGCAGCGGCCATCAACAGCACGCTGAATATTGATGAAGTGCTGGGGCGGATTTTTACCCACATCGGGCGAATCGTGCCGTGCGATTCCGCCAGCGTATCGCTGATCGAAAACGGCCTGGCGCGTGTTGTTTCGTTCTGGGAACACGAAAAAGCGCCCGGTTTTATCCATTCGTCCGGGCTGGTGATTGCCGATACACCTTCGCTGGCGCGGATGCTCGAAACCGGCCGGCCGGTCATCATCAGCGATACCCGCAGCGACCCGCTGTGGGTGAGGCTGCCTAACACGAACTGGCTGGGGTCGTACATCGGCGCGCCGATCCGCGTGGACGGGCAGGTGATCGGCTTCCTGAATGTGAACAGCTACCGCGCGCATACCTTCGTGGACGATCATGCGGAACGGCTGACGGCGTTTGCCGAACAGGTCGCCATCGCCATCCGCAACGCCCGGCTGTATGAGACGGTACGCCACCATGCCGACGATCTGGCGCAGCGGGTGGCGGAACGCACCGCCGAACTGGAGCGCGAGCGCACGCAGCTTCAGATCATCCTGGACTCGATGAACGAAGGCGTCATCAGCAGCAGCCTGGACGAAACACAGACTATTCGCCCCATGTACATTAACCGCGCGCTGACCCGGCTTCTGGGCTACGAACTGGCGGACTGGCACGAGCGGCTGATTATGGATTTTGTGATCGCCCAGGACGAAGGCGAAAACCTTTATCAGCAGGCTTTTATGGCGCTGGCGGAAAAGGGATGGTGGGAAAGCGAGGTGAAAATCCGGCGCAAGGACGGCACGCTGCTGGATGCCAGCGTCCATACCGTGCGGGTCAACGATGCCGAGGGGGTGTTCGTTGGCGTGGTCACTTTTGTGCGCGACATCAGCCGGGAAAAGGCGCTGCACGAACAGCAGTCGCGGTTTGTCGCCAATGCCTCTCATGAACTGCGGACGCCGATCACCAACCTGTTGACCCGCCTGTGGCTGCTGCGCAAGCAGCCTGAACGTCTGGATGAACACCTGGTCGTGCTGGATGAAGTTGCCGACCGGATGCGCCGGCTGGTCGAAGACCTGCTGGACATCTCGCGGTTCGAGCGCGGCGTTATCCCCCTGGAACGCGAGATAATGGACGTGCGGCAGACGGCGCTGGATGTGCTGCGGCTGCAACAGCCGGAAGCGGAGCGTAAGGCCGTGCGGCTGGTCGGCGAGCTGCCGGAATCGCCGCTGTTCATCTGGGGCGACCCGCAGCGGATTTACCAGGTCATCACCAATCTGGTGGTCAACGCCATCAATTACACGCCGGATGGCGGGACGGTGCTGCTGAAGGCCACCGTTGAAAGCGACTCTTCACCGACAGGCAAGCGCGTTATGATACAGGTGCAGGATACCGGCGTCGGCATCGCCCCGGAACACCTGGTTAACCTGTTCCGCCCCTTTTACCGGGCCGGGGAGCAGGGCAAAGGCGCGGGGCTGGGACTGACGATTGCCAAAGAGATTGTTGAGATGCACGAGGGGCAGATTTCGGTCGAAAGCGAAGTGGGTAAAGGCACCTGTTTTAACGTATGGCTGGCGCTGGAAAATGCCCATCTGGTGAACGGGAAAAGCGTAAGCTAAAATCAGAGAAGCGTAGTCGGGAATGTAAACATTGTGACAGTCTGTAAGCGCCGGAGGGAAGTCATGTCCGAAAACGAACAGAACGACGAGCGCACCGAAATGGTCAATCCAATTGCCAATGCCCTGAGTCGGGTTCTGGACCGCAAAGCCGCCCGGCCCCATGATCTGTACCGGCTGGCTGTGATCGTTGAGGGCATCGTGGACTCGCTGGATGACCCGGAGGCTCTGCAAACGATTCGCGGTGAATTGCGCGCTCTGGTCAACGAGCTGTCGCAGGCGATGATTCACGATCAACCCAAGTAGAGCGTTTATGCCGGTTTCTGACGAAAACAAACAGTCGGAAGTTGACCCGCTGGAACATACGCCCCTGCATACGCTGCTGGTGGCGACCAACCGCCTTCAATCGCTGCCGACCGCGCTGGTTGTGCTGGCGTTGATTTTTAACGGCGCGCTGGTGGCGCTGGTGGCTGCCGCTTATACGCCGGATACTGCGGCGCTGACGGTGGCCGGATATGCGGCGGCGGCAGCGGGTAACTGGCTGCTGCTGGCGCTGCTGCCGCGCACCGGACGCAGCTATGGCCCGGATAAACCGTCGGCGCTGGCGCTGTCGGCGCTGTTCGCGCTGCTGGTATGCGCGCTGGCGCTGCTGCGCGCGCCCTGGTGGCTGGGGTGGGGGGTGCTGGCTGCTCTCTCCGCCGTCGTGTTTTATTCGACCTGGATAGAGCCGTTCCGCCTGGGCGTAACTCGCCAGCGTTATACAACCACTCGCTGGCAGAACAGCGTGCCGCCGCTGCGCCTGCTGCAAGTGGGCGATATTCACGTGGAGCGCGTCACCCCGCGCGAGCGCCAGCTTAACCGCCTGATCGCGGAACTTCAGCCGGACATCATCGTGTTTACCGGCGATTTTGTGAATCTCTCCAATACCCACGACCCGGAAGCCGAAAAAGCTATCCGGGAGATCATCGGCCAGTGGCGCGCGCCGCTGGGGGTTTACTGCGTTTCCGGCACGCCGCTGGTCGAGCCGCTGGAGCGCGTCCAGGACTTCGTGCGCGGCCTGGACAACCTGAAGCTGCTGCCCAACCAGTGGATGACGATCAACACGCCGGGGGGGCCGCTGAACATCCTCGGCCTGGTGGTGACGCACGACATGGACAAAGACCGCGCGCTGCTCCGTAAGATGATGCTGACCGCGCCGAAAGACGGCCTGCACCTGCTGCTGATGCACCCGCCGGACATCGCGCCGGAAGCCAACGAGGCCGGGATTGACCTGTACCTGTGCGGCCACACACACGGTGGGCAGATACGCCTGCCGCTGATCGGGCCGATATTTTCCAGCAGCCACCTGGGCAACCGCTTCATCATGGGGCGCTACGAACTGGGCAGGACGACGCTCTACACGGCGCGCGGCGTGGGGCTGGAAGGGCTGGGCGCGCCGCGCGCGCGTTTCCGCTGCCCGCCGGAAATCGTGTTGTGGGAGATCGGGGGGCGATGAGCGAGCCGGGTAAAATAGTTGCCAACCCCGGCAGTACGCTTGGCGAAGCTCTGGGGGCGCTCATCGAGAGGGAAGTTAACCTTCTTGTCCGCCCTGTTGCGGAAGATAATGGCTGTGTGTATGTGACGGCAGGCCGTCCTAATCCCCGAACCGGTCAGCCCACCAAGCTGCTTTTGCAGGATGCAGCAGGCAACCAGTTTAACGTTGATGCCGTGATCGCCAACCAGCGAATGCAGCCGCTCGTCCTGATTGAGTCCAAATATATACGCTACAAAAAACATAACCGCGACAAGGGCAGCTGGATTTGTACTGCCCATTACAGCTTGCGGCGGACATTTCCAACGATTCGTAAGTCAATAGCGGTTCTTGCCGGCAGTTGGAGCGGTAGTTCCAAAGCCATGTTAAACAGTTTCGACGTGACCCTGTTTGAAGTCGGATTCGCCGAGATCATTCGTATCCTGGCGGATTACGGCATTGATTTTGCCTGGCAAGAGAAAGAGCGCGACCGGGCAATGCGAGCCTGGTTAAACTGGACTGAATTAAGCGATTATCAGTACAACGAGATTGCCCGAAGACTATGCTCAACGATTGAGTCTGCGCTTCGTGAATCGCTGAATGTCACGCTCAGCCCCGATACCTCGCGCAAAGTGTAAACAATCGAAGTCACCATCGAAACCAACTTTGGCGAGACGCATACATATACTTTCGAGACGGTCGAGTCTGCCATTGATTTTCTCGAAAACCTTGACGCAGATCACATCATCAATGACGACTCCGGCCCTTCACTCTGGCCGTCGGGCTAATATCAAAAGTCTATTTCCGCAGCGTAAGAATACTTTCCTGTAGTGGCACTTTATGCCGCTGCGGATTATCCTTCCACTTGTCGCCGCGCTTGCGGAGATGCTCTACTTTATAGTCCGCAAAACCGACCGTTTTTGCGATTTCACCCAGATAGGTATGGGTGGGAATATAAACGCCATACGGCGCGGAGTCGCCCAGAATCATCACAAAAGAAGCGCCGGGTTCTAAGATACGGTAGGTTTCTTGCAGCACGCGCAGCATATCATTGAAGTAACCGGCTACCAGAATGTCATAGCTCTTTTTCCCGCCCTTCTGCAAACGCAACTTTGACAAAGCCTGGATTTTTGGCTGGAGTTCCGCAGACACCAAAGGCGCGTTGTTTACGAGATTTTCACTCAACAGCTTCGCCACATCATAATCAGAACGATTGATTTGTGTGGTTGCCGACATCATCAGCCGGTCTCGGACTTGATGCGTGATGTCCCTCCAGGTTTTAGCCCGCCCCCAAAAATACATTTCCAGGCGGGTGCGGTCGGCATAATCATAATTATTGAGGTAAGGGGGGGAGGTAAAAGCCAGGTTTACCGACTGCGACTCAATTGCTTCCTGTCGCTTGCGGGCATCGCCATTGATGAGTACGGCGCGACCTGTCTGAGCAGTGACGGCGCGCACCGATTGAAGATCAGTTAACATACGGAATAACTGGTCGCGCAAAAGACTCGTTATATCGGCGTGGTTCGGAGATGCTTTTTTGGCTTTCTGTGGCGCGATATACGGCCAGCCGGTAGTAACGTCGGCGGCAGCGCGCAGCAGGTGGGTGAGACCCACTTTGGCGAAATCCTGAAATGGCGTAGGGGAGAGCTGTTCGATGGCGGTGCGGCACACATGCAAGCGCAGCAGTTTTTCGCGCGTGTAACACTTATGAATCAGTTCCGGGTAGATGGCTTCCAATGAAGAGTCGTCTGCCTGCTGCCGGATGGTATCCCGGATTGTTTTTATAAGTTGTTCAATATCCGAACGCAGTTGAACAAAATCAAAGTCCCAGAATGTTTTAGTACGCGCAATGAAATAAACAAAGGGATGCGCTTCTATACCAAACGAATCAATTCCGCGCTGGCTGGCAACAACATTGGTTGTTCCCGTGCCGGCGAAGGGATCGTAAACCCGCATACCAGGGGTTATGTGATAGAAGTTAAACGCCTGCTCAACCGCCTTGTACGAAAACCCCGCCGGATAGACAAACCAGGAATGAATGGGAGCGTTCAAGCTGTCCTGAAAAGTTCCCAGGTTTGCCCGGCCTAAATCATCCGGTCTATCGTCCGGCTCGTCCCAATCATCAAATAGGCGCGGTTGGAATGGCAGCGACATGAAAACTGCTCCTGATCGGTGTTTCGGATTCATGATAGCACACTCTCGCCTCTGCCCGCCAGAAATCGTGCTGTGGGAGATCGGGGGGCGATAGGTAGGGTGGGGCAGTGCGCCCCACTTTCGCCCGATCAGGTCGCGGCGGGACTCAACCGGTCGGCGCGCCACAGCCGCGTTGCCGGATTGAAGAACAGATAATAAATCGCCAGCAGGCCGCTCAGAACGATAACGACGATGTAGATGATTAAACTCCACCGGCGATCCGGCGCGATGGTCGGCAGCCGCTGAAGGAACGGCACGATCAGGACGAGATCATACGCCAAGAAACCCGCCAACTGCCCCGCCGCGTTATACCAACCGGGACGTAACAGCCCGTAGACGAAATAAGCTGCCGCGCCCAGGAACATCCAGCCGTAGATGATGCCGCCTTCGGTGGTCACGTTCCAGGGCAGCACGTTGGGTGCTTTTAAGGCCATCTGCCCGCCCACGATAAGCAGCGCGATCACGAAAAACAGGAACGCCCCGCGCACGAATTTTGGCGTGGGGCGCGGGTCGCGGGCGGGGATGCGGCGGCTCCACAGGAAAAGCCCCAGGCCGAACAGCGCGCCTACAACACAGGCCGCAGCGAAATTAGCGGCTGGGGCGCTGCGTGTGCGCGCCGCCATCTGAAAGAACAGAACGGACAGCGGCACGAGGATGACGATGTAATCCAGCCCGATTCCGGCCAGCGCGGCGTATTCTTTCGTCACGACGCACCACAACGTAGATACGGCGGCAGCGGCAAAAATGGAAGCGATGAAGATAAAAGCCATCTGGTTGGTGTACGATAACGGCCACAGACGGACGGCAAAAGGTGCCTGCACAAAAAAGGCCGCCGCCAAGAAAACCTGGACGGCGCAGACGGCCAGCATAAAAACCCGAAAATAACGAACCATCACCAGCCCTCCATTGTTTCGTCGCTTACGATAAATCGTGAACAGCGACAGTTACCGAACGTGTCCGGCGTTCTTTTGCCGCCCCGTCGGCGGCTTTCGTGACCGGTTTCATAAATCGGTAGCATGGCTATAAACACTCAGATCAGTATATAGGAGAATCGAACAAACGCCACTGTCTGTGGCGCAGAATGTTTTTCGTTCGGCGAATGGCTGCCGGGCAGGCGCTATGACCGGCGGCGCACGCCGTCCATAATCAGGCCGGTGATGGTCTCGGCCACGGCGTCGGGATGTTCCCAGGCATCCTGAGTGACCGGCTCGCCGATGATAAGAAGCAGTTGCAGCCCTAACAACATGCTCATTAATAGCCGGGTAATGATCGGGCCGTCAATGTCCCGAATCTGGCCGCGTTCGATGCGGCGCTGAACATGGCCTTCGATCATGATTAAGGCGGGCTGAACAAAGTCCCGCCGGTAACGGTCGCGCAGATCAGGGTGATGGACAAGCTCCGGCACGATTCCCATCAAAAGCCGCTGGTACGGGCCGGTATGCCCCAGCCGGTAGGCCAGGTAGGATTTGATGAAGGTCTCCAGGTCTTGATCGAGCGCCTCGTCCAGCATGGCCTGCTGCCGGTCTAACTGCGCCAGTTCCCCGATCAGCCCCATCAGCAGGTCGTCTTTGCTGGCGAAATAGTTGTAGATCGTGCCTTCCGCCACGTCGGCGGCCTCGGCGATGTCGCGGGTGGTTGCGCGGTGATAGCCCTTTTCCGCGAAGACCTGGGCGGCGGCTTCCAGAATTTGCCGCCTGCGTTTGACTGCCTGCCGTTCCCGGCGCGTCATATCCTGTGCCATCTCTGCTGCCTTTCATGTTGTGCGGGCAGGTTTAGAAACCTGCCCCGACCGTTTACCCCCTAATAACCGGGGGATGCTGTTGACAAAAATGAGTAAATGCTCAATAATGAGCATACACTCAATTTTGAGCATTTGCTCAATATACGATACCACACTCAGCATCCCTAGCCCAAAGGAGGCCGTTATGTTCCGCTGGCTCGGAGACTTTGCCGCGCGCCACCGAATCGCCATCATCATCGGCTGGATAATCGCCGCCGCCCTGCTCATCGCCACCGCGCCGCCGCTGGACGAAGTGTCCAGCACCGATCAGCGCGATTTTCTTCCGGCAGACGCGCCCTTCGCCCAGGCGCAGGAAGTTTTTGAACGCACCTTCCCGGCGGAGTTTTCCGCCAGCAGCACGGTGATTTTAATTGATGCCGGCGAAGGTGGCGATATTCACAACCCGGCCATCTGGGACTACATCGCGCAGGTAGAAGCCTACCTCAACAGCGACGACGCGCCGGAGAATATCGGCGAAGTGGCCGCCCCCACCACCGACCCCCTGCTGGCCGATGTGCTGATTTCGCCGGATCAGCGTATCGCCCTCATCAGCGCCAGCCTCACTACCCCGACCGACGCGGCCATCACGACCCATGCCGTCCATGCGATTGACGATTGGCTGGAGCAAAACCCGCCGCAGGGTTTCGTGGCTTACCAGACCGGCGAGGCCGGCCTGAATGCCCAGGCCGAAGAGTCCACCTTCACGACGATGGATCGCACGCTGCTGCTGACCTTCGCGCTGGTTGTTGTCGCGCTGCTGCTGATCTACCGTTCGCCGGTCAGCCCGATCATCCCGCTCCTCAGCGTCACAATCGCTTTCATCGCCAGCGTGGGCATCATCAGCCATCTGGCGCGCCTGGACGTGATGAACGTGATCGCCCAGGTCAACGCGCTGCTGGTGGTAGTCATGTACGGCGCGGGGACGGATTATAACCTGTTCCTCATCAGCCGCTTTCGTGAGGAACTGGCCGACAGCATCGGCGTTCAGAACGCCACCCGGCGCACCGTTCGGCTGGTCGGCGAAACCATCACCAGCAGCGCCGGCACGGTGTTCGTCGGTTTTATGGCGATGGTGTTCGCAGAAATCGGCATGATAAAAAGCGCCGGGCCGATGCTGGCAATCGGCATCGCCGTCAGCCTGCTGGCCGGGCTGACGCTGACCCCGGCGCTGCTGGCGACGCTGGGCGAGCGCGCCTTCTGGCCGGGCAAAGCCAGCCACCGCGCCGCCGGGCGTTTTTACGAAGTAACCTCCAAGCTGGTGAGCAGCCGCCCGCTGCTGACCATCGTCGTGATCGTAGGGCTGATGATCCCGTTTTCGGTCTACGGCCTGGCGCGGGACCTGAACTACGACTTCGTTTCCGAACTGCCCAAAACGATTGACTCGGTGAAAGCCTATGACCTGCTGCGCGACCAGATGGGCGGCGGCAGCCTGTTCCCGCTCAACGTGATCGTGACCGGGCGCGAGGCCGCATCCGTCCCGGCGGAGATCAAACAGCTTTCGGCGGAACTGGCCGCCGTCGCGGGCGTGACCGATCTGCGCAGCCTGGACATGCCGCTGGGCCTGCATCATGAACGCATCGCCAATCTGCTGCGCGTGGACGGCCAGCTAAACACGCTCGCCAACCTGGCGGGCGAGCAAGGCGGCAGCACCGGCTTGCAGGGCGCGGCGGATGTCGTCGGCAGCATCCAGCGGTACATGGCGCTGCTGGTCGAACGTTTCCCTGAAATCGCCGCCGACCCGAATTATACGACGGCGCGCGCAATCGTGGACGGCGGGCTGCTGCAGCTGGCGCTGCGTCAGGGCGAACTGATGGATGCCGTGCGCGGGCTGGCGGAACGTTTCGCGCAGATGGACAGCGCCGAACTGATGCCGCCGATGGGCGACGGCGACCTGTTCGCGGAACTGCGGCCGCTGGCCGACAGCTACCTGGCGGAAGGCGGCACAGCCTACCGGATTGACGTGATCCTGAACGACCCGCTGAGCGATCAGGGGCAGGCGGCGGTCATGGCTGTTCGTGATCTGCTCCGGCGGTACGATACGCCGGAAGGCGAGGCGGTTGTCAGCGGCTTTCCGGCGGTGATGACCGACCTGCATAACGTGATGAAGGGGGACATCATTCGCACCGGCAGTTTCATCATGGGCGGCATCTTCCTGGTGCTGCTGCTCATGCTGCGCAGCGCCGTCGCGCCTCTGTATCTGATCGCTACCGTGCTGCTCAGTTTCACCTGCACTCTGGGCATCACCGGCCTGTTTTTCCAGGTGATCTTTGGTGTGGAAAAACTGTCCTGGCTGCTGCCGATCTTCATGCTGGGTTTCCTGATCGGCCTGGGTATTGACTACAGCATCTTCCTGTTCGGGCGCATCAAAGAGGAAGTGGCCCATTATGGCGTGCGGGAAGGCGTGCATATGGCAGTCGCCAAAACCGGCGCGATCATCACCTCGGCGGCGGTCATCCTGGCCGGGACGTTCGCCGGCATGATTACCGGCGAGATCGCCTTCCTGGCGCAGATGGGTTTTGCCGTGTCGGTAGGCGTGCTGCTGGACGCTTTCGTCGTGCGCACCATGCTCGACCCGGCGCTGGCAACCCTGTTTGGCAAATGGACATGGTGGCCGGGCGGGGTCCCGCAGCCGGAAAATGACCCGACGCGGGCGCTCACGCCGGCGGCGGAAATACGCGCTTAGCCCTGTTACGGTGTGGGACGGCAAGACACCCGGCAGGATGTCCGGGTTCGTCTTGCCGGGAAACACGCGAGTGGGTAGTTGAAAGTGAGCTGCGAATTTTTCTCCGCGTCTCTGCTGCCTGGCGCCTTTGCGTCACGCCTTTTCCCTTACGGCCTGGTGATCACGTCCGCGCCGCCCAGGTACGGGCGCAGCGCCTCCGGTATTATCACGCTGCCGTCGGCCTGCTGGTAGTTTTCCAGGATGGCGATGATGACGCGCGGCGTCGCCAGGCCGCTGCCGTTGAGCGTATGTACGAACTGTGCCTTTTTGCCGTCCGTCGGGCGATATTTCACGTTCGCCCGCCGCGCCTGGAACGCCTCGGTATTGCTGCACGACGACACTTCCAGCCACTCGCCGCAGCCGGGCGACCACATCTCCAGGTCGTACTTTTTGCTGGCGCTAAAGCCCAGGTCGCCGGTGACGATCTCCAGACGGCGGAAGGGAATTTTCAGCGCGCGGGCGACATCGCTGGCCGCCTCGACCAGCGATTCGAGTTCGGCGTAGCTGGTTTCCGGCGTCGTGAACTTGTACAGTTCGACCTTCTCGAACTGGTGCAGGCGTTTGATGCCGCGCACGTCGCGCCCGGCGCTCACCTTCTCGCGCCGGAAGCAGGGCGTATGCGCCACGTAATACAGCGGAAGCTGCGCCTCGTCCAGGATTTCGTCACGGTGCAGGTTGGTGACGGCTACCTCGGCAGTCGGCAGCATGTACAGGTCTTCCTCGTCGTCGTGATAGACGTTCTCGCGGAACTTGGGGAACTGCCCGGCCCCGACCATCATGGCCTCGCGCACCATGTACGGCACGTACAGTTCGGTAAAACCATGCGCCCGCGCGCTGTCCAGGAACAGGTTGATGAGCGCCCGCTGAAGCCGCGCGCCCCAGCCCTTCAGCACATAGGCCCGCGACCCGGCCAGCTTGACGCCACGCTCAAAATCAATGATGTCCAGCGCCGGGCCGATGTCCCAGTGGGGCTTCGGCTCGAAGTCGAAAGCGCGCTGTTCGCCTTCCGGCGGCCAGGCGATATTGTGTTCCTCGCTGTCGAAGACCGGCACGCTTTCGTGCGGCAGGTTGGGTATCCACAGCATGTTCGCTTCCAGGTCGGCGTCCACCTGGCGAATCTGGTCGTTGAGCGCGTTCACCCGGTCGCCCAGCGCGCGCAGGGCGTCAGTCAGGCGGTCAAGCGCGTTGGGGTCGGTCTCGCCGGGCAGCGTATCGGCGTTATCGCCGGCCAGCAGACGCGCCGCCGTGTCATAGTCGCCGGCCTGGATGGCCTGGGCAGCGCCGGCGGCTAACCGGCTGCGGGCGGCCTCGTCCAGTTTTTTACTGCCGCGCAGCCCGCCAACGCTTTTGTTCAGCCGGTTGCGCGCCGCCTGGATGGCCTCGGCTTCGGTCAGCAGCGCGCGGCGCTGTTTGTCCAGTTCGAGGACGGCATCCACACGCTCGGCGGCTGCCGGGTCGTTCAGTTTGGCGATCTGTTCTTTTACCCACTCCGGCTTTTCCCGGATGATCGTGATGTCCAGCATGAAAAAATCTCCCCTGTTGGCAGCAGAGCGCAAACCCATGCGCCCTTACCGTTCATCGCTCGGTTTGTTGGGCTGTGTATCGTCGTCCCGCGCCCAGTCCGGTTCGTCGCCTACCTCGTTCGTCGGCGGCAGCGGACGGGTGAAGTCGGCGTACAGCCGCACCACCGCCAGCGCCAGCCCGATGAGGATGACGACCACGATCAGCGTATCGAAAAATTCTCGCGTCAGTTGCATGGCGTCATAGTC
>JACAES010000137.1 GCA_013388735.1 Chloroflexota bacterium | reverse complement strand
GGAGTCGCTGCTGGAGTCGCTGCTCGATTCGGTCAGCATCGCCATTGTGACCAGGCGCACATCATGGAAGCCGCAGCTTGAACAGTGCAGCGTGACTTCTTTCTGGCCGGTCGAATCATAAGTTGGCGCGGACAGCACGACCGAACTGCGCTGAAGCGTGTGCTGGCCGCACTGCGGGCAGCGCGAACGCATGTACAGCCACACCCCCAGGCCTACAGTACCCAGCCCGGCCAGCCCGCCGCCCGCCAGCAGCTTGAGCAGATCGGGATTAGAAAGCGGCGACACTTCCGGCACCGGCCCCGTCAGCACTCTAACCGCTTGCTGCGCGCCCTGCCGGATGCCGCGTTCGTAATCGCCCTGGCGGAAGGCCGGCAGGATATATTCGTCAATCACCACTTTGGCGGTCGTGTCATAAGCGCGATCCCAGCCGCGCCCCAGTTCCAGGCGCACCTTACGGTCGTCCACCGCCACCAGCAGCAGCACGCCCCGGTTGGTGGCCGCGTCGCCGATGCCCCAGGTGTTAAACAGGTTGGTAGCGAACGATTCGATGGTGCTGTCGCCGGTAGCGTAATCGGCAATCCGGCGGATGGTCACGATCATCATTTCGACGCCGCCCGCATCGGCCTCGGCCAGCAGGCGGTTCAGTTCGGTGGTGGTATCGTCGCTTAACACGCCGGCGTAGTCGTTAACGTAGGTCGCCATCCGCGCCGGGTAGCTCTGGGCGGAAACCGCGCCCGCCGCCAGCAGCGCCAGCAGCCACAAACCGGCCACTAGTCGGATCGCAGGGTGTTCAGGCATCATCGGGAAACCCTCCACAGTCGTTTTTGCGTTATCCCGATTTTACGGTGATTCCGGTAAAGTTGCGGTTAAGGTTGCCCCCAAAGGACTGGGGGAAATCCGGCGCCGCGCCGGATGCCCCACCTCTGCGCCCGCTTTTCACTCGGCGCTCGCCAACTCGGAACTTCCCTCACACCCCGATGTTAATCACCACCATCTTGAGCGTGGTCATTTCCTCGATGGCGAAACGCGGGCCTTCCCGCCCGATGCCGGATTCTTTGTTGCCGCCGTAGGGCATCTGATCCACGCGGAAGGTCGGCACGTCGTTAATCATGACGCCGCCGACGTTAAGCCGCTGGACGGCGCGCATGGCCTTGTTGATGTCCCGCGTATAAACGCCGGCTTGCAGGCCGAACGGCGAGCTGTCGGCGGCGGCCAGCGCGGCGTCGAAATCGTCAAACGGCACCAGCGCCACCACCGGCCCGAACACCTCGGCGCACATCACCTGCATGTTGTCGCTCACGTTTTCCAGGATGGTGGGCCGGTATAACGTCCCTTCGCGCGTGCCGCCCGCCGCCACCGTCGCGCCCTGAGCAACGGCTTCCGCTATCCAGCGGTCAATGCGTTGGGCGGCGGCCTCGTTAATCACCGGGCCGATGTCGGTGGCCTCATCCAGCGGGTCGCCCATCACGAGTTTGCCGGTTTCCTCGACCATCAACCGGCAGAACTCGTCGTAGCGGCGGCGGTGAATGTAGATGCGCTGCACGCTGTTGCAGACCTGGCCGCTGTAGGCAAAACCGCCCATGATGGTGCGGTTGACGGCGTGGGCAATATTGGCGTCCTCGTCTATGACGGTGGCCGCGTTGCCGCCCAACTCGAACGTGACGCGGCGCAGGCCGGCTTTTTCGCTGATTTTGCGCGCCACCGGCGGGCTGCCGGTGAAGGTTATCATGGCGATACGCGGGTCTTCGATCAACCACGCGCCCACGTCGGCGTCGCCGGTGACGACCTCGAACGCGCCTTCCGGCAGGCCGGCCTCGCGCAGGATGTCCGACAGGCGCAGGGCGGTGAGTGGGGTGGCCGGCGCGGGTTTGAGGACGACCGGGCAGCCCGCCGCGATGGCCGGGGCGACCTTGTGGGCCACCAGATTAAGCGGGAAGTTAAAGGGCGTGATGGCGGCCACGATGCCAATCGGCACGCGCACATAATAACCGAACTTGCCCACCCCGCTCACTGCCGCGTCCATCGGCACGGTTTCGCCATGCAGACGGCGCGCTTCGTCGGCGGCGAACTGGAAGGTTTCGACGGCGCGGGTAATCTCGCCGCGCGCCAGCTTGACCGGCTTGCCATTTTCCCGTGCCATCAGCCGCGCCAGGTCTTCGATCTGATCCTCAATGAGATGGGCGGCTTGGTTCAGGACTACGGCGCGTTTGTAGGCCGGCATATCCGCCATTGTTTTGGCGGTGCGCTCCGCCCGGCTGATGGCCTCGCGCACGTCCGGTTCGGTGAACTGCGGCACGCGATCTACCAGGCTGCCGTCGTAGGGGTTTAAAATGGGTGTCGTGGGGCGTTCCATGATGCTGTTCCTTCCTCAAAACCTGCCGGTTATTGTAACCATCCCCCTGCCCGGTCTGCCACATGGCAGGGCGGCTGCTTCAAAATCAATACACCGTAGAACCGAGGTCTGACTTGTTCCTTCCCCCCGGCTGTCGTAAGATAGCAGAAAGAACGCCGGAGCGTGCCGCGCCCTGGCGATAATCGGGATCCGTTATGACCACCACCAAAAGCATCTTCATCAGCAGCACCAGCCTGGACTTAAAACCCTACCGCGAGGCGGCCATCGAAGCCTGTCATAACCTGGGCTTTTTGCCGATTGCGATGGAAAACTTCGAGGCGATGGGCGTCGGCGCGACCGAGGGCAGCAAGCGCAAGCTCAGGGACGCCGACCTGTACGTCGGCATCATCGCCCACCGTTACGGCTACGTCGAGGCCGGCTATGACCGAAGCGTGACCGAAATCGAGTTCGATTACGCCGGCGAGCGCGGCCTGGAGCGGCTGTGTTTCCTGGTAGACCCCGGCTACACCTGGCCGGAGGCAGCCTACGACCACGATCAGGCCGCGTCGCTGAAGGCCTTTAAGGCCAAAATCGAACAGTCGGTGATCCGGTCGCTGTTCACCACCGTCGAGGATTTTCAGCACAAGCTGATCGTGGCGCTGGTGGAGTGGCAGGAATGGCGCGCCGCGCGCAGCGGCGAACTGGATGCCATCCTGGCGACCCTGCCGGATGACGTGCCGGAGCAGCCGGAGACGCTGGTTGGGCGCGGCGATCTGGTGAGCGAAATCAACGGCCTGCTGGATAAAGGCAAACGGGTGCTGCTTCAGGGATTCGGCGGCACAGGCAAAACGGCGCTGGCAGCGGCAGTGGCGGCGGGGCGCATCAGGGCGGGCAAGGGGCCGGTGCTGTGGCTGCGCGCCGGGACAGAAGACCGCGACGATCTGCTGGCGGCGCTGGCGCGGCCTTTTAACGCCGAACAGACACTCGCCAAAGAGATCAGCACGTCCGCCAAAGCGCGCGTCGTGCGCCTGCTGCTGATGCAGAATGACGTGCGACTGGTGGTGCTGGACGATGTGTGGAACGGGCGCTCGCTTAACCAACTGCTGAATGTGAACGCTATCCCCGGCGGCACGCCCGTCCTGGTTACGTCGCGGCAGCGGTATTCCGGCCTGACGCGCGTGGACGTGGGCAGCCTGACGCGGGCGGCGGCGCTGGCGCTGCTGAGCCATTACAGCCAGCCGGAATACGTGGACGACCCGCAGGCCGACGCCCTGTGCGACAAACTGGGCGATCATGTGTTTGCGGTGCGGCTGGCCGGGCTGACGATGGCGCTGGACGAACTGACGCCGGGCGAACTGTTGAAACGGTTCGAGGACGCGCCCTACAAGCTGGCCGCCCCCGACGGCATGGCCGATGAAGGCCGCCGCAGCGTCGAAGACCTGCTGACGGCCAGCCTGTACACGCTGGACAGCGAGGCGCGCGCTTTGTTCCTGGCCTTCGGCGCGTTTTTTACCTCCAGCCTGACGCCCGAACTGCTGGCGCTGTACCTGGAACGCGAAGGCGAATCCGTCGAGGATGCGCTCAACCGCCTTCAGCGGCGCGGGCTGGCGGAACGCAGCGCCGGAACCGGCGAACGCGCCGTCGAGTACCGCATTCACGATCTGGCCTACAGCTACGCCAAAGCCCAGGCCAGCGACGAACAGCGCCGCTGCGCGCTCGATTCCTGCCTGGCCTACCTGGAACGCCACTGCGAACCGCAGGCCGGACACTTCGCGGCGCTGCGCTCCGAACTGGATAACTTCCTGGGGGCGGTCAACTGGGCCATGACCGCCGAACGTTATGCCGACGTGATGCGTTTCGCCGACCGGCTGTACCGCGACCCGGATGGCCGCGAGGGCTTCCTGCACCTGAGCGGATATGCGGGGGTGGCGGCGGCGCTGCTGGCGCAGGCGGTCAACGCCGCCCAGCAAACCGGCGACCCGCGCCGCCAGGCGATTTACCTGGGACACCTGGGCAGCGCTTACCGGGATATGGGGCAGGTCAAAACCGGCATGAAATATTACCGCCAGGCGCTTAAGCTACACCGTGACCTGAACGATACCGCCGGCGAAGGTTTCGCCCTGGGGCGGCTGGGCATCGCTTACCGGCTGCTGGGGCAGGGAAAGCAGGCCATTGACCATTTACAGCAGGCCTTAGCCATCGCCCGACAGGTGGGCGACGAACGCGCCGAGAGCATCAACCTGGCGAACCTGGGCATCGCTTACCGGCAGGTCGGCCAGACCCAACAGGCGCGCGCGTATCTGGAACAGGCCCTGATGACGGCGCGCAAACGCGGCGACGTGCGCGGCGAGGGCATCAACCTGGGCAACCTGGGCGACACGCTGCGCGACGTAGGGCGGCTGGACGAGGCGGCGGTGTTTTACCGGCAGGCGCTCAAAATCGCCCAGGACGCCGGCGACAGGCGCGGCGAAGGCATCAACCTGGGGCGGCTGGGCGACGCTTACCGCGAGCAGCGCCAGTACATGCCGGCGATAGATCACCTGGAACGCGCTTTAGCCATCGCCCGCGAAACCGGCGACAAACGCGGCGAAGCCATCAACCTGGGGCGGTTGGGCGACACCTGCCGCGACCAGGGGCAGCTTGAAGCGGCGGTCGCTCACCACGAAGAAGCCCTGGACGTTTGCCGCCAGATGGACGACAAACGCGGCGAGGGTTACATGCTGTTCGACCTGGGGCTGGATTATCTGGCCCTCGGTCAGCCGGCGCAGGCAGTCGCCTATTTGCGGGCTGCGCGGGGCATCTTCGAGGCGCTGGGCGCTGACCACCAGATTCGAAAAATAGATGAGCATCTGGCGGCCATACAGCCGCAGCAGGGTTGAAAGGTGTGCCGGTCAATACCGCACCTTTATCCGTATATGTGGCCCGCCGAGAACCCTTCTAACCCTTTATAACTTGATTAAGGGCGTTTATACTATTCATCAGATTCTCATCAGGAAGGTGTACGCTAAGAGGAACCGGTCAAAAAACCCAGGGTAGCAGGATTGCCAATTAAAGCGAGACTGCTACAATAGACGTTAATGGAGAATTCTATTGTCCACTTTTGCCCCATACCACCCACTCTCACCGCAGGCAGTTCCCTAAACGCCGGCTGGCGCAGGGGGTATTGTGCTGGGTCGGCAGTGTTTTCCCAAAGAGGCTGAAGGTGCGTGATACGACCGAAACCCGCGCAATAAAACTGGTGGATCTTCCGCTGGTGAAACGCCTGAGTGAAAACGGGGCTGTCCTGGACAGTGAGTTGTGTTTTACGCAGAACGCCGGGATGCCCAATCATGGCGGAATGCTGTTTAATCTGCTGCTGCCCTATCGCGGCGTGCATACGCTCATCACCCGTTCCGGCAAGCAGCAGGTGGTAGGGCAGTTCCGCCTGAAGCCGGAAGGACACTGCGCGCATGTGGCTTACGTCGCCCCCGCGCCGGATGACGAGGACGACACAGCCTGGCTGCACCTACTCGATGCAATGGCGATAGAAGCCGGCAAACGCGGCGCGCACCTGCTGGCCGCCGAGGTAGACGAAGACCTGCCGCTGTTCAGGACGATACGGACGGCCAGTTATTCGATTTATGCGCGCCAGGAAATTTGGCAGTATATCCCCGACGCGGGCTGTGCCGTGCAGCCGGCGGCGGAACTGCTGGAAGCGACCGATGCCGATCTGCCGGAAATCCAGATGCTTCACAGCAACATCGTGCCGCGTCTGGTGCAGCAGATCCCGGATTTACCCGGTGATGGGCATGGGCTGATCTACCGGGCGCATGATCGGATCGCAGGGTATATCGCGGTGGCGGAAGGAAAATCCGGCCTTTACCTGATGCCCCACCTGCACCCGGATGTATTTAACGAAGCGCCGGCGATCATCGCGGCAGCCGTCGCCCGTGTGGAGCGCGACCGACTGCCGGTGTACGTGCGCGTGCGCCGCTACCAGGATTGGCTGGACAGCGTGCTGCTGGATATGGGTTTTGAACTGCGCGCGCGGCAGGCCGTGATGGTTAAACATATTACTGCTGGTGTACGCGCGACGGCTTTCGCGCCGCTGCACCACAAACTGGAGGCTGTGACACCCAGCCCGGTCAAGCCGCCCACCAGCGGCATTATCGACTCGTAACCGGCTCGGATAAGGAGTTTTTTATCGCCTTTATGGAACGACGTATAACAGACAATATCCTCGAACTCAAACGAGTCTTACCGGCTCGCTTGAGCCAGGCCCTGGACACCATCGGCAATACGGACGATCTGCTTGAGATCGTGCTTGATCTGGGACGTGTGCCTACCGCCCGCTTCTTTGAGCGGGAAATCCAGCTTATGGACGAAGAAGTCACCCGCGCCGATATTGATGCAATTGTCTCCAATATCGGCGCGTTCGATGCCGATAACCGCGCCGGGCTGGAACGCACGCTGCACCGCATTTCGGCCATTCGCAACCGGCGTGATGATGTGGTCGGGCTGACCTGCCGCGTGGGGCGCGCCGTCTACGGCACGATTGACATCCTTCAGGATTTGATCGAAAGCGGCCAGAGCATCCTGATGATGGGGCCGCCCGGCGTGGGCAAAACCACCATGCTGCGCGAAGCCGCCCGCGTGCTGGCCGACAGCCGCCGCGTGGTTATCGTGGATACCTCCAACGAGATCGGCGGCGACGGTGACGTGCCGCATCCCGCCGTCGGCAGGGCGCGCCGGATGCAGGTTTCGCGCCCCGACCGCCAGCATGAAGTGATGATCGAGGCGGTCGAAAACCACAACCCGGAAGTCATCGTTATTGACGAGATCGGGCGCGAACTGGAAGCGATGGCCGCCCGCACCATCGCCGAGCGCGGCGTGCAGCTGATCGGCACCGCGCACGGCAATTCGCTGGAAAATCTGCTGCTCAACCCCACCCTGTCCGATCTGGTTGGCGGCATCGAGTCGGTCACGCTTTCGGACGAGGAAGCCCGCCGCCGGGGGACGCAGAAGACCGTCCTGGAGCGCCGCTCCCCGCCGACCTTCGACGTGCTGATCGAAATCCAGACCCGCGACCGGCTGGTGATTCACGAGGACGTGGCCGCTTCGGTGGACTCGATGCTGCGCGGTCGCCCGATTCCGGTGGAAATTCGCTCTCGCAACGCGGAGGGGGAAATCGAAATCGAATCCGGCCAGCCGGAGCTAAAAGCCCTGGCCGACCGTAACGGCGGTCGAAACGGCGCGTCCAACCGCCGGGGCGGTAAAGCCGTCACCGATACGATGACGATGGCCGCGCCCGCCCGCGAGGCCGCCGGCGGCGTGCGGGGCGAACCGCTGCGGCTGTATGCCTACGGCGTGGCGCGCAACCGCTTGCAGCAGTCGGCGCGGCGGCTGCGTGTGCCGGTTAACCTGGTGGATGATTTCGGCCAGGCGGACGCGATTGTGACGCTGAAGAATTACTACCGCCGCCGCCCGCGTCTGATCGTGGATGCCGAACGGCGTGGAATGCCGATCTATGTGCTGCGCGCCAACACCATCTCCCAGATGGAATCGTTCCTGATGGACGTATTCCAACTGGACGCCGACTACCGCGACCCGGCCAGCCAGGCCATTGAAGAAGCGCGAGTGGCGATTGCCCGCGTCCGCGCCGGGGCGCAGTACATTGACCTTTCGCCTCAGGCTCCTCACATCCGCCGTTTGCAGCATGAACTGGCGCGGGAAGCCGACCTGGGTTCGCAGAGCTACGGCGAAGAACCAGGGCGGCACGTCCGCATCATTCACGCCGACTATCTGTAGATCGCGTTTCGGGGCGGGCCGCTGGCTCGCCCCGTTTTGTGCCGCTCACAGAGCATGTCCAGGAGGAAAGATGAGCGAAAAATTCATCACCGAACGCATCCCATACCCTTCCGGCGCGCTGATGAAGTATCTGTTCAAGCTGCCCATCCTGTTCTACCGGATGGGACTTGGCCCGCTCGTCGGCCAGATGTTCATGGTGATGACCACCACCGGGCGCAAAAGCGGCCTGCCGCGCCGCACGGCTATCGAGTTCCACCAATATAATGGCCGCAAATACGTGATGATCGGCTGGCAGGATTCAGACTGGTATAAAAATATCCAGGCCAATCCTTACATCACCATTCAGACGGCCTCCGGCACCGAGCGGGTGTATGCCCGCCGCCTGACCGAAGACGCCGAATACGCCGAAGCCTGGGATTTCGCCGAAAGCAGCCCCTTCATGCAGGTCGTCATGCGGCTGACCGGGACATCGCTCACCCGTGAATCGTTCCTTGCGCAGAAAGACCGCTTCGGACTCATGACCTTCGACCCGACCGACCGGCCTACCCCGCCGCCGCTGGAAAACGATCTGGCGTGGGTATGGTGGGGAATCGGCGGGCTGGTTCTGGCAGCCGCCGCGCTGGGGCTGCTGCGGCGCAGGCGCGCAGGCGGCGCGCCCCCTGCCGGGTGAATTTCCTGCCGTCTCGCGGTTTTTACCCGCCGGTCGTGATCTGCCCGCCGTCTACCTGCCAGATGGTGGCGCGGTTTAAAAAGTCCTGCGGGAAAATTTCCATTTCGGCGGTCGTCAGCAGAATTTGGGTCGCGCCCGTCAGCCGTTCCAGCAGGTAAGCGCGGCGCCGGCCGTCCAGTTCGGCGATCACCTCGTCCAGCAGCAGCACCGGCCATTCGCCGATGCGCGCTTTCATCCAGGCCAGTTCCGCCAGCTTGAGTGCCATCACAGCGGTGCGCGCCTGTCCCCGGCTGCCGTACAGCCCCAGATCATGATCGTTAACAAACAGGCGCAGTTCGTCCCGGTGCGGGCCGGCCAGTGTGACGCCCCGGCGGATGGAGTCGGCCTGGGATGCCTTCAACCGGTCGGCGAACTGCGGCGCGATCTGCTCCGGCGTCAGTTCGCGGTGTAAATCCAGCCCCAGCGCCTCGAACGAGAGCTGGCCGTCGCCCTCGGCGGTGGGCGTAAAACTGGGCTGGTAGTGCAGCGTCAGCGTCTCGCGCCGCCCGGTCAGGTCGAGGTGTGCCGCCTGGGCGCTGGCTTCCAGTTCGCGCAAAAATCGCTGCCGCCCGGCGATCAAGATGCTGCCGGCCTGGACGATCTGCTCGTCCCAGTAGGCCAGTTCGCCCGGTGACGCCTGTTTGTCGGCGATGCGCCGCAGCAGGGCGTTGCGCTGCGGCAGCACTTTGTCGTAAATGTGCTGGGCGCGCAGGTAATCTTTTTCCACCTGCGCCAGCGTATTGTCCATGAAGCGCCGCCGGTCGGCGGGCGGGCCTTCCACCAGCGACAAATCCTGCGGCAGGAACAGCACCACTGCCAGCAGGCCGACCATATCCATCACCCGTTTGTCCGCGCCGTTGAGTTTGATGCTTTTTTTGAAACGCGGGCTGCCGCCTTCGGTGCGTTCCAGCACCAGCGTCATATCTATGCGGTCGAGTGTGCCGCGCCCGGTGGTGACTTCCGCCGAAATGCGCGCGAAGGGGATCGGGTCATCTTCGGCGCGCCAGTGGATGAGCTGGCGGTCGGTGGTGGTATAAGGTGAGCGCGAAGTGGCGAGGTAATAGATGGCTTCCAGCAGGCTGGTTTTGCCCTGGGCATTCGCGCCGTGCAGGACGACCGGGCGCTGCGCCGGGAAGCTGATCTCCAGCCGGGCGTAATTCCGAAAATTGGTGAGCGACAGGTATTCGATGTGCATGAAATCCGCACTGCGGCGCGCCTCAGTTATTCAGGCGGGGCGGGCTTCGCTACCCCTGGACATATTGTACCCCGCTTCGCACATCAGTTCCACCGGCCTTCGCGGCGCCAGGGCAATCGCATCAAACTGTAATTTCGCGTCACACGAACCCCTATCCCCCCGTCCCCCTTTCTGCATACAATGGGGAAAGGGGGAGTAAGACTCGCATTAAGCCTCCCCTCTATGCAATGGAGAGGGGGTTGGGGGTGAGGTCAAAAGGCGAAAGCCCACTTATTGAGACGAAGTATCTTCGTGCGATAGCCTTCAGCCGCCCCGGTCACGACGCAGGCGCGCCCAGCCCCGGCAGCCACATCTGAATGAACTGCGCCGAGTCCACAAACTCGCCGTTGACGATCACTTCCCAGTGGAAGTGCGCGCCGCTGGTGCGCCCGGTGTTGCCCACCGTGCCGATGATCTGCCCCTGGTTGATGCTCTGCCCGCGCGTGACGTGAATCTGCGACAGGTGCGAATAGGTCGAATAGACGCCGTAGCCATGATCGAGGGCGACGATGTTGCCGCGAATGTCCAGAAACCCGGTATAAGCCACCCGCCCCGCCCCGATTGCCATGATCGGCTGCCCCAGCGTGGCGCGGATATCCCAGCCGGTGTGGCGCGTCTGGAAGGACTGATTGAAGGTGCGGAACGCGCCGAAGGGCGAGGTCAGCTCCGAGCCGAGAATCGGCAGTTGCAACCCCTGGCCGGCCCATAACCGTTCCGGCGTGATGGCGCTGAAGATGCTTTCCAACCGGGCGAACTCGGTGCGTTCGATCTCCGGGTCAATCAGGTACACCTTGTCCGGCGCGAGATCAATATTCTGCTGGATGAAACCCGCGCTGGTGACTTCGACTTCGGCGTTGATGGTCTGCCGCGCGCCGTCAGCATACCAGACGAACACATCCAGCGGGTAGCGGCGTGGGTTCTGCTCCATGTTGACGGCCAGCAGAGCGAAAAAACCGTCGCCGGGCGCTTCAAAACAGTCCACGACGGCGTTCAGAAAACGCGCGCTGCACCCGGCCATCTGCACGCCGGTCACGCGCAGCAGGCCGCTGCCGCCCTGGTTGAGGCTGGTGAAAAAAAACTCCACCGTCGCCCGTTCCTGGCTGAGGGTATTGGCCGGGATGGGACGCGGGACGGGCGTCGGCGTGGGCGGCGGGGTGGCCGCCGGGACGGGCGTCGCTTCCTGCGCCAGCGCGAAAGCGGCCGACAGCCCGCCGAAAGCCAGCAGAACGACAAACAGGAATACACGTTTCACCAGGATGACTCCAGACTAACCGGCAGGCATGGGAACAGGGCAGCGCCATTGTGCCGATTTTCGGCGGCCATTGCAAGCGTCATTTACGCGGCGGCCAGAACGCAGCACGCCAGGGCGCAGGGGGCATCGGCGGGCATTATGTGCCCCGCGCGGTCGCGGCGGCGGCCAGCGTCACCAGCGCAATGCCGGCGATCTCGCGCAGACCGAGCGTTTCGCCCAGCATGACCGCGCCGATCAGCAGGGCGATCACCGGCTCCAGGCTCAGCAGCAGCCCGGCCACACGCGGCGGCATACTCTTGAGGGCCTGGAATTGCAGGCCGAACGGGATGATGGACGACAGCAGCGCCACTACCCCCGCCAGCACAATCAGCGACGGGTCGGTGAAGACCTTCGGCGCCCCGTTCACGCCGAACGGCAGCCCGGCCAGCGCGCCGACCGCCATGCCGAAGACCAGCCCGGCATTACCCGGCACATGGCGGCCGGCGTCCCGGCTGAAGTAAATGTACAGCGCCCAGAATCCGCCCGCCGCTGCCGCCAGCGCCATGCCCAGCGGGTCAAGCGCGGCATTGGTCAGCGGCGACAGCAGCACGATGCCGGCGGCGGCCAGCCCCGTCCAGGCCAGCTCGCGCGCCCGCCGCGAGCCGATGACCGCCACCGCCAGCGGCCCGACGAACGAAACCGCGACGGCCACGCCCAGGGGAATGCGCTCAATCGAGGAATAAAACGCCAGCATCATCGAGACGATGGACAGCCCGTACAGCAGAACGGACACCAGCGCGCGGCGGCTGTTCAGCCGCAGGGCAGGCCGCCACAGCGCCCAGAAAAACAGCGCCGCCAGCAGCGTCCGCAGGAAAACCACACCGCCCGGCCCGGCGGTTTCAAACAGCCCTTTGGCGGTGGCTGCGCCGATCTGCACCGAGAGGATGGACGCGATCACCATCGCCCAGGGCGGCAGCGCGATATTGAGGCGAGCGGAAAACTTGGCGGCCAGTTCGGAGTTTGCCATGCCGGTTACTTTCTGAATTCAAGTGGAGGCGCAAAACGGGGCGACCGGACAGATCACCCCTGACAGTACATTCTGCATTCTAAACCGCAATGGACACTATTGGCTATGTCCATCGAGTCCATGTTGAAGGCCGTCCCCCTACCGCATCGGGCGCGGCTGGGACATCAGGAAGCGGCGCAGCAGCGGCAGCGTGAGGGACGGCTGTCCCTGCTGCGACTGGTCTACCAGGTGTTTTTCGCCCAGGCTGTGCCACGCCTCCGGGTCAATCGCGTCGAACTGCCCGCGCGCGATCTGCCACAGACAGGCGCGCTCGTCCAGCGGCAGGCTGTCCAGGATCGTCCGGCATTCCTGTAAAATGCCCCGGTGCTGCAGCAGATAATCGCAAATCTGGTCGAGTGTGAGCGCACTGGTCGACACACGATACATCGGCAAAAAGCTGCGCCGCAACAGTCCGGCGTGGCGTCCGGTGGCGTCCAGCAGATTACGCCGGTTGGCCGGTTCCAGATCCATGTTGTACCGCTTTTGCAGCCCCTGGATGAGCGCCTCGGCGCTGTCCCGGTCGAGCAGGCGGATGAAATGCGTGAAGCCGCGAAACAGTTCCAGAAAACCGTCCATGATTTCCAGACCGTGCGGGTCGTCTTCGTACCATTCGCTCACCAGCTCGTTCAGCGGGCGGCGGCTGGTGGTAACGAACATGACGCGGTTTTTGAATTCGTCCCGCACGCCGCGCAGCGACTCGAAAAATTCCGGCGGCAGGCCGCGAAAGCCCTCGAACTCGTCGAACAAAAAGGCGATCTTCCAGGGAAAACCGGGCGGGCTGCTCAGCCGCATGACCGCGAAAACCGCTTCCTCAAGCTGGCGGATGCCGGTTTGGGCCAGCAGCGGTTTTTCGCTGAACAGGTTCAGGTACAGTCGGCTGATGGTCTCAATGATGTCATTGCCGTCCTGCTGCGGCAGCAGGTTTTTATCGTCCAGTTCTTCCAGGGCGCGGCGCAGCCGGCTAATCATGATCTCGTAACCCGGCCAGGCGGTGCCGGCCTGAGCAAGCGCCGCCTGCTGCAAGTGGATGATTTTATGCGGATCGAGCAGCACCATGATGAGAAAAGGCGCGTAATCGCCCAGGTATTTCTTTTTGGCTTCATCGTTATTCATCAAAAAGAGCAGCAGATTGCTTTTGCCTACACTGCCGATCCCCACCAGCGAGCAGGACTCGCCGGCGTACAGGAAGCGGTAGACGTATTCGGCATCGCGCTCCTGATAATTGATCGGGCGCGAGTCGGGTGTGCCATAGGGCTGACTGGTCATAAAAACGCTCCCCTCGACGCAGTTTTTCAACAATTGTTGTCTGTTATATTACGCATCTGGTAACATTTTACCCCTAATGATGCCTTTCCACCAAGCGAGTTTAGATCATGCTCAATCCCTGGAATCCCTTCAGCCCGCTTCGTCTGCTCCTCTGGACGCTGCTGGAACCAGCGCGCCTGGCCGATTACCGCGTCCAGGCCGGGGAACGCGCGTCGAAAATCGTCGGTTCGTGGTTAACCAGCAGCCTGACCTGGCTGCCGATGCTGATTCCGCTGCTGGGTTACGGCCTGGGCAGCATCCCCGGCGCGTCGTCCAGCGGCCTGTATCTGGCGGCGGTGTTTGTGCTGTGCTGGCTGGTGACCGGCTTCCTGGGCGCGCGCGCCAGCGAACTGGTCGGCTTCATGGCCGGGGCGCTGACGTTTTTTGTCATCCTAGGCATTTCGTTCACCATCGCCGCCGGGGTGACGCCGGGGTTTATCGCCGGGGGCGCGCTCAGCCTGCTGGCGATTGTGGCGCGCGGCCTGGGCATCAGCCTCGGCGGACACTTCGCCTCCAACGTGGCCGGCGGGCTGGCCGGGGGCGTGGTGACCGCCACCGTCACGCTGATGGGCGGCGGGATGCTGGCGGGCGTGTTCCTGGCCTTCGCCGTCCCGCTGGCGCTGGTGCTGATGTACCTGCTGTCGGTCAACCTGTCCACCCACCTGAACAGCAATATTCAGGCCGGGCGGCCAACCTTCATCAGCCGGGCGGTGCTGGCGCTCATCCCGCTCAGTCTGCTGGTGCTGGTCTGGCTGTATTTCCTGGGCGGCTGGGCGCGGCTGCACCCGGCCTGATAGAGAACGGTGGCCGGGGGGCGCACCCCGGCGGCCTCACTCTGCGTATACAGAGTTATATACGCGTTCTGATTGAGGGGGAAACATGCCGCAGATTACCACCATCACCACGCCTTTTATCCTGAATATCACCGTCAACTGCTATCTGGTCAATACGGGTGACGGTTTCATCCTGATAGACACGGCCAAGTCCGGCCAGCGGCGGGCGGTCGAAACGGCGCTGGAAAAGGCCGGCTGCCGCCCCGGAAATCTCCGGCTGATCATCTTGACGCACGGCGATTTCGACCACTGTGGTAACGCCGCTTACCTGCGCCGGAAGTTCGTCGCGCCCATCGCCCTGCACCCGGACGACAGCGGCATGGTCGAACGCGGCGACATGCTGTGGAAGCGTAAGCAGCCCCGGTTTCCGATCAATGCGCTGATGGGTCTGCTGTTCCGGCTGGCCGAAGCCGACCGCTTCACGCCCGATTGTTACATCAAAGAAGGCGACGATTTTTCGGCCTACGGGTTTGAAGCCCGCGTTATCGAACTGCCGGGACACAGCAAGGGCAATATCGGGCTGCTGACCGCCGGCGGCGATCTGTTCTGCGGTGACCTGTTGGGCAACACCGGCAAGCCCGCCGTCTGGTCGCTGGTGGATGACCCGGCGGCCATGAGCGCCAGCGTCGAAAAGCTCAACAGCTTCGACATCCACACCGTTTACCCCGGACACGGCCAGCCCTTTACGATGGCGCAGTTCCGCGCCGCGCACGGTTAACCCGGACGGGCCGCCCATCCCCGGCCATTTCCCCCAGGGTAATCGCATTAAACTATAATTTCGCGTCACATTAACCCCCTATCCCCCATTCCGCTTTCTCTGCGTGCAGGGAAAGGGAGAGTAAGATTTGCATTAAGCCTCCTCCTTGAATTCGGGGAGAGGGTTTGGGGGTGGGGTCAAAGGCGAAAGCCTGCTGATTGAGACGTTGTATCTTCGTGCGATTGCCCTGACTTCCCCCCCGATCATTGGGGTCGAAAAAGCCGAACCGCCCGCATAATAAGAAATAACGCGAGTCAGACCCCCTCATCGCAACCCTTCTCCCCCGAATTCAAGGGAGAAGGGCTAAAAACGGCCATCTGCCGTTCGCTTCTCGGATTCGGTAACATGAGCGAGATGGGTAGGTAGGGGTCTGTAGTGCTGGAGGGCGCGGCATGGCCGAAGCCAAAACCAAACGCAAGCGCCGGGCGCGGCAGACCGTCGGCCTGTGGGCGTATTTTTTCCCGTCGTTCGTGCCGTCCGGCTTCGACATGGAGTCGGCCTTCCCGCTGGAAGAAAGCTGTGCCCGCCTGGAAAAACTGGAGCGCGTGCGCGTCAGCCGTCCTACACCGGCGACTTACCGGCTGCTGTCGGGCTTCACCGGCAGCAGTTTCGTAGACCTGCCGTCCACCATCGCCGATATGCCGGTGGATGTGCAGTTGAATACGCTGGACGCCGACACGGTGACGTACCGGCTGGATCTGCGCGATAACCTGTTCAGGATCAGGGTGCAGGGTTATCTCAAGCGCTGGGAAACAGCGACGACACTCGTCACCGGCCAGGTGCGCTTCGACATGCACTACGGCGGCGTGCTGCTCAAAAGTCTGCTGGCGGCGCTTCAGGGCGCGCTGGTGGTGGCGATCTTTCTGCTGGTCGTTCACTACCGGCTCAATTTCTGGTGGCTGCTGTGGGACGCGGCGCATTATCCTGACCTGGCGCTGCTCGGTTTCGCGCTGTGGCTGCTGGCGCTGGTGGTCGTCTGGATTAACGACGTGGTAACGCCGGCGCAGTCCCGCCGCTACCGGCTGGTGACGCGCATCGAAGATACGCTGGTGTTTCCCCTGGCGTAGTGAGCCGCGCCTCGAACGCCATTCTAACGAAACTGCCGCATAATCGGGCCATCGTCGTTTAGCCACCAGGACGCAGCTCGCCATGTCCGAAATCGCCGTTCTCATCGTTGGAGACAACCCGCTCGCCCGGATGGGGTTGGCCTCGCTGCTGGCCGGTCAGCCGGGGCTGATGATCGCCGGGATGGCTGCCGGGGGCGACGGCCTGTCCGCCGATATTGACCTGTACCAACCCGATGTGATGGTGTGGGATATGGGATGGAGCGCGCCGGAGCGGCTGGCCGACGCGCGCGAATCGGGCGTGCCGGTGGTGGCGCTGCTGGCCGACCCCGCCCAGGCCGCCGACGCCCGCGCCGCCGGAGTGCGCGGTTTTTTACCCGGCGATACCGACGCGGACACACTGGCCGCCGCCATCGCTGCCACCGCTTCCGGGCTGGTGGTGATCGCGCCCGGCCTGCTGGACGCCCTGCTGCCCTCCGGCGACCCCGCCGCCGAACCGCCGGTCGAGGCGCTGACCGCCCGTGAGCGCGACGTGCTGCAGCTGCTGGCCGAAGGGCTGCCGAACAAGGCCATCGCTCGCCGCCTGGGCATCACCGACCACACCGTCAAGTTCCACGTTAACGCCATCATGGGCAAACTGAACGCGCAAAGCCGCACCGACGCGGTGGTGAAGGCCACCCGCCTGGGGCTGATTATTTTGTAGGGGCTGCGATTGGCGCAAGTGCCTTGCGCAGCAAGGGTTTTATTTTTCTAGAACAAGTGTATAATTACTCTGAGTCAGATTATATCTATCCTGAAGGCAAGCTGGATGCAAAACTCGAACACAAAAAAACTGGAACTACAATTAGATCACATCTATAAAGGCGACTGCCGAGATGTTTTGAATCAACTGCCTGAAAAAAGTGTGGATTTGATTTTCGCTGATCCGCCCTACAAT
>JACAES010000149.1 GCA_013388735.1 Chloroflexota bacterium | reverse complement strand
TCAATAATCCAGTCGGCCACTTTGATGATGTCGAGGTTGTGTTCGATCACCAGGACAGTATTGCCGTTATCCACCAGCTGCTGCAAAACGGCGATCAGGCGCTTCACGTCGGCGGCGTGCAGCCCGGTCGAAGGTTCGTCCAGGATGTAGAGTGTCTGCCCGGTGGCGCGTTTGCTCAGTTCGCGGCTGAGTTTGATGCGCTGCGCCTCGCCGCCGCTGAGGGTAGTCGCCGGCTGGCCGACGCGAATATACCCCAGGCCGACCGCCTCCAGGGTTTCCAGCTTGCCGGCGATGGTCGGGATGTTGGCGAAAAACTCGTGCGCCTCGCTCACGGTCATGTCCAGCACGTCGGCGATACTTTTGCCTTTGTACTTCACCTGGAGCGTTTCGCGGTTGTAGCGCGACCCATGACAGACATCGCAGGTGACGTATACATCCGGCAAAAACTGCATCTCGATCTGTAAAACGCCCTGCCCCTGGCAGTTTTCGCAGCGCCCGCCCTTGACGTTGAAGCTGAAGCGCCCGGCGGTGTAGCCGCGAATCTTGCTTTCCGGCAGCTCGGCGAACAGCGACCGGATGGGGTCGAACATCTTGGTATAGGTGCCGGGGTTGCTGCGCGGCGTTCGCCCGATGGGACTCTGGTCAATGTTGATGATTTTGTCTATATGCTCGACGCCTTCGATGGTGTCATGGTCGCCGGGGCGATTCTTGCTGCCGTTGATAAGCTGCGCCAGCCGCGCATACAGGATGTCCACCATCAGCGAGCTTTTGCCGCTGCCGCTGACCCCCGTGATGCAGACCAACCTGCCGAGTGGGATGCTCACATCAATGTTCTTGAGATTGTTCTCCCGCGCGCCGTGAACGGTAATCCACTGGCCGCTGCCGGGCCGCCGCTGTTCCGGTACGTCAATCACCAGCCGCCCGGACAGATACGCGCCGGTCAGGCTCTCCTCGATCTGCATCACCTGTTCCGGCGTGCCTTCGGCCACGATGCGCCCGCCATATTCGCCCGCGCCGGGGCCGAGGTCAATGATCCAGTCGGCGCTGCGCATGGTTTCCTCGTCGTGTTCTACCACCAGCATGGTATTACCCAGGTCGCGCATTTCCATCAGCGTGTGAATCAGTTTGGCGTTGTCGCGCTGGTGCAGCCCAATCGAGGGTTCGTCCAGCACGTACAGCACGCCGGTAAGCTGGCTGCCGATCTGTGTCGCCAGCCGGATGCGCTGTGCCTCGCCGCCGCTGAGCGACCCGGCAGCGCGCGAGAGCGTGAGGTAATTGAGGCCGACATTGTTCAGGAAGCCCACGCGCGCTTCGATTTCCTTCAAAATCTGGTGGGCGATTTCGCGCTCGCGCGCGTTGAGCAGGGGCGCTTTGCCGTTACCCCGCAGCGCCTTGACCCAGTTCAGCAGTTCAGAAACCGGCTTGAGCGTTATATCGTAAATGTTCTGCCCGGCGACGGTGACGGCCAGTGCCTCCGGGCGCAGGCGTTTGCCCCCGCAGGTGTTACAGGGGGTTTTCGACATGAACGTTTCGATCTTCTCGCGGATGTATTCCGAATCGGTTTCGCGGTAGCGGCGGGCGAGGTTATTAATCACGCCCTCGAAGGCGGTCATATATTCCCGCCGGTCGCCGCGCGAGTTGGTGTAATAGACGCGGACTTTGTGGCCCTTCGTGCCATACAGGATGACGCTGCGCTGCTCCGGCGTCAGGTCGCGCCAGGGTGTGTTCATCGTAAAACGATAGTGGTGCGCTACTGCTTCGATGATGTTGCGCCCCCAACTGCCGGGGTCTTCAAAGTTCCAGCCGTTGTTATCCACCGCGCCCTGCGCCAGGCTCAGATCAGGGTTCGGCACCAGCAGGTCGGGGTCGAGTTCCAGCCGGAAGCCAAGCCCCTGGCAGTCCGGGCAGGCGCCCTTCGGCGTGTTAAAACTGAAGGTGCGCGGCTCGATTTCTGGGATGCTGCCATGTCCATGCACGCAGGCCAACTGCTCGCTGAACAGGATGTCGCGCGGTGGATTCTCACTCAGGTCGTTGATGATAACCACGCCTTCACCGATCTCCAGCGCCGTTTCGATGGCTTCGGTCAGGCGGCTTTCGGCGCTGCGGGCTTCGTCCTCGGACTCGTGCCGCCGGATGATGAGCCGGTCAATCACGACCTCGATATTGTGAATGCCGTAACGGTCAAGGCTGATGTCCTCGCTCAGGTCGCGCACCTCGCCATCCACACGGGCGCGGGTGAAACCGGCCTTGCGGATGTCCTCAAAAACGCGCTCGTGATGCCCCTTGCGCCCCTTGATGACCGGGGCCAGGATTTGAATTCGCGCCCCGTCCGGCATGGCCTGTACCGCGTCCACGATCTGCTGCGCGCTCTGGGCGACTACTTCTTCGCCACAGACAGGACAGTGTGGAACGCCGATGCGGGCGTACAGCAGGCGCAGGTAGTCGTAAATTTCCGTCACCGTCCCCACCGTCGAGCGGGGGTTGTGGCTGACGCCTTTCTGGTCAATCGAAACAGCAGGGCTAAGTCCTTCGATCTGGTCTACGTCCGGCTTCTCCATCTGGCCGAGGAACTGCCGGGCGTAGGCGCTCAGGCTTTCGACGTAGCGCCGCTGGCCTTCCGCAAAAATTGTATCAAACGCTAAGGATGATTTTCCCGAACCCGATAGACCGGTGATGACGACAAGTTTATTGCGAGGGATTTCTACATCAATATTTTTGAGATTATGTTCGCGCGCGCCGCGAACGATGATCTTATCCTGAGTCATATCACCTGCCTGACACCCTACCGGCGAAAAGGGGGCTTGTACAGACGTTCTATTATAGAAGCTGTGCGCCCCCGACACAACGGTCAGCATGGCGCGCCGGTATAAAGAATCGCTTGAGACAGGATAAGCATGACCTTAGAAACAACGCATTTTCCGGCGTGGAGGGGTCAGGATGTTCTGGGCGCGCAGATGGGCGCGCCCCTGCCGCCGGTGGTCAGAATTCCTGCAGGACGTGCCGCGCGATCACCAGCCGTTGAATCTCGCTGGTGCCTTCGCCAATCGTCATCAACCGCTGGTCGCGGTAAATACGCTCGACCGGGAATTCGCGGCTGTAACCGTAGCTGCCGTGTATCTGGATGGCGCTGCGGGCCACTTTTTCGGCCACTTCGCTCGCCATCAGTTTCGCCATTGCCGCCGCTTTCGAGAAGTCCTGCCCCTGATCTTTTAACCAGGCCGCCCGGTAAACCATCAAGCGCGCCGCTTCGATTTCCAGCGCCGCGTCCGCGATCATCCACTGGATAGCCTGATGTTCCGCGATGGCTTTGCCAAAGGCGCGGCGCTGTCTGGCGTAAACAACGGCAGCTTCAAAGGCCGCCTGGGCCAGCCCGACGCTTAATGCTCCGATGCTGATGCGCCCGCCATCGAGCGTCTGCATGGTCTGGTGAAAGCCGCGCCCTTCTTCCCCCAGCAGGGCATCCAGCGGCACGCGCACCTCGTCATAACTCAGCATTTGCGTGGGCGAGCCTTTCAGCCCCATTTTTTTCTCCGGCGGATGAATGGTCAGGCCGTTCGTCTGCGGTTCGACCAGCAGCATACTGAAGCCGCGCGTCCCCGCCTGCGCGTCGGTGCGCGCCAGCGTGATGATGACCGGCGCATATTTCGGGTTGGTGATCCAGGCTTTGCTGCCGTCAATGATCCAGCTATCGCCTTCTTTCACGGCGCTGGTTCTTATGCCGCCCGCCAGGTCTGACCCCGCGCCCGGTTCGGTCAGCGCCAGCGAGCCGAGATGACTGCCGCTCGTCAGCAGCGGCAGATAGCGTTCCTTCTGCGCGCTCGTCCCCCAGGCGACAATCGGCCCGCAGCACAGGCCGTTGTGGGCCGACACCGAAAGCGCGGTCGAGCCGCAGGCGCGCCCCAGTTCCTCCACCGCAATCGCTGCGCTGATGGTATCCAGCCCCGCGCCGCCGTATTCCTCCGGCACTTGCAGCCCGGTCAATCCGAGCGCAGGCATCTTCTGGATGGCTTCCCAACGCAGTTCGCCGGTTTCGTCCACCTGCGCCGCATAAGGTTTGATCTCGCCCTCGCAGAAGTCGCGCACGGCGCGCCGATACATTCGCTGTTCTTCGGTCAGGTCAAAATCCATGTCGCTCAAATCCTTTTATCAAATCATCAAAAACCCGCCACCGTTTCTACTATACTACACCAGCGGCGCGGCCTGCGGGGCGAGGGCGTCAAGGCGCGCGTCCTCAGCCTTGTTCGGCATCCGGTGATAACCTGTGACATTCTTGAAAAGCGGAGTACATTATCCAGGGCGCAGCCCTCAACCACTGCGCCGCTCATCGAGGAGACGACACGGAGGAGAAGCAAATATGACTCAACAGAATTCTGTCACCATCCCGGCGCTGCCCACCCCGCTGCGCTGGCAGAGCGACCCGCAGCACTGGGAGCTGGCCGCCGATGGCACGCTCAGTATCACCGCCGGGCGTCTGACCGACTGGTTCATTGACCCGGATAAAGGCACAACCACCGCCAGCGCGCCGGCGCTGCTGATGCCCGTTCACGAACCCTGTATGTTCAAGGCGCTGGTTTCGGCGGATCATGCCGCGACCTACGACGCCGGCGTTCTGACGGTCTACCAGTCCGACCAGGTGTGGGCCAAGTTGTGCCTGGAACTGTCGCCGCAAGGACAGGTGATGGTCGTCTCGGTCGTCACCAAAAGCGTTTCCGACGACTGCAACTCGCTTATAGTAGACGGCCACTCGGCCTACCTGCGGGTCGCCAAGCTCGACCGGGCCTACACCTTTCACTATTCGCCGGACGGGATACGCTGGCATCTCATCCGCTATTTCACGCTGGGCGACTCGCCGGATGTGGAGATCGGTTTCCTGGCGCAGTCCCCGACCGGCGAAGGCTGTACGGCCAGCTTTAGTGAAATTGTTTATCTGCCGGAAAAGCTGCACAATATTCGTTCAGGGGACTGAACGGCGGTATGGGTCGAACGCCTCACTCATCCAGAAGCGCCAGAAAGCTGCCGGTGAGGCGTTTGATGCCGTGAACTTTAAAGCTCACGGTTACTTCTTCATCGCTTCCAACCGGGCGGCTTTCAATGACGACGCCTTCTCCAAAGTGGTTGTGATACACCCGCCGACCGGACTTGAAGCGCAGCGGCAGTTGAGCCGAAAACCGCTGAATCTGCCCGCGAATGCGCGCGCGCGCCTCGTCCACTTCCGGGGATACGTCATCTGTCCAGCCGGTTTCTTTCTCCCAGCGTATCGTTTCCTGGTAGGTCTGGTAATCGCGCCGACTGCTGAGTCCCGCCGAAGTGCCCTGCAATAAACGCGCCGGGATGTCCGCCAGAAAGCGCGAGGCGATGCCGGGGCTGCTGTCGCCATAAGTCATGCGGCGGAAAGCGTAGGACAGCAGCAGGTGCGACCTGGCGCGCGTCAGGCCGACGTACAGCAGACGCCGTTCTTCGGCCATATCTTCCGGTTCGTCCATCGCGCGCAGATGCGGCAGCAGCCCTTCTTCCAGACCGGTGATGAACACTACCGGGAATTCCAGCCCTTTGGCGGCGTGCAGCGTCAGCAGGGTGGTGGTATTTTCGTCGTTCGCCAGGCTGTCTACGTCGGCCACCAGCGACACATCTTCAAGAAACTCGCCCAACGGCTTTTCCGGTTCTTTCATCATCAGCGCCCGCAGTTCGTTGACGTTTTCCTGCCGCTCGATGGCCTCTTCCGGGCGGTCGCTGGTTTCGTGCAGGTGCAGCGTAAAACCGATTTTGACGATGATGTCCTCGATCAGCGCCGCCAGATTGCCCGCCTCTGCCAGCGTCCGCCACCCGACCAACAGCGAATTGAAGTCGGTCAGCTTTTTAACCGCTCCGGCATTCAGCGGGCTAACCTCACCGTTCGCCAGCGCATCAAGCGCCTGCCCGATGTTATACCGCCGTTTGAGCGCCCACCGCTGGAAATCCTCGACCGTCTTTTTGCCGATGCCGCGCTTCGGCACATTGACGATTCGCGTGAAGCTCACCATGTCGTCCGGGTTATTCACCAGCCGCAGATAAGCCAGCAGGTCGCGGACTTCGCGCCGCTTATAAAAGCCCACCCCGCCGACCAGCCGGTACGGCACGTTGTTCCGCACGAAGGCTTCTTCCAGGGCGCGGGACTGGGCATTGGTGCGGTACATGACGGCGAAGTCGCGGTAGTCCAGCCGTTCTTTTTTCCGCAGTTCATGAATGCGTTCGATGACGTATTCGGCCTCGTCGGCCTCGCTGTACGCCTCGAACACCGATACCGGCGCCCCGCCGATCTGGTCGGTAAACAGGGCTTTGGGCGTGCGGTGGCTGTTTTTGTCAATCACGGCGCGCGCCGCGTCCAGCACGATCTGGGTGGAGCGGTAGTTCTGTTCCAGTAAAATCACCTTCGCATGAGGAAAATCCCGCCGGAACTGAAGCACGTTGCGGTAATCCGCCCCCCGGAAACCGTAAATAGCCTGGTCTTCGTCGCCCACCACGAACACATTTTCCTGCGGTTTCGCCAGGATTTTGACCAACTCGTACTGCGCCATGTTGGTATCCTGAAATTCGTCCACCAGCAGGTACTCAAAAAACCGCTGGTATTTCTCGCGCACCTCGTCGTTTTCCCGCATCAGGATGGCCGTGTCCATCAGCAGGTCGTCGAAGTCACGGGCGTTGCTGGCGACCAGTAGTTCCTGGTAACGTTCGTAGGCGCGCCGCACAATTTCGCCCATGTAGCCGGTCGCCTGATACTGCTCCGGCGGGATGAGTTCGTTTTTCGCGCCGGAGATGCGATCAAGCACCTGGCGCGGACGGTATTTTTTGGTATCGAGGTTGAGTTCGTTTAACGTCTGGGTGATGAGCGCGATCTGGTCATCGGTGTCGTAAATCAGGTAATCGGCGCGGTGGCGGGTGTGCTGCGCCTCGCGCCGCAGCAGCCGGGCGCAAATGGCATGAAAAGTGCCGATTTGCAGCCCGCTCAATCGCCCGCCCAGCAGCCCTTCGACGCGGGCGCGCATTTCACCGGCGGCCTTGTTGGTGAAGGTGACGGCCACGATACCGCCGGGGTAAGCGCCGATCTCGCGGATGAGGTAGGCGATGCGGTGGGTTAGCACGCGCGTTTTGCCGCTGCCCGGCCCGGCCAGCACCAGCACCGGCCCTTCGACCGCCGTCACTGCCTCATGCTGCTGTTTGTTCAATCCGTCCAGTAATCCCACCGCCACGTGTTTTTCGCTCCCTAACTGACCGGCACAACCTTGACCGGCGTTCCCAGTTGTTTCATGAAATCGAGGCACACATCCCAGGTAAGCGGAAAATAGGAGCGATCTGTTCCAGCCAGATACATTACAATGTCTACCAGCATATCAATGTCTTCCTCCGGGCCAAAGCCACCCGTTACCATACAGTTCTCCGCCCAATCCACCATCTCTGACAGGGTAACCTCCCCATTCAGATATGCGAACAGTTTACTGCTGACCTGCTGACGGGTAATCATGGGTCATCCCTCTGAAGAATTTCATGACCCGTATCTACCGGATATTTCTGGTGCCGTTCGATCAACTCACCATGGTCGTTATATATTTCCTGTATCACAAATAAAATAGTGTCTTTTCATCGGCGTCAACTATCTTAACTATGCGTTGCAGACCGTTGATTTCGCCTTTCCTATCGCGCCAGTAGCGTCTTCCACCATCAGATAATTCTTCCCAATGACGAAATTCTCTTTCATTCTGACTGCGGGTTGCCATAGATTTACCACTTCTGGGCATCGTTCAATTCTGGCAGCTATGTTAATCCGATTGTACCAGAAGCATCCGCCTAATGCTGAGGGCTGAATGATGACTGACGATTGACACTATTCCAGCGCCTTGATTTTTGCGATCAGCGCGGAGGTGCTGTGGCCGGGCAGGTAATCAATCAGCGCCACGCGCCCGCCGTAAGCCTCGACGGTCGGGCGTTCCGGCAGCGGCTTTCCGGCGTAGTCGCCGCCCTTCACGTAGATGTCCGGCTGCAAGACGCGAATCAGCGCGTCCGCCGTATCTTCTTCAAAGATGATGACCGCCGACACAGGTTCGAGCGCCGCCAGCAGCCGCGCCCGCTCCACCGCCGGGACGAGCGGCCTGCCCGCGCCCTTTAAGCGGGTTGTGCTGGCGTCCCCGTTCAGGCCGAGGAACAGCGCATCACCCATAGCCCGCGCCTTCTCCAGATAATCCAGGTGGCCGACATGCAGCAGATCGAAATGCCCGTTGGTGAATACCAGCCTTTGCCCGGCAGCGCGCAGCCGGGCGCGGGCGGCGGCGGCCTGTTCCAGCGTGAAAATGTGTCCCACAATACCCTCTCAGGGATTGCGCCAGAGCGCCTCAGCGTAACCGACGTGAAAATATTCGCCGCCTTCCACCGGCTGCACGCCCAGATACCACATACGCGCCCGGTCGCCTTCGATCAGCACATGTGGCGCCAGCACACCACCGGCGTCAAACATACCGGGGGTGGGTTTCAGAATCGGATCAGGATTAACCTGCCAGGGGCCAAAGGGCGAGGAGCCGCGCGCCATACCCAACCAGCGATCTTCATCACGCAGGCCGGTAAAAAACAGCGTGACACGCCCTTCCGGCTCGATGACGATGGCAGGTTCGGCCACACCGTCGCGCGTCCAGGGCAGATCGTCCGGCATGGCGAGCAGCACCGGGTCGGGCAGTTTCGTCCAGATGTAGCCATCCGGCGAGACGGCGGCCAGCAGCGTCGTGCCATATCCAGAATCGCAGCGCGTGTAACAATGACCGACGTAAATCATGCCGAAGCCATCCCCATATTCAAACACCACTTCGCTGTAAATCGCGTCGTTGTCGTACCAGCCGGCTGTGGGTGATAGGATGGGTTCTGGTTGGATGCGCTCAAAATGGATACCGTCGTCCGAGACGGCCAGCGCCAGCGCCGCCGGATACCCTTTGGCCGGATAGCCGCCTTCGTCAGTATAGCCGGAGTAATAAAGCAGGTAACGGTCGCCCACGCGGATAGCATAAGCGCCTTCCAGGTTTTCATCCCACTCCCCTTCGCGCCCGCGCAGCACCAGGCCTTCCAGCGCGCCCTCAACCGGCGCGGGCGTCCAGGCCAGGCCATCCGGCGAGGTGGCCGCACACAGGACGGCACGTGGCGATTCCCGCAAGAAGTCCATACAGGTATAAAACATGCGGTACGAATCACCCTCGTCCAGCACTACCGGGTCGGACGCAACAAAAAACTGGCCGGAATAGAGCGGCGTGTCGTGTTTCGTCCACAGCGGCCAATCCGGCGCGGACTCCTGCGCGTTTACCGAAACAGCCGCCATCAACAGCAGAATCAACCCGGCAGCTTTAAGCATTCCGCCCCCTCGCCACCAACCGTCTGTACGATAACTTCAGACTCTAACGCAAAGGCCGCCGCCGGTAAAGCGCCGGGACGATTGGCCGATTAGCGAAGCACCCCGGCGTAGCATACAATTAGGCGCAGGAGGTGTTTTATGCCGAAACGCCTGACACTTGCGCTTATCCTCATCCTGGTTTTTCTGGCGAAGGCGCTGGCCGATTCCGCCGCGCCGCGTCCGGTGCTGGCTCAGGTTTCGACCAACACGCCGTCGCCGTCGCCGACAGCTTCGCTGACGCTGATTCCGACCATCACGCCGCTGCCGACAGCTACGCCCACGTTTACCTTCACGCCGTCGCTGACGCCGTTGGTGCTGGGCAATCCGCTGCCGACGGTCGGCCCGACCACCACGCCCGGCTGCCCGCCGCCGCTGCCGCTGAGCATCGGCGGGGTGGCCTACGTGCGCGGCGGGGTTAACGTGCGCGCCGCACCGACTGCTTCCAGCGCGCAGGTCAACTATTATACGGAAAGCGTGACCGTGCGGGTGCTGGAAGGCCCGGTCTGCGATGGCATCTACAATTGGTGGCGGGTGGATGGGCCGGGCAACGGCGGCTGGATCGCCGAAGGCCGACCGGGGCGCTACTGGATTTACGGCTACGATGCACCTGCCGGGACGCCGGTATGCAGCAGTCCGCTCGGCTTCACCCTGGGGGCGCGCGTCGAACTGCTGTACGGGCTGCGCGTGCGCGCCGCGCCGGCGCTGGCCGGGCTGGTGCTGACGGTCGCGCCTGCCGGGACGGTGGTGGACATCCTGGAAGGGCCGGTCTGCGGCGAGGGGTATAACTGGTGGCGTGTGCAGGTGGTGGTGCTGAACATCCTCTATACCGGCTGGGTAGCCGAAGGCGAACGCGGCGCGGGCGACCTGTACCTGGAACCGCAGGGCTTCGTGCCAACGCCGGTCTGCGCACCGCCGCTGCCGCTGCCAGCGGGCATGACCGCCTACGTCGAGTACCAGCGGGACGAGTCGCCCAAGAATCTGCGAGTCGCGCCGGGGCTGAACGCCGAGATCGTCGCCACGCTGATTGACGGCATCGGCTTCGAAATCCTCGGCGAGCCAATCTGCGCCGACGGCCTGAACTGGTGGCCGATTCGCATCCTCTCGCGCCCAGACGTGGCCGGATGGTTCGCGGAAGGCGGTCCGGTCAATTACTGGATCACGCCGCGCCGCCCGCTGCCGCGCTAGAATCCGCCAGGGGCAGGCTGCCCGCCTGCCCCTTCACCGACGCTCGTCCGGCGTTTGGCCGTCGAAGTTCGCACAAACGGCGCACATGCGTTAAATTCACTCTTTTAAGAAATATCAAACACAGGAGTATGGGTTTATGTGGAAAAGCGTTTGGCGCGTGGCGCTGGCGGGC
>JACAES010000136.1 GCA_013388735.1 Chloroflexota bacterium | reverse complement strand
TGCCAGGTAATCGCTGTATTGATCCCTTTCTTCGTTACTCAGTTCCATTTCCACTGCCCCTTATTGCTCTTCTCCCCTAATTATAAGCCTGTCAACCCTTTATGTCCGGTTCTCAATGCTTCAAAGTTGACAATTAAAACGGGCGGTTCGACCACACGAACCGCCCGCTGAGAGCTGCTTCAAAAGCCGCCGCTAAGGACCCATCTCGTCAAACGGCAGCGGCGTGGTCTCCTGGAACGGCGGGGTCGGCAGCACCGGCAGCGGCACAGTCGGGATGGCGGTCGGCTGGACGCTGGGCAGGACGACCGTCACCGTGCGGTACAGGTAGCCGCCGCTGTTGGAGAACATCGCCAGCCGCAGCGTATACTGGCCGCCGCCCGCCGCCGCCAGCGCGCCAGTATCCCACGTGCCGAGGATGCCGGACGTCTGCGGCACGGTGGACGGGCCGGAGATGATCTGGAAGTTGGTCGAACCGGCGCGCGCCACCTCCAACTGGTAGCGGTTGAAGGTGGTGGCGGATGCCGCGCCCGTCACCTGCACGAGGCCGGATACCGGCTGGCCGTCCGCCGGGCTGGTGATGCGCGCGATCGGGATTTCGGTGTTCAGGTCGCAGGCCACCGACGGGACACTCTCCAGTGTGCCGCCGGTGAGGCCAAGCTGCTGCGCTACCGCCGCCCCGGCGGGCGACTTCAGCCAGGCCACTGCCGCCTGATCGGAGATATTCACATACGTGCCTTCGATCTGGTTGTCCTGGCAGTACTGGTTGGCCTGGAAACCCGTCCAGGTGTCAATCGCCACCCGGCGCACAAAAGCCTGATCGGCAGCCGGCGGCTGCTGGCTTGCCAGGAACAGCTCGTTGCGCAGCGCCGGGCAGTTCGGCGGCGGCAGCGTGCCGGTCAGCCCGCAGATCTGAATTTCGACCACGCTGCCGGGCGACGACACCGTGAAGGCCGACGGCGCGGGCATGGTGCGCAGCGTCGCCAGCATGACCTGATTCCAGATCGGCGCGACGGCGTTGTAACCGCCGCCCTGGACGAAGGTCGGGTTGTTGTCCGGGCGGCCCATCCAGACGCCGACGACCGCGTTGGTGGTGAACCCCATCGTCCACAGGTCGCGGTTCTGGTTGGTGGTGCCGGTTTTGGCGGCCACGTAGTTGCTGCGCGGCAGCCCCTCGATGGTCATCCAGCCGCCTGCGCCAAACTGGGCGGCGCGGGCATTGTCGTCGCTGAGGATGTTCTGCATCAGGTAGGCGACCGATGGCTGAATCACCTGGGTGGAGGCCGGGCGTTCGGTCGTCGGTACAGGCGTGCCGCTGGCGTCGGTGATGCTTTCGATGAGGTACAGCGGCACGCGCACGCCGTTGTTCGCCAGCGTGCCGTAGGCCACCATCATGTCGTACAGCCGCACGTCCACCGCGCCCAGCGCCGTCGCCAGCCCGAACTGCGCGCCGTCGGGGAAGGTCAGCCCCAAACGCCCCGCCACATCCTGGAACTTAGCCGCGCCGATGAAGTCGAAGGCTTTCACCGCCGCCACGTTGATGCTGTTTTGCAGCGCCGAGCGGACGGCAATCGGCCCCCGGAACTGGCCGTCGAAGTTGACCGGGCTGTAGGGCGGAACGGTGTTGAAGGTAGTCGGCACATCCCACAGGATGGAAGCCGGCGTCAGGTAACGCAGCTGGCCGGTGTTGGGGTCTGGCACGCCTTCCAGCGCGCCGGTGTACACGACCGGCTTGATGGCCGAGCCGGGCTGCTGGAAAGTGAGCGCGCCGTTGACCTGGCCGTCAATCTCCTCATTGTTAAAATCCGGGCTGCCGACCATCGCGCGGATCGCGCCGGTGCGCGGGTCCGTGACCATGATCGCGCCGGTGTTGATGCCGGTGGTCGCAAGCTGGCGAATCTGGTTGGTGAGGGCGGTCTGCGCCACGTCCTGAATGCGCGGGTTAAGCGTGGTGCGGATGACAAAACCGCGCCGGTACATCGTGTCTGCGCCGTAGTCGCGCTCGATGATCTGCTGCACAAACTTGACGAAGTGCGGGTATTTGTAGGTCACTTCGCGCGGGCGATAGTTGCGCGCCTCGACATCAGCCTGCTGCGCGGCAGCCTGCCGCACCACCGTCTGGTCAATGCAGAACGGCTGGTTGAGGTACGGCGCGTGCTGGAACTGTAAGCAGCCGACCTCGACCATGCGGTTGATGACGGCTTTCATGCGGTCAAGAGTAGCGTCGCGCCGGGCGCTGTAGGTCGCCAGGTCTTCGCCGCCGCGCCGCACCGGGTCGTAGGTGGCGGGCGCGGCGATCATGCCCGCCAGCAGCGCCGCTTCCGGCAGGTTCAGGTCGTTGGCGCTCTTGCTGAAGTAAAAGCGGGCGGCGGCTTCCACGCCGTAGGACTGGTTGCCGAAATAAATCTCGTTCAGATACAGTTCGAGAATCTCGTTTTTGGTGTACCGCTGGGCGATCTGCGAGGCGATGATAATCTCTTGCAGTTTGCGCTCCGGCGAAACGGTCGAGTCCTTCAGCACCAGTTGGCGCGCGATCTGCTGCGTGATGGTGCTGGCTCCGGATTCGACCTGCCCGCCGCTGAGGTTTTGCAGGAAGGCGCGGAAGATCGCTATCCAGTCCCAGCCGGGGTCTTCAAAAAAGCGTTCGTTTTCCAGCGACACGACGGCGTGGATGACGAAGGGCGAGATTTTGTCCAGCGCCACATCGGTGCGCGCGCCGCCCTGCTCGCTGGTCAGTTCGGCAATCGAGTCGCCGTTTACGTCCAGGATGCGGACGGTCTGGAATTCCGGCTGGTAGTCCGCCAGCGCGGCGATCTGGCTTTGCCACTGGTTGGCGATGTTGGAATACTGGATGAGGATGAAGCCGATACCGCAGGCGAACAACAGCAGCACCGCGCCCACACCGACCGCCGCCAACGTGAGCAGCGAGGTGGCGCTGCGCCGACGTGCGCGCTGGGCGAATTCGTCATAAATGGGGGCGGCCTGGTTGAGATCGTAATCCGGCAGTTCTTCGTCCGGGCCGGGCGCGGGAATGCCGGCGTACTCCCCCACCCGCGTTTCCTGCACAAAACTTGCGCCTGGACGGGTGGGCTGGCCGGGGGACAGTTCCGGTTCAAGATACGCGCCGACCGTCCCAACCATCGTCCGGTCGGGGTCGGTGATGGGGACGCCCACGCGCGGCAGGGGGCTTTCGTCTACTTCAAAACCGCCGGTTGGGGCCGGCGTGCGGAAAGCCTCGCTGGGCTGGGTGGCGTCAAAAGCCGGCCCGCGGTCGGTGGGCAGGCGGGGCAGCGAACCTTCTAACGGCTTGTCCAGGGTGTATTCGCCGGCGCCAAAACCGCGCTCCGGCCCGGCGGCCAGCGAAACCGGCGGCGCGGCGGCCACCCAATCGCCGTTTTCAAACCGGTACCAGGTGTCGGTTTCCAGGCCCATCATCCACCAGACGCGGTTGTCATCCAAAATCATCAGGCGGCGCAGTTCGGCCTGAAGCTGGTCGCGGGTGATCTGTCCCTGGCGGAACTGCTGGCGCAGGCCGCGCACTTTCTGCTGTGTCTCCTGGAATCGCTGCGCGAGCGGCAGTTGTTCCGGCGTAAGGGGCGCCGCCGGGACGCCCGGTGCGGCTGGGGCGACAGGCGCGGCTGCGCCGCCGGAAATGCCCAGTTCCTCTAAACGTTGGCGGGCATACGAGGCGGGGTCGTCGGCTGCCGGCGCGCCTGGCGCGGCAGGCTGCGGACCGGTCTGCCCGATGCGTTCAAGCTGGCGGCGGGCATATTCCGCCGGGTCTGCCGCTGCGGCGGCATCTTCGACAATAGCGGGTTGTTCGGCGGTGGCCGCCGGCGGCTCAGCGGTCTGGCCGGGGACGATGGTGGCTTTGGGCGGCTGCTCGACCAGGCTTGCCAGCGCCACCAGTTCGCTCATGCTGAAGGCGTCGTCGTCCTCATCCTCGTCGGCGCTTTCATCCGTCGTTCCCATCTCGCGTGAGGCTTCTTCGAGTTCCAACAGGCTTTGCGAGTCGGACAGATCCATGTCAATTTCGGCTTCCGGCTCGACCCGGCTTTCGGCTTCAACGTCATCTTCCGGGGCGGGCGCGGCTTCGACTTCGGTTAGGGGCAGCCCCGCCGCCGCGCGCGCGGCTTCGATCAGCGCCAGTTCGTCCGGGCGTTCCGGGCGCGGCGCGGCCTGTCCCGGCGCGGGTTCGCGCACGGCGATCACGTCCTGGGCGGTGAAGATGGTGTCCTCAGGGCGCGGGAGATGCCACTCGCCTTCGGCGGTTGGAACGGCCTGCACGTTGGTGGGCAGGGCCGGCTGATGCCAGATGGCTTCCGGTTCTTCGCTGCGCTGAGCGGGACGCCAGACGCTGGGCGTCTGCGGGGCGCGCCAGCCGCCGGTGAACTCCGGTTTTTCCGGGAGAGGATCGTGTTTCGGTGGCTGGTCAAACATAAAGGCTAATCCTTACCATCGGTAAACGGCACGATTACGTATCCCCAATTATACACAATCTGAGTCTTCTGCGCGTCACTTGCCACAGTTTGGGTGCGATCAAAAGTTGTCAGGCAACGTGTGGTAAAGGGTGAGGTGGTGCGTTAAGGTCATCCCACTGTCCACTGAGATAGGCGGCACGGGCTTTTGCCACGAGCCGCGCCCCGGT
>JACAES010000172.1 GCA_013388735.1 Chloroflexota bacterium | reverse complement strand
CCTACGCCAGCCCGCCGCAAAACCTACTTGTTCTGCTGCTGCTTGTCGCCCGCCCGTCGCTGGGGTAACATCACACCCCGATCAGCGGAATGGGGCGTGGGTTGGCTGCGCCCGGACGATTATGGCTTACGGGGACGATAACATTGACTCATGCGCTTATCACCGGCGGGGCGGGCTTCATCGGCAGCCACCTGGCCGATAAACTGCTGGCGGCAGGCCAGCAGGTAACGATCATTGACGATCTCAGCACCGGGCGTTTTGAGAACATCGCCCACCTGGAAGGCCACCCTGGCTTTCATTATGCCATCGAAGATATTCGCAACATCCACGTTTTAGACCGGCTGGTCAGCGAATGTGACGTGATCTACCATCTGGCCGCCGCCGTCGGCGTGGAGAAGATCATCAGCGAACCGATTGCCACCATTGAAGTGAATATCGGCGGGACGGAAGTGGTCTTAAAGACCGCCCGCCGCTACCGCAAAAAAGTGCTGATCGCCTCGACTTCGGAAATTTACGGCAAGGGCGCGCGTTTCCCCTTCTCCGAAGAAGATGACCGGCTGATGGGGCCGACCACCCGCAGCCGGTGGAGCTACGCCGCCTCGAAGGCGATTGACGAATTTTTAGCCCTGGCATACCATAAAGAAGTTGGCCTGCCGGTGGTCATCGTGCGGCTGTTCAACACGGTTGGCCCGCGCCAGACCGGGCAGTACGGCATGGTGCTGCCGCGTTTTGTGCGCTGGGCGCTGGCGAACGAGCCGATCCGCGTCTATGGCGACGGGCAGCAGACCCGCTGTTTTTGCAACGTGCGGGACGTGGTGGCGGCGGTTGAAACCCTGGCCGGAACGCCCGCCGCCGTCGGGCAGGTTTTTAACATCGGCAGTCAGGAAGAAGTCAGCATCCTGGCGCTGGCGGAACGCATCAAAGCCCGCGCCGGCAGCCGCTCAGATATTCAATTCGTGCCTTACGATGATGCTTACGAAGCCGGATTCGAGGACTTCCGGCGGCGTGTGCCAAGCCTGGATAAAATTCAGGCGGCGATTGCATGGCAGCCAACCGTCACGCTGGATCAGACGATAGATGAGATAGTAGCTTATTACCGGGAGGAAATGAAAAATGGCCGAAATTAGCCGGAAAGAACTGGTACTGTCGCTCATCCAGGCCGGGCCAAACCCGCGCCTGGCCGGCGTAGACCTGAGCGCGCTCGACATGACCCGCCTGAGCCTGGAAGGCAGCAACCTGCGCGGCGCGAACATGCAGGCCTCCACCTGCCGCGAAACCATCCTGCGCAGCTCCAACCTGACCGGCGTGGATTGTACGACGGCGCAGATGCCGTTCGCCGACTTCTTCGGCGCAACCCTGCTGGGCATCAACTTCACCGGCGCGAACTTGCAGGGCGTCCGCCTGGAACAGGCCAATATGCAAAACGCGGTCCTGAACGGCGCGAACCTCCTGAACGCCAACATGAAAGGCGCGAATGTCAACGGCGTCAAGTTTGACGAAAAGACCACCTGGCCGGACGGCAAAAAGGGCAGCCAGGGAAATCCGGCTAACTACACCAAATAAGCGAACGCCGGGCGTGGTTGGTGAAGTCTTAAAAACACGCCGGCAGGCTGCCGGGCGCTTGCCGCTGGTTTGCGGTTTAATCGTGCTGTTGGGCGCGTGTGCCGCGCTGGCGCCGTCGCGGTCGCTTGGCCCGGCAGCGACCCCCGCAGCGGTCAGCGTCCAGCCAACCGGGACGCCGCGCCCGCCGTCCGCCAGCCCCACCCCAAACGAACCGACCCCCACCCCGTTCATCTGGCCGACTCTGCCCGCCAGCCCGACGCCGGTCTGCCCCGGCGCGCCGCGCACCCGGTTAATCGTGCAGGAGCGCGCGCGCGTGCTGCCGGACGACCCGCTGCCGGTGCGCCTGCGCGAAGGGCCGGGGCTGGATAAACGCATCCTCGAACTGATACCGATTCGCGCCGTTTTTTACGTGTTGGATGGGCCGATCTGCAACGGTGGTTACAGCTGGTTTAAAGTGCGCTATCAGGAGATCGAGGGCTGGATTGCCGAAGGCCGCCTCCAGGACGGCGCGATCAGCTACTTTGTCGAGCCTTATCTGCCCGGCTGATCGATCTGGTAGGCGAACAGCGCCGTAAGATAACCCACCACCGGGACGGACAGCGCCGGCGCGCCCAGCCAGCCGATACACGGAATCAGAAAAAACAGCCCGAAAATCAGGTTGGCGACCAGCATCACCAGCATCCACTGGAGCGTGACACCGAAGCGGCGGCGCAGCGTATTAAACAGGTCGCCGAACTGGAAAAAGGCCACGATGGTATTTTCGTCGGCGTAGCGGGCCAGCCCCAGCGCCAGCATCGGCCAGGCGATCAGGTTGTACAGCAGCAGCGCCGGCCCCAGGCAGCACAGCGCCAGCAGCCCCACCGCGCCGCCCAGCAGGCGTCCGTCGAGAAAGTTGACCGTGAGCAGGCAGCAGCCGACCAGGATGTTCGGCAGGTTGTAGACCAGCGCCGCCGCCAGCACGTTGCTGCCCTTACCGATTTTGGCGCCGTAGTCCTCCCAGCGCGGCAGCGGGTAGCGGCGGCGTTCGTGAAGGTTGTGAATCAAATCCACCAGATAGCCCATCACCGCCGCCCAGGCGACCAGCCCGACCAGCAGCAGCGGCAGGGTGATCGTCCCGATGAAACCCAACGCGGCCAGAATCACCAGCTTGCCCGTTACCGCCGGGTCTTCAAAGGCATATGTCAGCGCCCGTCCAATGTTCACAACGCCGGCCCTCCCCTGTGTTACCGGCGAGATTATGCCCGCCGCGCCGGTTTTCGACAAGTGAATGTGCGGCGCGCCGCAGGGTGATCGCGTCAAACGCTTAGCCGGTGACTCCTTATAGCTGTCCCCCTGTCCCCCTTGTGCGATTGCCCCCGGAGAGCAGACCGAAAACCGGCGCGCGGGTATAATAAATCCTGTCGGCGTTTTCACAGGTCTGAAGGAGATGAGTATGCCCAAACCGCTCGCTGGCGTGCGCGTGCTGGATTTAACCCGCCTGATTCCCGGCGGCGTATGTACGATGATGCTGGCCGATCTGGGGGCCGACGTGATAAAAATCGAAGACCCCAACGGCGGCGATTATGGCCGCTGGATGCCCCCGCTGGCAGATGGGTTGAGCGTGTTTTTCCGCATCTGCAACCGGAACAAACGCAGCGCCATCCTCGACCTGAAGACGCCGGACGGCCTGGCGGCGCTCAGGCGGCTGGTCAAACATGCTGATGTGCTGGTGGAAGGTTTTCGCCCGGAGGTGATGCAGCGCCTGGGCTGCGATTACGAGTCGCTGCGCGCCATCAATCCCCGGCTGGTTTACGCCTCGATTTCCGGCTGGGGCAGCAACGGCCCATATGCCAGCCGCAGCGGCCACGACCTGAGCTACGCCTCTCTCGCCGGGGTGGTGGGCGGGATGAAGACACCCCAGGTCATCGGCGGCCAGACGGCGGACATCGGCGGGGCTTACGTGGCGCTGGCCGGCATCGCCGCTGGGTTGTTCCAGGCGCAGCGCACTGGCGAAGGCATCCATGTGGAGGCTTCGCTGTTCGAGGCGGCGCTGCCGTTCGTGCTGTATCCCTGGGCGGAGGCGCTTTATGCCGGCCTGGGCGGCGGCCAGGGCGCGCTGACCGGCGGCGCGGCCTGCTACAACGTCTACCATGCCCGCGATGGCCGGGCCGTTTCGCTGTCGGCGCTGGAGCCGAAGTTCTGGGCCAACTTCTGCCATGCCGTTGAACGCCCCGACCTGATCGCCGACCACCTGCTGCCGGAGCGCCAGGCGTACCTGCGGACAGAACTGGCCGAACTGTTCGCCCTCAGAACCGCCGCCGAATGGGACGAACATCTGCGCGAGGCCGACTGCTGTTTCGCGGTCATTTACGCGCCCGGCGAAGTGGCGAACGACCCGCACATCCGGGCGCGCGGCGCGATGGGCATCGGCGCGGACGGTCTACCCTGGATGCGCTCGCCGCTGCGGCTGGAAGGCGACACGTTTGAGCCGGGGCGCGTGCCGGGGTACGGCGAACACACGCGCTTAATCCTGGCCGAAGCCGGTTACGACGCCAGCGAAATCGAAGCCTTAATCGCCATCGGCGCGGCGCGGGCGGGCTGAACGCAACCCGCAGGCCGGGTTTTGCGTAAAGGATTCAGGAGTGTGTCGGGTTTGGGGGATCAATGCCCCTTCAAAACCATTGAACACTTTCTAGAAAGGGTTCATCACATGTTCCCGATTTTTATACCCCCTGAGTCCGATCAGAACCCGCGAATGCGCACGCGCGCCAAACTGGGCGTCGTCATCGGCCTGGCGGTCGCCATGCTGATGGGACTGCTGCTGTTTCGGGGCAGCGCGGCTGCCCCGTTCCCCTGGGTGGTTTTCACCCTGGTCATCGTTATGGGTATCGCCGGCCTGATGGCCGTCTTTGCTGTTCAGCGCGGCGCGTTAGAGAGCCAAAAACGCAAGCGCCAAGGCGTGGATATGTACACGCTAATTGACCGCCTGGTGGACGACCTGGACGACGACGAAGCCGCCCACCTGCGCCGCCGCCTGGACGACCGCGAACGTGGCCTGGAAGAAACGCTTCAGGAAACGCGCGACCGCCGCGAGGATGACCGCTTGGCCGGGCGGCGCTGAAGGTTGTCCACGTTGTTTCGACTCAGCACTCAGCACGATTATCTTACATAAGGAGAACTGAATGGACATCACGCTTAAGCACCAACCGTCGTTTGCGCTGGCCGTCGTTAACCTGTCGCCTAATGAAGTTATCCGCGTCGAACCCGGCGCGATGGTCAGCTACAGCGACGGCATCCAGGTAGAAACAAAAGCCGAAGGTGGCTTCATGGGCGGCCTGCGGCGGATGGTGGCCGGGGAAAGTTTTTTCATCAACACCTATACCGCCCCGGCGCAGGGCGGCGAGATGACACTCGCGCCGTCGCTGCCGGGCGACCTGATTGTGATGGAACAGAGCGGCAGCGACTTCTATCTGCAAAGCGGCGCGTTCGTGGCCTGCGAAACGAGCGTGAGCGTGGATGCCAGTTGGGGCGGCGCGCGCGGCTTTTTCGGCGGCGCGGGGCTGATCCTGCTCAAAGTGACCGGGCGCGGTACAATCCTGGCTTCGACCTACGGCGCGATTGAAGAGCGCGTGCTGGCCCCCGGCCAGCGGTACACGGTGGATACCGGGCATATCGTCGGCTTTGATGCGTCGGTCAGTTTCGAGGTACGTAAAGCCGGAAGCTGGAAATCGGCCATCCTGGGCGGCGAAGGCTTGGTCTGCCAGTTAACCGGGCCGGGGCGCGTGCTGATGCAGTCGCGCTCCGAAGAAGCCTTCCTGGGCTGGCTGATCCCCAAACTGCCCAGCGCCAGATCGAACTAAGCCGCCGACCATAAACGGACTGCGCCTGCGTTGGGCAGCCCGGCATACGAACAGATGCTAACCGGAAAGCGCGATGAGGATGCTCAGACACCTGTTTATGCTGTTCGCCCTGCTGGCGCGGCTGCCTGCCGCGCGCGTCGGATGATGCCGGCATCGCGGCGCTGCCGGGCGTGATATTCGAGACGCCCTGACCGGTTGTGATGCGTACCGCCGCCGTAGGGGACGCGCTTCTGCGCGCCCTGTGCGCTTTGACCCCCTCCGACGCTCCGCGCCCCCGCCCCGAATTCGGGGCAGGACAGCGGCGAGTGTGCGGTGCGCCCCTGCCTGAGAAGCCATTTAAGAAGTCTGCGGGCGGGTTTGAAACCCGCCCTGGGTGTGTGTTGTAGGGGATGGTCTCAGACCCGCCCGGAAATCAACCGGCAGGAGCCGGACACACAGAAGCGTGTCCCTAGTGCAATCTCAGCGTATCCGGCTTGAATGCTGCCTGTAAATCACAAATCCATAAGCGGCCAGATCAGGTCTTCAGCGTTATCAAGGGTTGTGATTGAAACCGGCAACTGACAACTGACAACTGGCAGCTGCACTAGCTGCTGGACGCGAAAAATGGCCGCCCGCCCCGGTCTTCCTCAAATGCGGTAAACCGCATGAAGGCGCGTTCCTGCGGCGTCATGTCTACCGGGTATTCGGTTTCGTCGTAGGCTTCCAGGATGCGGTAGCCCTCTTTGATGTAACCGCGTATGGTGTGCAGACTGATGCCCATCTCGTCGGCGGCCAGATGCGCGGGCATTCCTTCGACGACGCATAGCTTGATGGCCTGCCGGATGCGGTCGGTCAGTTCGGGGAACTTACGCATTTCCGGCAGGGTATCCGCGTGCAGCACGCGCCGGTTGGCGAGGTGCTGGCACACTCTGGCGACGCCGGCAGTGACGACAAAATCGCGTTTGAGGGCATACACAATCGCCCAGGCGATTTGCAGGCGCACTTCCTGCTTCAGCAGAAAACCCGCCGCGCCGGCTTCGGCAGCCGCTTCGACCAGCGCCGGGTCGGCGAACTGCGCCAGGCAGATCACCCGCACGTCTTCAACCGTCCGATGCAAATCGCTTATCACCCGGCGAAGTTCCCCCGGCCCGCCGATGTGGTCGGCTTCCAGCAGCACCACATCCGGGTGTTCGGCCAGCGGCGTATGTTCGATATAGGCCCACATCTGGCGTACCGTCTCGGATAAATTGGTCACGCGCGTGCGGCGATCCCAGGCCAGAAAGCCGTTGATCGCGTGCAGGGCATAATAGTCCGTGTCCATGACCAGGACTTTGAGGTTCACATCGGTTATGCTCGCCATTCCGCATCCCCCGCTTGAGCAGCCGTCTTTTTAAGTGTACGAAGATTCGCCCAAAACGTCCAGTAATGGCGGGCGGCGCGGCGGGGGCAGCGCGCATAGAGCAGCCGTCTTAACCGCCGCTGGCTGCCGCTTGCAGGCGATTGATGGCGTCGCGGGCGGGGGTGAAGTTTTTGTTCTGGTTGAGCGCCTCCTGGTAATTCGCCAGGGCGCGGTCGCGCTCACCCAAGCCCTCGCGGGCGACGCCGGCGTAATAGTAAGTTTCCTCGATGTGCTGCGACGTGCCGGGTTCATTCAGCAGCACGCGCGCCAGTTCGATTACCTCGTCGTAGCGCCCGACGGCGTTGTACGCCTCATACGGCCCGAACTGATACCACATCATGCGCCAGGGCAGGCCGAGGTTACGCGCCTGGTCGTAGGCGGCGGCGGCATACTCGTACCCTTTGGCGTCGAAGTTCGCCAGCGCCAGATAGTTCGTCCCCAGGTTAAACCAGGTGAAGGCATCGTTGGGGTTCGTCAGTGCCAGTTGGCGGTTCATTTCCAGCGCGTTCAGGTAGTTCTGGGTCTGGTCGGCGTCGTCACCCAGCAGCGTCAGCACATCCTGCTCGCGGGAGAAGTCGTACAGCACGATATAGGTGTTGTTAAAGTGATGCCAGAACTGCTCGATATGCTCGTAACTGTAGGTGATGTTCGGCCCCAGGTAGCTGTCCTGGGTTTTGAACAGGCGCGCGCCGTCGTCATACCCCATCACCAGCAGGTAATGGCCCATCCAGCCCAGGCGCTCCGGCTCCGGGTCGTACCCGGCTTCGATGATGACCGGGAAATCGGCGGCGATCAACTGCTTCAGCCGCTCCACCGTGCCGCCCACTCGCATCAGGGCGCGCGTCGTGCCGGGAAGCTGGGTATTCACGTAGTCTACCATCTGCTGCGGGCTGACGTTGCCATCCTCGGTATTGGGCTTCAGCCAGTTGGCCGCCGGGGACTGGTCGGCAGGGACGCCAAAATAGGTCAGCCCCATCGTCAGGGTCGCCGGGCCGCAGTTATTCCACTGCTGCGGGATGTGGGTGAAGCCGGCCATCTCGTGAGCCGGGGGCAGGGTTTCCTGCGCCAGCGCGCCCGCCGCCGGGAACAGCGCGAGCGTCCATATAATGAACCAGATAATCAACCAGGCCAGATGTTGTTTTTTCATCGCTTGCCTTCGCCACTTGTTTATTGTTTGCATTATAACGGTTTGCGTCGCACTGAAGATAGACCCTTCAGCTACGAGTACCCAACGTCGTCCCACCTGTAATATGCAATGTTATATAATGTTTTGTGGCGATTTGAAATTGAATGGCCTATACTATATTTATAATCTTCTCCCCCGGCATCTCCCATTTTTAAGGAAACGGTATGCCAAACGATGATTTGATCGGCAGACGGATTGACGACTTTGTGATTGAGGAGCGCCTGGGGCAGGGCGCGATGGCGGTCGTCTATCGCGCCTACCAGCCTTCGATTAACCGGCATGTCGCCCTCAAGGTGATCCGTTTGAATCAGGGGCAGCACGAGGAGTTCCGGCAGCGTTTTGCCCATGAAGCCGAAATCATCGCGCGCCTGGAACATATTCACATTTTGCCGATTTACGCCTACGGCATCAACGACGAGATGGCTTACCTGGCGATGCGCTGGCTGCGGGGCGGCACGCTGGGCGACCTGATGCGCCGGGAAGGCCTGAGCTTTGAACGGGCGGCGGAAATCTTCAAGCAGGTGGCGCAGGGCCTGACCTTCGCCCACAGCAAAGGCATCATCCACCGCGACCTGAAGCCCAGCAACATCATGCTGGACGACGTGGGCAACGCCTACCTGACCGACTTCGGCCTTGCCAAGCTGTCGGACGGTTCGCTGGAACTGACCAAAACCGGCACGATTGTCGGCACGCCGGCTTATATGTCGCCGGAGCAGCTTCGTGGGGAAACGCTTGACCACCGCAGCGACATCTACAGCCTGGGCGTGATCCTGTACAATATGATCGTCGGGCGGCTGCCCTTCGATACGACCAGCAGCGATCTGGTTTCGATCATCTACCAGCACCTGGAAAAACCCCCCACGCCGCCGACGCAGATCAACCCACAGATTCCGCTGGAAGTTGAGATGGTCATCCTGTGCGCGCTGCAAAAAGAACGCGATAAACGTTACGACAGCGCCGTCGAAATGTCGCGGGCGCTGGACATCGCGCTGGGGCGTCCGGTCGGCAGCAGCGATCATCTGCTGGCCTCCAGACCCGGTTCCAATCCCAACATCATCGAACTGAGCCGGGCGACCCAGATCGTTCAGCGGCGGCCCGGCTTTTATCTCGGCATCGGCGCGCTGCTGCTGGTGGCGCTGGTGGTGGTTGGGGTCATCATCATACAGGGTGTGCTGTCCAATAACCAGATGGCGGCGGCGGCGACCATGCAGGCGGAAACGGCGGTGGCGGCGGCCTGGACGCCCACCCCCCTGCCGCAGCCGACGGTGCTGGCCGGCCAGACCGACTCGGCCTCCAGGGTCATTCCCAGTGACGAAGAAATTGCCCTCGTTCAGCGGCGGCTGGGTGATCGGGGCTTTATCGCCTACGTCGCCTGCACGCTGGACAGCGAGTTTCATTCCGGCCTCGCGCGGGAAATCCGCGATCATGCGGCGCGCTACGCCCTGGAGCTGCGCGTATACGACAGCGCAGCCGACCCCTACAAACAGATCACGCAGATCGAACGCGCCCGCGCCGACAATGCCACCGCGCTGATTATCTGCACGCTGGACCCGAACCTGCTGGTGAACACCCTGTCCGCCGCGCAGGCCGCCGGCGTGCCGATGGTCTTTTTCGCCGGTAATCAGCCCAGCTACGGCGGGGTGATGGTGGCGGGCGATAACTACGCGCTGGGCAAAGCGCCGGGGCGGCTGGCCGGTAAAATCATCCGCGATGAGATGGGCGGCCAGGCCAACGTCATCCTGCTGGACTTCCCCGATCTGCCGGACATCGTGCTGCGGGCGAACGGCATGGAAGACGGCGTGCTGGAATTTGCGCCGGACGCCAACATCATTGGGCGCTTCCGGGGCGGCACGCGGGAATACGGCCAGGAATCGGTCGCCAAACTGCTGGCCGACGGCGTAGATTTTGACGTGATCGTCAGCATCAATGACGCCGGGGCATTCGGCGCGGTCGAGGCGCTCAAAACGGCGAACATCCCGCCCGATGAAGTCATCATCACCAGCGTGGACGGCGAACTGCTGGCGCAGCAGTACATCGCCGAGGGTTACTATTTTCGCGGCTCGGTGCAGTCGTCGCGCATCGAAACGGCGCGCGCGCTGGTCAACGCGGCGGTGCGGATGCTGGCCGGGGGAACCCTGCCAGAGTTCATCAGCGTGCCGCCCGGCAAAATGATTACCCGCGACACCCTGCCCCGCGACGAAGCCACGCCCACCGCCGGGGGCGATTAGGTTGTGTTGACCTGTGCGCTGAACGCCTTTTTTGCCCTCACCCCAACCCCTCTGCCGAATGCGCCTTAGGCACTGGGCGAGGGGCTAAAACACACACAAACACCCTTGCATCTAGCCACGAAGTGGCGGTCGGGAGAGGGGGTGAGGGCAAACTGGTAGCGCAAAACCGCATAACACGTTCTGGCAATTCCCCTGATTACACCACCGCCACCACCACGCCCCGGCGACCGTCGGGGCGTTTTGTTTCCGCGCCGCCTTCGACCGGGCGATTTTCCCCCGGCGGCAGCACGAATTCGACTTCGACATACGGCAGCGTATAACCGTCCCGCGTCCGGCGGGCGCTGAGGGTGATGCGTTCCGGTTCGGCCAGGGCTTGCAGCAGCACTTCGGCGTACTGGCCGCGCCGGTAGCCCAGGCTCACGCCATCGTCTTCCACCAGCATAAAGCTGCCCTGCCCCGCGCCCGGATGCGGGAACACGTACACCGCGCGCCGGTCAGGGTCGGCCTCGCCCGCCAGCGGGATGAGCGCCCCGGCAGGCGCGAACAGCGGCAGGCGTTCCAGCGGCGCGTCGGCCTCGATGGTCTGCCCCCCGGCGTGCCACGCGCCGGTATAAAAGTCGCACCAGAAATCATTCCCCGGCAGGTACACCGACCGGCGGCGCGCGCCCGCTTCCAGCACCGGCGCGGCCAGCAGCCCCGGCCCCAGCAGCAGATCAAACGATTCGGTATGCGTGCGCGGGTCGTCCGGGAAGTGATAGACGGTGGGCCGGATGACCGGCGCGCCCGTCTGCGCCGCCCGGAACAGCAGCGTGTACAGGTAGGGAATCAGCCGGTAACGGAAGCGGAACAGGTCGCGCACCAGCGGCAGGATGTCCGGGTACATCCAGGGTTCGGTCGCCATGCCAAAGCCGACCGAATGAATGGTGAAACGCGGGTGAACCAGCCCGCATTGAATCCAGCGCACGAACAGCTCGCGGTCGGGCGGCGTGCCGAAAAAGCCGCCGACATCGTGGCCGGTGTTGGGCATCCCGGACAGGCTCAGACTGAGGCCCATCGGCAGGTTATAACGCAGCGTTTGCCAGGCGGTGGTATTGTCGCCCGACCAGGTTTGCGCGTACCGCTGAAGGCCGGGGCAGCCCGACCGGGAAATCAGATAGGGGCGTTCGTCCGGTCGCGCCTCGCGCAGCGCCTCGTAGGACGCGCGCGCCATCAGCAGGGTTTGCAGCGGGCGGCCCAACCCGGCGCGCAGTGGTTCGCCCGCGCCGTCAAAACGCGCCTCGTCATCGGGGATTTCAAACTCGTTGTTATCGTTCCACAGGCCGTCTATGCCGTAGGCCAGCAGCGTTTCGTTGATCCGCTTTTTCCACCAGTCGAAACCCGCGCCGGTGAAATCCAGATACGACGCGGCGGCGCTCTGGTTCAAACCGGCGCTCCAGCTTTGATGCACCAGCGGCGCATCCTGCTCGGCGTCGCGGACGAACGCGCCCAGGGCGGCGGCCTCATCATAACGCGGGTGGGTCGCCAGCAGGTAGGGTTTGATGTTGGCCGACAGGCGAATGCCCGCCCGGTGAAAACCGTCCACCAGCGCCTGCGGGTCGGGGATTTTATCCCGGTTCCAGGTGAAGACGTTGCGCCGCCCCTCCGCGTCGGTGGTGTAGCCGGACGACAGGTGGAACAGGTCGCAGGGGATGTCGTGCGCGCGGCATTTTTCGATGAAGCCGTCAAGCTGCGCCTGCGCGTCCGGCAGTTCGGTATACAACATGGTCGAGCCGAGATAACCCAGCGTCCAGCGCGGCGGCAGCGCCGGGCGTCCGGTCAGCCGGGCGAACTTCTCCACCACGTCGGCAATACTCGGCCCGAAGATCAGGTAATAATCCAGGTCGCCATCCTCGGCGCGGTAATAACGGTAGCGCCCCAGGATGCCGTTGATCTCCTGCCCCAGGTCAAACACACCCTCGGCCAGATTGTCGTAAAACAGGCCGTAGGCGATCTGTAGTTCCGGCACAGAGGTGATGTAAAACGGCCAGTGTTTGTAAAGCGGGTCGGTGCGGGCGGCGTCGTAACCGAGCGCGTCTACGGCGGCCAGCCGCAGCCGCCGACCGTATTTGTCCAGCGGGCCGGCGCTTTCGCCAAAGCCGTAGTAATGTTCGTCCAGGCGGCGCTCCAGGTAATGCATCACCGCCCGCCCGGCCCGGTCATAGGCGTAGGCGCGCCCGGCCAGATCGGCGGCGAACGAACGCCCGTCTGCGTCCGACCAGCGCAGCGCGAACGAATCGAGCGTGATTTCCAACTGAAGCGAACCGGTGCGCCGGCGCAGGACTCCCGGCGGGGCGTCGTCCGGCTGCCAGCCGGGCAGCGCAAACGGCGATAGGTCATCCCGGCGGCGGCCTTCGCGCGGCACGTCGCCGTCCGCCCCGGCCACCAGCCATGTCCGGTTCAGGCGCGGGCGGCCTTCCGGCCAGTGACAAACGCGCACGATGTCCGGTTCGAGGGCAGTGATTGTTACGTATTCGCCGCGCACGCCGGTGAAGGCCAGCGTATGCGGGGCGGAGTCGGCGGCAGCAGCCTGGACGAATGTCGTGAAGCGCATCGAACAACCTCTGAGCGTGGAGGGGCGGTCGAACCACGTGCCCCGGCGAGGATTTGAACACAGCTTAACGCTTTTGTGTAATCATGACAAGACGCGCGCAGTATTGGGTGCGATCAAAAGTTGTCAGGCAACGTGTGGTAAAGGGTGAGGTGGTGCGTTAAGGTCATCCCACTGTCCACTGAGATAGGCGGCACGGGCTTTTGCCACGAGCCGCGCCCCGGT
>JACAES010000148.1 GCA_013388735.1 Chloroflexota bacterium | reverse complement strand
TCTGCTCAATGCTGCCGTTGGTCGAAGCGTCAATCATGCTGCCCGCCACCGGGATGAGCGCAAATGCCACTGCCGCCACCGGCGCTGCCGCCAGGATATACGGGTAGCGCCGCCCGATGCGCGTGCGGGTGCGGTCGCTCCACACCCCGATCAGCGGCAAAATGAACAGCGCCGCGATATTGTCCAGTGTCATGATGAAGCCCGCCACCCCCGCGCCCAGGCCGAAGCCCCTGTACGGCACGATGGTCACTTTCTGGTCGGCCTCCGGCGGCGTGTCCGGCTGCGCGTTGTTGATACGCAGCAGGTCGTCCAGGTTAACGGCGTGTTGTTCGGCAATCGCCGCCCAGGTATCGCCTGCCGCGACGGTGTAGGTTTCCTGTCCGTTCTGCGCGTCGAAGGCTGGGCTGCCGGCCTGCAAAAAGATCGGCACGAACAGGTTATAAAGCTGCCAGATGATCGAAATGCCCAGGAAGCCAAAGCCGATGAGGAAGGTTTTGCGCCAGTCGAGTTTCATCGCCGGAACTTTCTGTATGTGCAAAAGCCGGATTAACAGACGTTAGTGTACCGCACAAACGCCCAGCACGGCCAGCAGCCCACGCGGCATCATCGCGCCGCGCCGCCTTTCTGAAACGTATCCCGCCCTGTTATAATTTCGCCCATGAGCAAACAACACACGCCTTCCAACACACGCCAACGCCGGCGCCGGCTGGCCGGCGGCCTGGTGTTGTTCCTGCTGGCCCTGGCGGCGGTTCTGGCGCTGGGCTGGCGCGGCCAGGGGCCGGTCTGGAATACGCTCTGGTGGCTGACCGGCGAAGAAACCGCGCTGGCGCAGGTGCGCGGTTTCGTCGAATATCTGGGTAACTTCACCCGCGCGCAGCCGGATACCGCGCCGGGCGTGCCGATTCAGCATGTGGACGCCAGCCCCTACGGCATCAACACCTTTTTGCAGAACGAGGTCGAACCGGCCAAACGCGAACGCCAGGCGCAGATGATCGCCGAGGCCGGCTTTCAGTGGATTCGCCAGCAGTTCCCCTGGGAAGACATCGAAATTCACGGGCGCGGCGACTTTGAAGACCGCCGCAACGTCGAGGCGGTCGGCGTCGTCAGCGCGTGGGACAAATACGACAACATCGTTGATCTGGCGCAGACATACGGCCTGAACATCCTGGCGCGGCTGGATAATCCGCCCGCCTGGACGCACGTCCAGAACCCGGCCATCGGCGACAAAGCCCCGCCGGACGACGTACAGGATTTCGTGAATTACGCCGTCGCGGTGGCCGAACGCTACAAAGGCCGCCTGCGCTACTATCAGATCTGGAACGAGCCGAACATTTACCCGGAATGGGGCAATCAGCCGGTCAGCCCGGAAGCCTACACCGACCTGCTGTGCCGGACATATACGGCGCTGAAGGCGGTTGACCCGGAAATCGTGGTCGTCAGCGGGCCGCTGTCGCCGACGGTATCACTGGCGGCGGAAAACCTGAACGATTTCATCTTTTTGCAGCGGATGTACGACGCCGGGGCGGGCGCATGTTTTGACGTGATGTCGGCCCAGGGCTACGGCTTTTACAGCGGCCCGACCGACCGCCGCCTGCGCCCGACCACGCTCACCTTCGCGCGACATATGTACATCCGGGACATCATGGCCGCCAACGGCGACGCGCACAAACCGATCTGGTTGAGCGAGGCCGCTTGGAACGCCCAGCCGGAAGACCCGAACATCGTGCAGGTGCAGTACGGCAATTTCGGCATCGTGACCGAGGAGCAGGCCGCGCGGTATATGCCGCTGGCCTACCGGCGCGCACAGGAAGAATGGCCCTGGGTGGGCGTAATCTTCTACTGGTTCTTCAAACACGAGGACGAGTCGCGGGCGAACCAGGCGCACTATTACTTCCGCATGGTCGAGCCGGACTTCACGCCGCTGCCGGTCTACGACAGCATGAAAACGTACATCACATCGCAAATGCCGGTGCTGTATCCGGGCGTTCACCAGGGCGAAAGCTGGCGCGTGCAAGCCGATGGCCGGCTGCTGGCCGCGCCAAACGCGCAGTTCGGCACGGCGCTGGAAACGCGGGCAGCGCAGTTTACGGCGCAAGGCACGCTGGTGATTTTACGCTGGCGCGGCGCGGGCGAGGTGTTGAACGTGGAGATAGACGGCCAGAACGCGGCCATCGGCGGCCACTGCACGCGGCCTTTTGGTCAAGGCGACTGGCACGAAACCATCCTGTGCAGCGCGCTCACCCCGACGCGGCACAGCTTCCGCATCACGCCGGTGATAGATGAACCGTTTTTGCTGGACGCCATCATCGTCGCCGACCGCACCTATCAGAACATTGCGCCGCTGGCCGGGGGCGCGGCGGTGCTGATCGGCATGTTGTTATTCGTAATCTTCTCGGCGCTGCGGGACCAGCGAAAATGACGAAACACGCGAAAAAAAGCATAACACAGAGACACAAAGGCACAAAGGCGCAGCGGGGGAAACAGCCGCCGGTCGCCAGCCGCCAGTCCAAAGTCGCCGGTATTCAGTCCCCGGCTGCCAGGAACATATTGGAAACAGTGAACCGGAAACTGGTCACTGTTCTCGTCCTGGCGGTTATCTTATTCGCTGCCTGCCTGCGCTTCCACAATCTCGAAACGCAGTCGTTATGGAACGACGAGGGCAACGCCTACGTGCAGGCCACGCGCTCGCTGGCGGACATCGCCGCCAATGCCGCGCGGGACATTCACCCGCCCGGTTATTACTGGCTGCTGGCGATCTGGCGCGGGCTGGCCGGCGACGGCGAATTCGCGCTGCGGGCGCTGTCGGCGCTGGCCGGGGTGTTAACGGTCGCCTTCACCTACGCGCTGGGACGGCGGCTGTTGGGCGTATTCGCCGGGCTGACCGCCGCGCTGTTCGTGGCGCTCAACACCTTCCAGGTCTATTATGCCCAGGAAGCGCGCATGTATGCCCTGCTGGCGCTGTGGTCGGCGGCGGGGCTGTGGGCGCTGGCGAGGCTGCTTTCGCAGCAGTCCTTAGTCTTTAGACGCCAGTCTTTAGTCTTAAAAACCCGGTACTCCATCCTCAGCACGATTCTCCCGCTGGCGCTGGTGAACGCCGTCGGGCTGTACACGCACTACGCCTATCCGTTCGTGATGGTCGCGCAGGGTGTGATCGTGCTGGTGTGGGTGGCGAGTGCTGCCCTCACCCCCCGTCCCCCTCTCCCCCAGGGCGAGGGGGAGATGTCTGCACGACAGGGTACTTCAAAACCGCCTTCTGATACCGGCAACCGGCAACCGGCAACCGGAAACTTGCTGATCGCCTTCATCCTCGCCAATCTGCTCGCCCTGGCGCTGTTCCTGCCCTGGCTGCCGACCGCCTGGGCGCAGGTCACAGGCTGGCCCAGCACCGGCGAAGCGACCGAAACCGGCGCGGCGCTGCAAACCATTCTGGGCTGGCTGGCTTACGGCATCACCTTCGAGGCGACCGGCCCGGCCACGCTGCCCTACGTGCCGATCTTTCTGGCCGTCGGCCTGGTGCCGTTCGGCGCGGCGCGACCACGCTGGGGGCGGATTCTGTTCCCGGTCATAACGCTGGTGGTGGTGGTCGGATTGTTCCTGGCGCTGGGTTTATTCCGCGAGGCCAATCTCAAGTTCCTGCTCCCGGCGCAGATCGCCTTTGCGCTGTGGATGGGCCGGGCGGCGGGTGTGATGTGGTGGGCGGCGCGCGTTGGGGCGCGCCCGTCCATGCTGCTGTCGGCGGCGGTGGCAGCCAGCCTGGGTGTGATACTGGTGGATGTAGGGCGCGGACTCGCGCCGCTTTACGACGACTCGGCCTTCCAACGCGCCGACTACCGGGCGCTGGCCGCGCTGGTCGAAGCCGACGCGCGCCCCGGCGATGCTATTATCCTGGACGCGCCCAACCAGGAAGAAGTGTTCCGCTACTACTACTGGGGCGAAATGCCGGTTTACCCCCTGCCGCGCGGCCTGGGTGGGGACGACGCCGCGACACGGGCCGAAGTGCGCCGCATCATTGCGGATTCGCAGCGCATTTTCGCCGTCTTCTGGGGCGAAGCCGAACGCGACCCGAACCGCGTGGTCGAATCCACGCTGGACGCCGAAACGTTCGAGGCCGGTGAAAATGTCTGGTACGGCGACGTGCGGCTGGCGCGTTACGTCATGCCCGCCGGTCTGCCGGAACCTACGCCCTCAGGCGCGCGTTTTGGCGAGGCCATCACGCTGGAGGCTTACGCCCTCGGCGGCACAGCGCAGCCGGGGGACGTGCTGCAAGTGCGGCTGGACTGGCAGACCGCCGCGCCGCTCGACCGGCGTTACAAAGTTTTCGTGCAGCTTCTCGACGCCGACGGCGTGCTGGCGGCGCAGCGCGACAGCGAACCGGGCGGCGGCTCGGCGCTGACGATCAACTGGCCGCCCGGAACGACCATCACCGACCATCACGGCCTGCTGCTGCCGGATTTAACGCCGGGGGAGTATACGTTAATTGTCGGGCTGTACGACCTGGACGACCCCTCGGCGCGGCTGCCGGTGGGCGACGGCGATTATCTG
>JACAES010000160.1 GCA_013388735.1 Chloroflexota bacterium | reverse complement strand
GATACGCCGACGCCGACCGATACGCCGACGCCGACCGATACGCCGACGGATACGCCGACGCCGACGCCGACTTTTACGCCGACGCCGGTGGAACTGCCGGCGGCTTTCGTGCTGGATGGACTGGCGCTGGCCGGGGTGACGGTTGACAACGGTGCGCTGAACGGGCAGATTGACCAGAAGCAGATTGATCTGAGCGGCAAAGATAACTGGATGGAATGGTCGAACTTCACAGGCAATTATGCCGATTTTGTCGCCGGCGTGACCATTGCGTGGGGGCCGGGCGCGGCGGAGGATGCCTGCGGTTTTGTCTTCCGCGAGAATGATGACGATAACTTCTACAGCGTGCGGATCAATCGGAACGGCTCGCTGTGGTTTGCTGCGAAGATCGGAGGTGAATGGAACGATAATATAAACGGCGACGGCGCGCCGATTCGCACTGCCCCGGACGATACCAACGTGCTGATCGTCGTTGGTTCGGGCGATACGTTCATGGTGTATGTGAACGGCGAATACGCCGGGCGCTTCGTGGACGAAACCTTTGACGAGGGTGATCTGGCGGTGGTGGCTGCCACCTATGACGAAAGCGATACGACCAACTGTACCTTCACCGATGGTTGGGCGTGGCGTCTGGACGCGCCGCCCCCGCCGGCGGGCGGCGTGCCGGATTTCGTGCTTGAGAATCTTTCTCTGGCCGATGTCTCGCTGCAGGATGGTTATCTGGCGGCGCGGCTGGACCGGCGCATATCCGACCTGACCGATGAGGATAACCTGCTGCGCTGGCATTATGTGCCGGGTGAATATGGCGACTTTGTGGCCGGTACGACCATCGCCTGGGGGCCGGGCGCTACCGAGGATTACTGCGGTTTCGTCTTCCGCTTGCAAGACAGCGAGACGTTTTACGCGGTGCAGATCAACCAGCAGGAGTCACTGTGGTTCAGCCGTAAGCTGGACGGGGACTGGCAGGACGCGGAGTATGCCGACGATGTGGTTCTTGCTACCGGGCCGGGTGAGCGAAACGAACTGATGGTGATCGCCAGCGGAGAAACCTTCGACGTTTACGTGAACGGCCAATACGCCGACACGTTCGAGGCCGACGACCTGGACAGCGGTCAACTGGCCGTGATGGCCGGCACCTACGATGAAAGCGACGTGACCAACTGCACGTTCACGCGGACGTGGGTCTGGGCGCTGGGCGAAACGCCGCCGGCGGGCGTTCTGATTCCGCTTGAACGCGGCGATACCGTCGAGGGGACGATTGCAGACCCGGTGTTCGCGGCGCGCTATTGGTTTGAAGCGCAGGCCGGGGATGTGGTTGGCATTCGGATGAACCGCCTGTCCGGCGATCTTGACCCCTACCTCATTATCCTGGGGCCGGACGGCGGACGCGCGGCGGAAAACGACGATGACCCAGAGGGTTTGAACCGCGATTCTTACCTGCGCGATTTTATCGTGCCGGTCAGCGGCAGGTATATCATCGTTGCCACACGCTTCATGGAGGCCGACGGCACGACCGAAGGGGATTTTTCGCTAACGTTGGAAAGCGGCGCGCCGCCGCTCACGCTTAGCAGCCTGCGCATCGGTGAGGCTGTGCAGGGGACGATTGCCGACGGGACTTCAGCGGTGCGTTACACGTTTGAAGGGCAGGCTGGGGATGTCGTGACCATTCGGATGCAGGCGCAGTCGGGCGATCTTGACCCGCTGCTCATCCTGTTGGGGCCTAACGGTGCTGAAGTGATACGCAACGATGATGCGCCCATCCCGACGGGTTACGACGCAGCCATTGAGCGCTTCAGGCTGCCGGCGACCGGGACGTATACCATCGTCGCCACCCGTTTTCAGGAGGCGATTGGTCTGAGCGAAGGCGATTTTTCGCTGACGCTTGAACAGGGCGCGGGTGGTTAGGACGCCCGCCTGCCGATAAAGCGGTAGCCAATGCCGTATTCGTTCTGGATGTAGGTCGGGGACTTGACATCCGGTTCGATCTTACGCCGCAGGTGCGAAACATATATGCGGGGGTAGTGGTGTTCGGTGGTGTATTCCGGCCCCCACACCTGTTCGAGAAGCTGCTGGAAAGACAAAACCTGGCCGGTGTTTTTGATGAAGGTCGCCAGCAGTTTAAACTCGGTCGGCGTCAGGCGGATTTCCTGCCCGGCGACCTGGACTCGGTGCGCGCCCAGGTCAACCTGAAGATAATCATCACGATAAACCAGGGTTTGTTCCCGCTCGTTGTCATCGTTGGGGCGCGCGCGTCGCAGCAGCGCCTTGATGCGGGCATGGAACTCCACCCCGCGCAGCGGCTTGAGCATGAACTCGTCTGCCCCCAGGTTCAGGCCTTCGGCAATATCGGTCTCGTTGACGGCATGGGCGGTCATCATGAGGATCGGTACGTCGGAAAGCTCGCGGATTCGCTGGCAGACGGTCATGCCGTCCATCAGCGGCAGGCCGATGTCCAGAACAACCAGGTTGGGTTTGGTATCGTGGAACAGGCGCAGCCCCTCTAAACCGTTGCGGGCGACGGCAGCCTGATAGCCGCTGCGCTGGAGATCAAGCTGGAGCAGTCGCGCCATTTCTTTGTCGTCTTCAATGATAAGAACCCGTATCGTCATAATGGTTCACGAGGTTAGGTTTATTAAACTTTCCAACATTGTACCACAGATATGGGCGCTGTTCGCGGCTTGTGTTATGCTTATGGGCGTTTCATCTGGCCTATACATGGACGAAGATTGTGCCTTACCAGTCAAGTGGCGGGCGTCGCAATAACGTTCAACTCGGCGTCGGACGCTCGTTATGGTCAGGTGCGCCGCCGCCGGTTATTTCCGAACGCGCGCTGGACGGCATACCGGGCTGCCTGGCCTGGGTGGCGCTGCTGGTTTCGATTGCCGCCGCCATTGCGTATCCCAGGGCGCTGCTGATGGTGGCGGCACTGCTGGGGTTTTATACGTCGGTGCGGTTTCTGTTCGCCGGCATCGCCAACATGCGCGGGCTGCGGCTGATCGCGCAGTGGGAAAAAGTGAACTGGCGGGAACGTTACCGGCAGGACGCGCCGCCGGATGCGCTGGCATGGGACGACGTGCGACACATCGTCATTATCCCCAACTATAAAGAGCCGGTCGAAATCCTCAGCCGGACGCTGGAAAACCTGGCCGCGCAGTACGAAGCGCCCAAACGCCTGACGGTTGTGCTGGCGATGGAAGCTGCCGAAGAAGGCTGCGTCGAAAAAGCCGAAAGCCTGGTGCAGGTCTTTCGCGGCTGTTTCGCCAACCTGTTTTTCACCGTCCACCCGCGCGGCCTGCCGGGGGAGATGCAGTGTAAATCGGCCAACGAAGCCTGGGCGGCGCGCTGGGTCAAACGGCGGCTGGTAGACCAGGGCGGTTATACGATGGATCATATCCTGGTGACAACCCAGGATGCCGATACCCTGTGGCACAAAAATCAGTTTTATGCGCTGACGTATCTGTTTGCCGTCCACAGCGAGCGGCACTTACGTTTCTGGCAGGGGCCGATTCGTTACCATACCAACATCTGGGAGATCAATCCGCTGCTGCGAATCGTCAATGCCTATTCCGGCGCGTTTGAACTGGCATATCTGGCCGCGCCCTGGTGGATACCGATGCCGATGTCGTCCTATTCCCTCAGCCTGCGGCTGCTGGATTCCAGCGGCTACTGGGACCCGGATGTGATCGCCGACGACTGGCATATGTTCATCAAAGCCTACTTCAGCCGGGAAGGGCGGGTTAAGCTGGAGCGGGTGTTTTTGCCGTTTATGGGGACGGCGGTCACGGGCAACACCTGGTGGGAAGCGATCAAAAACCGCTACCTGCAAAGCCTGCGCCACGCCTGGGGCAGCAAAGAAGTGGGTTATATCATCGCTAAAATGCTGGAATATCCAGAAATCGAGTTTAAAACATCCTTCCAACTGCTGTTCCGGGTGGCGCATGATATTCTGCTGGCCGGGGCGGGCTGGGTGATTTTGACGGTCGGCTCGCAGCTTCCGGTGCTGCTCAATCCGCAGATCGCGCCGCCGGTGGGTGATATTCTGCAAAACCCGGCGCTGGCGCTGGAGTATCCGACCTTCATTTTATTGAGTATCGCTGGGGCGCTGGTGGTGATCCTGGGCATCATTTTCTGGTATCAGGATGTGATTGTGCGCCCGCCTCGAACCACTCCCTCATCGCTCAAAGAGCGGCTGCTGACGCTGTTAAGTTTTCCGCTGCTGCCGGTGCTGACGCTGGTGGTGGTGGCGCTGCCGACACTGCAAGCCCAGACGCGGCTGCTGGTGGGTATTCCGCTGCGCTTCCGGGTGAGCCGCAAAGTGTGACCGGCCTTATAGTTTAAAGCGCCGCATTCTTATTTCCCCATCCACAAAGATCAGGAGAAAATCGTATGGTAAAAGTGGGGTATATCGGCCTGGGCATTATGGGTTCGGCCATCGCCCGCAATCTGATGAAAGCCGGACATCAACTGGTCGTCCACAATCGCAGCCGGGCGATTGTTGAACAACTGGTGAGCGAAGGCGCAGCGGCGGCTTTTTCGCCCAGGGAAGTGGCGCAGCAGGTCGAGTTTGTGTTCACGAATCTGCCGGATTCGCCGGACGTGGAGCAGGTGGCATTGGGGCCGGATGGCATCATCGAAGGCGCGCACGAGGGCTTGATTTTTATTGACAACAGCACCATCAAACCGGAAGCCGCGCGAAAAATCGCCGCCGAACTGGGAAAGGCAGGCGTGGCCGCGCTGGATGCGCCGGTGAGCGGGGGCGACGTGGGCGCGCGTAACGGCACGCTGACGATCATGGTCGGCGGGGCGCAGGATGCCTTCGACCGCGCCGCGCCGCTGTTCGCTGCGATGGGGCGCGCCTGGGTGTTGGTGGGCGAAAGCGGCGCGGGGCAGATCGCCAAAGTGTGCAACCAGATCATCGTCGGGGCGCAGATGGCCGGGCTGGCCGAAGCCCTCATCACGGCGCAGAAGGCCGGCGTAGACCCGCAGCGCGTGGTCGAGGCGATCAAAGGCGGCGCGGCGCAGATGTGGGCGCTGGACGTAAAACCGCCGCGCCTGTTCGCCGGGGAGCGCGGGCCGGGTTTTAAGGCTTATATGCAGCACAAAGACCTGGGTATCGTGCTGGACACCGGGAAGACCTACGGCATCCCGCTGCCGCTGACGGCGGTCGTCCAGCAGCTTTATACGGCTATGCTGCAAAACGGCCAGGGCGAACAGGACAACAGCGCCATCATCGGCGTGTACGAAATGCTGGCCGGGATGAAGCTGGATGAACATAAACCGGACGCCACTTAAAGGCCGTTCGTGTGTTAAAATAGTTACGGCAAACGCAGAGATGTCGTCTGAGTAGTGTGGATGTAAGTCTGTGAAAGAACGTGTGCAAAAACTGATGGCGCAGGCCGGCGTGGCTTCGCGCCGGGAAAGCGAAGAACTGATTAAGCAGGGTCGGGTGAAGGTTAACGGCAGCGTGATTCACCTGGGCGACCAGGCCGACCCTGCTGCCGACATCATCGAAGTGGATGGCGAAAAACTGGCGTTTGCGGCGCGGCATACCTATATTGCCTTTTACAAACCGAAAAACGTACTCTCGACCGACAAGCCCCACGCGGGCGACGAACGCCGGACGATCTACGATTTTGTCCCCTTTGAAGGCCGCTTGTTCCCGATTGGCCGGCTGGACGCCGACAGCGAAGGGCTGATGGTGCTGACCGACGACGGCGACCTGGCGAATCGCCTGGCGCATCCGCGTTACCAGCATCAAAAGACCTACAAAGTGGTGGTGTACGGCCTGCCCAGCGCCGAAACCATTCAGCACTGGTCGAAGGGCGTATTGCTGGAAGACGAGGAAACCGGCGAACGCTTTATGACCGCGCCCTGTTCGGTGCAGATCATGGACGGTGGCAAGGAAACCACGCTGCGGATCGTGATGAGCGAGGGCAAAAAACGGCAGATTCGCCGGGTGGCGAGCGTACTGGGGCATCCGGTCAAGTCGCTGACGCGAACGCATATAGGCCGCCTGGGGTTAGGGACGCTGCGCCCCGGCGAATGGCACGAACTGACCCCCAAAGATGTCGAGGCGCTCAAGGCGCGTTCGCCGGAATGGCTGCGGCCGGCTGCGCCGGACAAAACGCGCGGCGGCCCGGCGCGCAAACCACAGACGCCGCAGAAACCACAGGGTCGCAGCCGGCCTTCGAACCGCCGGAACACCGGCAGGCGGAAAATATGAGCCTGGCCGAATCCGTTCACGACTACGTGGCGCGGCAGCCTCGGCTGGCGTGGCGGCGTCATCTGCTGCGCGGCTTCATTCGCACGCTGGGTTTTCGCGTTCTCTGGAAGGTGGACGTGACCGGCGCAGAGTTCATCCCGGACAGCGGCCCGACCATCATCATGATGAACCACATCTCACTGATTGACCCGGTGCTGTGCATGGGTGCCGTCACCAACCGCTTTGTTATTCCCATGACCAAGATCGAAAATGTGCGTAACCCGTTCATCGGGCCGTTTGTACTGTGGTGGGGAGCGTATTCGGTCAACCGGGGTGAGATTGACCGGAAAGCTCTGATGAACTCGATTGAACTGGTGAAAAATGACCAGCTCATCCTGATCGCGCCCGAAGGCACGCGGCAGAAACACGGCCTGGCAGAAGCTAAAGAAGGGTTGGCTTACGTGGCGACCAAAGCCGATGCGGTGATCGTGCCGACCGGCATTTCCGGCGCGATGGCGTGGGCGGAAGAACTGCGCCGCCTGCGCCGCCCGCACATCAACGTGAATTTTGGCCGCCCGTTTAAATTCAGAACCGGCGGGCGGGCGCGTGTCCCCCGCGAGGAACTGGCGGCCATGAGCCGCGAGGCGATGTACCAGCTGGCGCTGGCCGTGCGCGACCCCGCTCTGCGTGGCATTTACAGTGACGTGAGCCGCGCTACGACCGATCATCTGGAATTCGTTAATGTCTGAGCAAGGTGGCCGGTTTTATGATGATATACAGATAATACCTGGAAGGAGGTGATGCAGCGAACGATTTCGGGGGCGTAGATAGCGCAAGGCCCCGTCCAGCGGCGGGGTGACGAGGTGGCGGTTGCCTGCTTCGGTGCAGGCTTAATCCCCGACCGGGGAGAAAATCGAGCGATCAGCGGATGCCGCCAGGGTGTTTCCACCATCCTTTGTCTGTTGCCTCCGTACAACAAAAGCGAACCGCGAAAACCGACGGGTGACTGCCGGGACAGGCGGGAAGCGCGTGGAACGGGAGCCGTCCCCCGATGGGGATGGGACTCCGGTCTGGGCGGGTGCCTGCGCCGCACCGCGCGTCCTGCCGCCCCGATTTCTGATTAACGGAGGAATTTCCCTTATGTGTGGCATTGTTGGATATGTCGGGTTTCGCAACGCGACGCCGCTGATTCTGGATGGTTTGCAGCGGCTGGAGTATCGCGGTTATGACTCTGCCGGCGTGGCGGTCATCGCCGACGAGCGGATTCATGTCCGGCGCGACGTGGGTAAACTGGCGAACCTGCGCGGGCGTATCACTGCCGACCCGATCAGCGGCGGCACCGGCATCGGCCATACCCGCTGGGCGACACACGGCGTACCTGCCGAACGCAACGCCCACCCGCACCTGAGCATGGACGGCGACTTTGCAGTCGTGCATAACGGCATCGTCGAAAACTACCTGGAACTGCGGGAAGAACTGGCCGCTGAAGGTATTGAGTTCCAGTCCGAAACAGACACGGAAGTGATCGTACAGCTGATCGAACGTTTCGCTAAAAACGGCGCGGCGGGCGACCTGACCGAAGCGACGCGCAAAGCGGTGGCCTACCTGCGCGGCGCGCACGCCATCGTCGTGATGAGCCGGCTTTCGCCCGGTGAACTGGTAGCGGTGCGCATCGGCAATGCCGGCGGCGTGGCGGTCGGCCTGGGCGAACGCGAAAACTACGTCGCGTCCGATATTCCGGCTATCCTGGAACATACGCGGCGGATGGTTTTTCTGGAGAGCCGCCAGATGGCAACCATTACCGCCGACGGCTGGCGCGTGCAAACGCTGGACGGCCAGCCGGTGGACGCGCCGGTGCATGATATCGCCTGGGACCCGGTGAGCGCCGCCAAAGGCGAGTACAAACACTTCATGCAGAAGGAAATCTTCGAGCAGGCGCGCAGCCTGACCGACACGATTCGCGGGCGGGTGGACTTCGACGCGGGGCAGGTCTACCTGCCAGACCTGAATCTGACGCCGGAGCGAGCGCGCAGCCTCGATCGGCTGGTGACGGTGGCCTGCGGCACGAGTTATTACAGCGGGCTGGTGGGCAAGTTCTTCATCGAACAGCTGGCGCGGCTGAATGTCGAGGTAGACTACGGCAGCGAGTACCGCTATCGCAGCCCGATCATCAACGAACGCACGGCTATCCTGGCGATTACGCAGAGCGGCGAAACGGTGGATACGCTGGCCGCGATGGAAGAAGCGCGGGAACGGCGCGCGCTGCTGTGGAGCATCGTCAATGCGGTCGGCAGCCAGGCGATGCGCGTCAGCGACGGTTACATCTCCATGAACGCCGGGCCGGAAATCGGCGTGGCGTCTACCAAAGCCTTCACCGCCAGCATGGTTGACCAGTTTTTGCTGGCGATGTACCTGGGGCAGCTTCGCGGCACGCTGACGCCCGACCAACTGCGCGGCTGCATTCACGATCTGGCGCGGCTGCCTGATCTGGTGGGGCGCACGCTGGAGATCGACGAACAAATTGACGAACTGGCCGGGCGGCTGTACCATTACACCGATTTTCTGTACCTGGGGCGCGGTATCAATTATCCAATCGCATTGGAAGGCGCGCTGAAGCTGAAGGAGATCAGCTACATACATGCCGAAGGCTACCCGGCGGGCGAGATGAAACACGGGCCGATTGCCCTGATTGACGAACATATGCCGCTGGTGACGCTGGCGCTGAAAGACGGCCTGTACGAAAAGATGATTAGCCAGATCGAGCAGGCCAAAGCGCGCGGCGGGCTGGTGATCGCGGTGGCGACCGAAGGGGATACCTTCATCGCCGGCAAAGCCGACCATGTGCTGTACGTGCCGGAGACGCCGCCGCTGCTGTCACCGGTGGTGGCGGTCATCCCGCTGCAACTGCTGGCCTATCACATCGCGGTGCGGCGCGGCGCGGATGTAGACCAGCCGCGCAACCTGGCGAAAAGCGTCACGGTGGAGTAAAACACAGCCGATTGCAGGTCGAGGCGCGCCGCTGTGCGCGCCCCGACTCGAACATGCCGAAGCGCGTCCCCGGTACGATGTTGTGGCCGTTTTGGGAGGAAATCGTACTATGAAACTGGCGCTTATCGGCGGCGGCGGGGTGCGCGCACCGGAATTTGTGCGCGGTGCGCTGGCCTTCGCCGCCGACCTGAAACTGGACGAAATATGTCTGATGGACGTGGATGCCGGGCGGCTGGAAGTGATCGCGCCGCTGTGCGCCGAAGTTGTGCGGCAGGCCGGCTCGCCGTTTAATATCCGGCAGACGACCGACCTGGACGAGGCGCTGCGCGGCGCAGGTATGATTGTGACGACCATCCGAGTGGGTGCAGAAGGCGGGCGCGTCCTGGATGAACGGATCGCGCTGCGTCACAACGTCCTCGGCCAGGAAACGACCGGGCCGGGCGGTTTTAGTATGGCGATGCGCAGTATCCCGGCGATCATCCATATCGCCGACCGGGCCGAAAAGCTGGCCCCGGACGCCTGGATTTTCAACTTTACCAATCCCGCCGGGCTGGTGGCACAGGCGCTTCACGAGGCCGGTTACAGGCGTGTAGTGGGCATCTGCGACAGCGCCAATACCGCCCAGCAGGAAATCGCCGGATGGTTTAGGGTGGAGACGCAGGCGGTCAAGACCGAGGTGTTCGGCCTTAATCACCTGTCGTGGACGCGGGCGGCGCGTCTGCACGGGCGGGACGTGCTGCCGGAAGTGCTGCATAATGCCGATTTCATCAATCGCACCCATCTGCGCTTCTTTGGGCCAGAAGTTGTGCAGCGCCAGGGTATGTTCCTTAACGAATACCTGTTTTATTACTATTTCCGTGAGGTTGCGCTGGAACGCATCCAGCACGAAGAACTGACGCGCGGCGAGGAAATCCAGCAGATTAACGAGCAGATGTTCGCCGCGCTGCGCGGGCTGCCGCCGGCTGAAGGGCTGGCGGTTCATCACGAATACCAGTCACGGCGCAGCGCCAGCTATATGGCCTATGCCGAAAGCGATGAACAGCTTCGCCGCGAACGGATGCAGGCGATGGTATCGGCTCCGTTACAGCATGAAGTGGGCGGGTACGCCGGGGTGGCGCTGCAAGCCGGCCTGGCACTCACCCAGGATCGCCCGCTGCGAATCGGCCTGAACGTAGCAAACGGCGGCGCGATTGCCGGGATGCGGGACGATGACATCGTGGAAATCACCTGCGAGGTAGACGGGCGCGGCATCCGCCCGATCACGATTGGCGACGTGCCGGAAGACGCCTATCTGCTGATGCGCACGGTCAAACGTTACGAACGGCTGGCCGCGCGGGCGATCCTGGAACGCGACCGCCAGCTTGCCGTCGAGGCGCTGGTGGCCCATCCCCTGGTCGGGTCGTATGCGCTGGCGCGGGCGCTGGTGAACGAATACCTGGAAGCGCACAGTCGGCACGTCGGCACATGGGTATAAAAGGCCGTTAGCCCCTTACGGCAGAACGGTCACATTCGGCGCGCGTTCGCCGCTGCGTTTGCGGTCGGCCAGGGGTTTCACCGGTGGACATTCCCAGGCCATCGCTTCGGTCAGCGCGCGCTGTTCCCTGAACTTCGGCAGGATGCCACAGGCGAAACAGCGGTCGCGGCAGTCCACGCGCGTTTCGCCCGCCAGGCTCATCAGGTAATCTTCCTTGAGGAATTTCTTGTGAACGGCGGCATCAATATGATCCCAGGGGAACACTTCATCCAGACTGCGTTCGCGGTGGGTGTAAAACCAGGGCGTTAAGCCGTTTTGCCGGAAGGCCTGCTGCCACAGATCGTGGTTATGCTCGCTGTCCCAGGCGTCGAAGCGTGCGCCCATCTGCCAGGCGCGTTCGATCACGCGCCCCAGGCGGCGGTCGCCCCGGCTCAAAAAACCTTCCAGTTCGCTGGACTCGACCGTGTTCCAGCGCAGGTGCAGGCCATGACCGCGCAGCCGGTCTTTGAGCAGTTGTTGTTTTTCTAGCACCATCTCGCGGGTATCCTGTGGCACCCACTGGAAGGGCGTATGCGGCTTGGGGATGAAGGTGCTGACGCCGACGTTAACGTTAGCCTTGCCGCCCAGGATGCGGCGTCCTTCGGCCAGCACCGCTTTGCACAGGTTGATGATGGCCTGCACGTCGTCGAGCGTTTCTTCCGGGTGACCGATCATGAAGTAAAACTTGATGGTGCGCCAGCCGCGCGAATAGACGGCGCGGGCGGCCTCTAGAACCTGTTCGTCCGGCACGTATTTGTTGATGAGGGCGCGCATTTTTTCGGTGGCGGCCTCCGGCGCGAAGGTAAAACCGCCCCGGCGAGTGTCGCCCAACTTGTCGAGCAGGTCGGCGCTGGTGGTTTCGATACGCAGGCTGGGCAGGCTGAGGCTGAGGCCGGAGCTGCCGTAGTGGGACTGGACGGCTTCGACCAGTTCGTGAACGTATACGTAATCGGACGACGACAGGCTGAGCAGGCTGATTTCCTCAAAGCCGGTGCTGGCGATGATTTCCTCGATGGCGGCCATAACTTCCGGTACGGGCCGTTCGCGCACCGGGCGGGTAATCATGCCGGCGTGGCAAAAGCGGCAGCCGCGCGTGCAGCCACGCATGATCTCGACCGGCGCGCGGTTATGGACGGTATCTATATTGGGGACAAGAAAGCGCGTGAACGGCTTCGGCAGCACCGGCACGATGCGTTTAAGCACGCGCTCCGGTGTTTCCGGCACGTTGGGACGCACCTCGGCAACCGTGCCGTCCGGGTGATAGGTCACGTCGTAAAAACGCGGAACGTATACGCCCTGAATGCGCGCCAGGGCGCGAAGCTGTTCTTCACGCGGGCAGCCGCGCACCGCCTGAAGCATTCGGGCTATTTCGAGGATGATTTCCTCGCCTTCGCCGATGACAAAAGCGTCTATAAAATCGGCCATCGGTTCGGGGTTGAAACAGGCATGGCCGCCGGCGATCACCATTGGATAGGACTCGTCGCGGTCGCGGCTGCACACCGGCATCCCCGATAAGTCCAGCAGATTCAGAACATTGGTATAAAGCTGCTCATACGGTAAACTAACGCCAATCAAATCAAAGTCGCGCAGGCGATGTTTGCTTTCCAGTGAATAGAGGGGGATACCACGCTGTCGCATCACCGCTTCCATATCCAGCCAGGGGCAGAAAACGCGCTCGGCCAGCATATCCGGCTGGTTGTTGATCTGCTCATACAGCAGCATGATGCCCAGGTTGGACATGCCGATGTCGTAAATATCCGGGAAAGCCAGAGCGGCTTTAAAATCAACGGCTTCCCAGTCCTTGACGACGCTGTTGTATTCGCCGCCGACGTAGCGGCCAGGTTTGGCGACCTGGAGCAGGATACGGTCAAGCTGGCGTTCAATCTGGTCTGGGCGCATGAGAGCCATCCTCTATGACCTATTTTGCTAATCCGGTTCATCATTATACCGGCAAACGACGGCATAGGGTAGACATAGTGGGGCTGTTCACCCTGATTTTTCTGCTGCTGGCAGCCTTCCCGGTTTACGGCCAGGAAACGCCGCCGGTCATCACCGCCGACAATATCGCGCGGCTGCAACCGGTCGAGCGCATCACCTTTGCCGATTTACCGGCGGAAGCGGGGCGGGTGGAGAGCGGCTGGTTTGCCGCCAGCGCCGACGGCCAGCAGATCGCGCTGCTCAATCGGGACAACGGCATCGTGCTGTGGGACTTCGCCCAGGGCGGTTATGTGGCGACGGCGACGACCGCCTGCGGCGATCAGCCAGGCGCTTTTGTGGACGGCGGTTTTAATCGGGACGGGTCTTATTTCGTGGCGGCCTATCTGGCCGGGGCGACCGGTTATGTCGCGTTTCACCCGCTGGACGAAAGCCAGGCCGCCGGTCGGGTTGTGTGCGACCTGCCGGCCTTGCCGCTGCGCGTCTGGCCGGGCGATACCGGGCAGGCGTGGCTGGAGTTTTTCCCGAACGATCCGCAGCTTGCGCCGTCGGTGGGGCTGCTGCTGCCCGGCGCAGAGTGGGACGCGGCGCTGATTCCGTCCGGGCCGGAAAACGACGCCGACTCGTTCTTTCGTGTTGGACGCATCGAGCCGCCGCTGGCGGTGACGGCGACGCGGGAAGGTGTGGTAAAACGCTGGAACCTGGAAACCGGCGACGTGACGGCAGAGGCGCAGCTCGGCGCGCTGCCGGGCATCGGTCAGGTGAACCGGGGCGGCGACCAGGCGGGGCGCTATTTCGCCTGGGTGGATGGGTCGGGAACGGCGCTGCACCTGCTGGATTTTGAGACGGGCGCAAACCGGAGTCTTACGGTGCTTAATGGGAAATCCGTCCCGTTCCTGTGGCTCACATCTGGCGCGGACATTGTAATTGGAGTTAATGTTGATTCAGAGTTGGGTGTAACCGCTTGGGACACGGCGACCGGGCAGGTCTATGATCTGGGGGTGTACCGCTCGTGCAGCCGCCCGCCGGATAGGGTTCACCTGAGCTACGACGGCACGACCCTGGTAATCGGCTGTGATACCGGGCTGGACATCTGGCGCGTGGGAGAACAATAATGATGAACGCGGACACTATCCGCCAGCTCTTTGAGTACAACTACAGCACGCACCGCCGCGTGTGGGATTGCATGGAACACATCACCGACGCGCAGTTCGTCGAAGAAGTCCCCTATTCGTTGGGTTCAATACGCAATCATATCGTCCATCTGATGACGGTGGACAGCCGGTGGCTGGGGCGTTTGCAGGCCGCGCCGCTGACGGAACGGCTTGACCCCGCCGATTTTCCGACCCGCGCGGCTGCCCGCCAGAAATGGGATACCGTCGAGGCGGCCATGCTGGCGTATGCCGCCGGGCTGCGCGACGACCAGCTTTTTGAAAGCGTTGAGTTTGATATGCCGCATCGCGGCGGGTTGAAACGCCATCTCCGGTGGGAAATCCTGTCGCATATCGTCAATCATGGCACGGAACACCGGGCGCAAATTCTGCCGATTCTGCACCGTCTGGGCGCGCCGACATTTGAACAGGACTTTATGATTTACCTGTGGGGTAAAGGATAATAATTTTATGGATTGGTTTGAACGCCTGTCTCGTAACCGCTATATCGAAGCCCTCATCCTGGCGAATAACCAGGGTAATCTGCTGCGGGCGGCGCCGCCGCTTGCCAACCAGGATGAAGTGCTGCCTTCCATGCTTCAGGCGCTTGAGGTGCTGGCGCAAACACTGATCGGGGAACTGGGGCGCGGAGAAGCCCGGATGGTGCATATCTCGACCGAACAGGGCCACCTGATGTTATTCCCGCTGATCGGTTCGACCTATTATCTGGCCGTGATGGTGGAACTGAGCGCCCCGCTGGCGCTGATAATGATCGAACTGGATCGAACGCTGCGCGACCTGCGACCGGACGACCTGGCGGCCTATGAAGCGCCGTTTCCGCTGCCGGAAGAATCCGATGATCTGGACGCGCGGGAGATCATCGAGGCTGTGCAGGACTGGTTGAAGCGCCGTCCACCCAGTGCCAAAGGCTGAAAAATTTACGAATTTCGGTTTATGTGGGCATGTATTTCGTACCGATTTAGTTATAATATGGTTAGGATTCCGGTTAGTCACTAGAGGAAACGCCAGCAAGGGGAAGTCCGGTGTCAGAAGTTAAACAACCTTCACCGCCCGAACATAAACCACAGCAGCCGGAAACGCCGGTATGTCCTTATTGTCAGCGCCATTTTCGCACGCTGGATGACCTGACGTTTCACATCGTCACGCGCCACACTCAGACCGGGAAGTCGCCCGGCCTGGCCCAGACCGGCAGCGGCTCCAAATCCAAAGGTTAACTTTCTGACGCTAACCGCTGGCAGCGCCGATCGCGTTCCGCCGGCGAAACCTGACCGGGGTCCAGGACGCCGATGTGTTCAATACAGAAGGATGCCGAAACCGCGCCCATCAGCGCGGCTTCGGTTAGATTTCGCCCTCGTAACAGCCCCAGCAGCAGGCCGCCGCAGTAGGCGTTGCCCGCGCCGGTCTGATCCACAATCTGCCGGACAGACACTGCGCCAACGGTTTGTCTGATGCCGGTCGAACGGTCGGCCACCAGCGATCCGCTCGCGCCCATTCTGAGCGCGACGGCTGACGCGCCATCTTCCAACAGAGCATTGACCAGGGCTTCCGGCGGCTCGTCGCCGTAGACGGCGCGCGCTTCGGCCAGATTGGGGGAGATTACGTCAATGGGGCAGTCCTGAAGCACGCTCCGCAGCGCCGCGCGGCTGCCGGGTATCATGGCCTGTTGCAGCGGCTCCCACAGGACGAAACCAGGCAGCGCCGCACGCCAGGCGCGCATCCCTTCAAACCCTTGCAGCAGATAAAATCCCCGGCTGCCCCGGTAAGACGGCGGCAGCAAGTCCGGCCCTGCGCCGCGGGTGAACGGTTCGGTTTCCCGAACGCGGTACAGCTCGCGCCGTGTGCCGTCAAACTCGAAAATCTGCCAGGCGCGTATCTGCGGGATAGGCAGGCTGTGAAGCCCGGCGGTGTCCAGGTGGCGAGTGAGCCTTTGGCGGGCCGCGTCTGGCAGTCCCTGACCGGTGATTGCGACAATGCCGGGGCGCTCGCCCCAGATGGCCGCGCCCATCAGCGCATGGACGACCCCGCCGCCAAGCTGCCCCATATACGTCTGGCCGGTGGGCAGCACGATGTCGTCAATGAATACCGCACCGATGCCGACCATCAACGGCGGCATGGCAATTATCGCTCCAGTTGGCTGAGGGCGACCGCGATCTGGCCGCCAGTGCGCGCATTGTTGACCAACAGGGAGACATTGGCACGGCGCGACCGACCATCGGTCAGTTCGGCCACGCGCTTGAGGACGAAGGGCGTCACGTCCTTACCGTGAATACCGGCAGCGGCGGCTTCCCCGGTAGCCTGGATGATGGCGATTTCGGCCACTTCGGCGGGCAGTTCATCCTCCGGCTGAATGGGGACGGCGATCAGCAGGCCGTGTCCCAGACCCAACTGGAAAGCCGCGGCGGCGATGCGCGCGGCCTGTTCCGGCGTATCCACGCGCACATCCAGTGGAAGACCGCTGCTGCGGGTATAAAAAGCCGGCAGGGTGTCCGTACCCAGGCCGACGACCGGCACGCCCTGGGTCTCCAGGACTTCAAGCGTCAGCGGCAGATCGAGGATGGACTTCGCGCCGGCGCAAACGACGGCCACCGGCGTGCGCCCCAGTTCGATTAAATCCGCCGAAACGTCGAACGGGTGTCCCCGATGAACGCCGCCGATGCCGCCGGTAGCGAATACGCGGATGCCGGCCAGGTGAGCGGCGATCATCGTCCCGGCGACGGTGGTGGCGGCGTCTTGCCGCAGGCCGAGCGCGACCGGAAAATCGCGTCGGCTGCACTTGCGTACCGTGCCGGGTGGAGCGGCGGCCAACTCCTGGATTTCGGCTTTCGAGAGGCCAACGGTGATGCGCCCCTTCAGCACGGCAATCGTGGCCGGAACCGCGCCGGTCTGCCGGACGGCAGCTTCCATTGCCAGAGCGGTTTCCAGATTAGCCGGGTAGGGCAGACCGTGTGTGATGAGTGTGGATTCGAGCGCGACGACGGCGCGTCGGCTGCGCAGCGCGTCGGCGACTTCGGATGAAAGATGGATTTTGGAGTGCATGGTTTCTCGCTAATGAATACAGAATGCCCCTATTGTAGCATGTGCCGGCCTGCCGAATCAAAAGCGGCGGGCTTAGAAACCCTTCCCTGCAAATCGCTGTTGCGTATTGTACGGCTGCCGGAAAAAAGGGCTGGCCCGCTCCGGGGGAGGGGCGGGCCAGCCAACAAGGGGGGATGGGAATTTTCAGGGTAGGACTTGCAGAGCGTCAATGCTCAGGGACTTGCTGTAGTCCCAGTTCTCGATGATGATTTCGTGCGTGGCCTCGCTGCCGAAGCCGTAGAAGGCGATGGGCGTGAAGTACGTCGTGCGGCCAGATTGGCTGAAGTCCGCGCACTGCTGCCCTTCGATGGTGGTTAGGCAGAACACGGCCTTACGGCTGTTCCGCGTGCTGGCGGTCTGGTACAGGATCAGCGCGTTGCCGTCTACTTCCATCTGCACCAGCGCGCCGGCGTAGATCGAGGTGTGTTCGGTCAGGTTCCAGGGGCCGCGCGACGGGCCGTAACGCGCTGTGACCGATGTCCATAGGCCGAATGGCCCGTAGACCAGACCGGCGTCGCTGTCATCGTAGATCTGCCCGGTCGTCAGCAGCACGTTCGCCGTACCCAGAACCGCCACCGCATCCACCTGGAGGGCGCTGCGCCCGGCGGTGATGGTGCTGTCCACGTGCCGCACCTGGACGCTGTAGGTTTCTTCCGGCAGGCCGTAGAAAGCGAAGCCGTACTGGTAGCCGGTGCGCGGGTTCAGGCGGTCGCCGTTGCGGGCGGTCCAGTCGGCGGCGGTTGTGTTGGTGGTGACGGTGCGGCAGATCACCTCGCCTGCCGCCAGATTGCCGCTCTGGTCGAGTGGGTTGTTGCCCGTCGGGAACGGCTGGCCGCTGGAGGCCAGTTTGTAACAGATGCGCGTATCCACACCGTAGCTGTCCACTTGGGTGAGCAGCGAGAAGCCCGTACCGTTGAAGTCAAAGGCCAGCGTGCCGCCCTGGACGAGCGTGCGCGTGACCCACCCGCCATAGGCTTTGGTGGACTTGAGCGGCGACCAGGCGGTTGCTTCGGTATCCAGCAGCCCGCCGTCGGCGATCAGGAAGCTGTCGTATACGCCGGGGGTGAGGACAGCGCCATGAATGACCTGGAAGCCGTCAATGCGGAACTGGCCGGGCGTCAGCGCGCGGAAGGAGAGCATCACTTCGCCCGCCGCGCCCAGCGCCGGGATCTGATCCCCGCTGACGACGATCTGGTTTTCGGTAGACAGGTTGGTGATGACCGTGCAGGTCGTTTCGGTCACGGCATTGCCGCAGACCAACATTTGCGCCGGGTTGGAACGGCTGGCCGCGCCGGTGTACAGGACGACCGTTGCGCCGCCTGCCGGGACGTTGAGCCGCAGCGTCGCTGTTGGCCCGGCGTAGGTGGTCGAGAGCCGCCCGCGATCATCCACCACGCCGACGTAACTTTCGTTGCTGAAACCGCGCGCCGCCCTGCCGGTAAAGCTCAGCCAACGCTCGATGGGTTGAAGCTGCAAATACGGGCTGCTGCCGTCGCCGGCATCTTCGTTGTACAGACCGGGTTCGGCCAGAACCGGCGGCAGGTCATCCCCGAAGATGTTCACATAGTCAATGACCAGCCGGGCCGGGGCGTAACGCGGGTTGCGTCCGGCGTTGTTGTCTTCGGCATTGCGGACGCGCACGTAGTAAGTCGTGCCTTTGTTCAGGCCGGTGACGGTGCGGCTGGTGGCATAGCTGGCTTTTGAGCTTTCGTTCTGGTAGGTGTAACAGTCGTCGCCCGCGCCCCAGGTGTCGTCGGTGTCGTAGCAGACTTCCGCCTCGCCGCCGAACAGATCGGCCACCATGCCGACCGCGAAGCCGGTCGCGCCGGTGAAGCTGAACGCAACGGTCGCGTTTTCGGTGCTGGTCAGTCGGGCGCGGCCATCGCTGTAGCTGCTGAGGAAGACTTCTGTCCAGACACCGTTTCCGAAGTGCAGCCCCGGATTGGCATCCTCGTAGAGACCGGGTTCGAGCGGCGCGGTGCTGTCGTTGGGGCGAACAGCGTCCAGGATGAACGTGCCGGCATCCAGCACCATGATGGTCACGATATGTTCGCCGGTGTAACCGTCGTCGTTCAGCATCACGGCGACGGGCTGGCTGTACGAACCCTGATCGTTGGTGACGGTCGTGCAGAGGCGCTGGAGCGGGTCGCTGACGCGCTGGGCGCAGACTTGCACGCGCGGCACGCCCCTGCCGACGCCGCGATACAGGGTGATCGCGTCGGCGTTATCGGTCAGGAACAGGACGCCCGCGCCGATGCCGTCCTTGATGGTATCGTAGTTCGAGCCGGAATAACGCGCGGCGGAACGCCCGGTCACCGAACGCCAGCCCTGGCCGTAGTAGACGAACAGGTCATCCACCAGACGTTTATCGTAGCTGGTTTCGTAACGCTGGCCGGGGACATCCAGCGCCGGTTTGCCGGTGCGGTTGTCGTCGTAAATCTCAACCGCGTCTACCTGCATGGTGGTCAGCCCCGTTGCGCTTTTGTGACGCGCGACGGCGGTATGGTCGCCTTCGGCCAGCCCGATGATGTTGGTACGGGCCGCTTTGTAGCGGCTGGACGCGCTGTAGTTGTCGTAGGTCTGGCAGGTCACGCCGGGGTCGCCGGGTTCAACGGCGGCGGGGTCGAGCGTGAGGGCGTTCGCCCAGCAAATCTCGACTGCGCCGGCCAGCTTATCCAACACGAAGTAGATTGAGAAGCCCGTGCCGCTGAACTGGAAGAGCGCCGCGCCGCCGTTGGTCGTGGTGGACTGCACCGTCCCGCCGGAGGCTGCGCCGACCGGCACTTCGCCAAACGTGCCGTCGAAGTTGAACTTGCTGCTGGCCGCCGCGTAGGTGTCTTCATAGAAGCCTCTGGTCAACACACCGTCCGGGTTAGTTGGGCGCACGTAGTCCAGCGGCATCGGTTTGCCGTCGTTGTTGCGGATGAAAACCCAGCGCGTGCCGCCGCCGCCGACCGCGACCGCCTGTGCCTGCTGATACCCTATCGGCGGCAGGTTGTTCGCCACCAGGGTCGGCACGCAGCCGGTGGACGGCGTGCCGACTGCTGCGGAGCAGATCGAAACGCCGCCATATTTGCCGCTGGTTTCGCGCACATACTGGAACGCGCCGATGTTCAGCTGGAAGTAGACCCCTGCGCCGCGCATCGTGCCGGTGTGCTGGCCGCCGCCGGATGCAGCGGTTGCCGCCACCAGGTTGGCGCTGTAGTACGGGAAGTAGACGATCAGCGGATTGTCGTTTTCGATGTTGCCGGTGACTTCAGCGCCGATGGAGTCCACCGTCCCCAGCACATCCACCCGATCAACCAGCAGGGGTTTGCCGGCATCGTTGTTGGTGAGGGTGACGGTGTGGCTGCCGGACGCAAAACCGACGTAGGTCAGTGCCACCGGGACGCGGGTGGAACTGGTTGCCGCGTTCAGCAGGTTGATAGGCGCGCCGCCGTCAATCACCAGCGAGTAGCTGCCGCCGGTGGTGGTGCTTTCGGCCAGCACGATGCTGAAGCCGGTGCCGTTGAAGGTGAAACCAAGCGTTTGCCCCGCCGCGCCGACGGTGGTGCTGCGGACGAATCCATCGGTTGCGCCGCGTTCGGCGGTTGAGCCGGCATTCCAGCCGCCGCTGAAGGTCAGCAGCGGGTTGTTTTCCTGGTGGATGCCCGCCGACAGCACGCCGCCGGTGGTGTCATGCACACCGATGGCGTCTGCGTTGAGCGTCTTGAGGATGTCCAGGTTGGTGATGCTGACCAGATAATCCCCGACGGCGCCTAGGTTAAAGACCGTGTTGGACTTACCCACCAGACTGACTTCCGAACAGGTGCGAACGCCGGCAGGCGTCGTGGCACAGATCTGCACTTTGGCGCTGGTCGAGTTGAGGTGATGCAGCGTGATCGAATTCGCGTTGGTCACGGCGAAGGCGACAGTCGCGCCCTGGCGGTTGGCCGTCCGATAGGTCTGGTTGAGATAGGTGGGGTAACGGCTGCCCTGGTAGGCCGTCCATGCGCTGTTCGACGGGCCGTAGACCAGGCCGAGGTTGGTGTTATCGTAGATGCCCGGTTCAAGCGGGTTCTCGAAATCGCCGTAGACCTGGATGCCGTCCACTGTGAATTTGTTCCGCAGCGGGTCGGTATCGGTGATGAGAACCTTGTAGGTGTCGTAGGGCAGGCCGGTGACGCTGTGCGCCATGCCGTAGTAAGTACGGGTGGTGGCGTTGGTTAGCTGAACCGTGAACGATTTATCGGGCGGGTCGGGGATTTCGTTGATGTCGGCTTGCAGGCTGCTGCTGGCCGTGTCGAACAGCGTCAGCAGCGAGAAGCCCGTCCCCTCGAACTCGAAGTAGAGCGATGCGCCCGGCGCGGTGGACTGCATGGCAGCCCCGTCTACATAGCTGCGAGAGATGACATTGGCCCAGCCCGGCGCCGCATTGTCGGTCGGCGCGTAGATCAGGCGCGGCTCGGTTTCGGTATAGACGCCCGGCGTCAGCGGCCCCAGATCGGCAGTGTTGAGCGGTTCAACGGCATCCAGATACAGGTAGCCGTTGGTCAGCGTGGTGATGGAGACAACGTGCGGATCGTCGCTGCCGAAGTGTATGCTGAAGGGCATCTGGTTAGCTGTGCCGCCGTCATTGCGGAACTCGTCGCAGGTATAAGCGCCGTAATCCACGACGAACGTACCCGGCGTATAGGGCGCGTAACACACGCGCAGCGGCGCATAGCCGGAGCGCACGTCGCGGAAGATGCGCACCGTGTCGGCATCGTTGGTCAGGAAGACGACCCCTGCGCCGAAGGTTCTGACCTGATCGTAGTTCTGGCCGGAGTAACGCGACGCCGAACGGCCTTCGACCGAGCGCCAGCCGGCGCCGAAGTACTGGAACTGGTTATTGGCGATCCGGTTGGTATAGCTGGTTTCATAGCGCGCGCCGTCCGTCAGCGGCGTCAGCGCGTCCAGGCCGTTCCACACATCGCCGTAGATGTACAGCGCGTCGAACTGCATGGAGTTGCCGGTGATGGTGCGCCCGACGACCGTATAGTCGGCGCCGGCGTGTTCGATGATGACCGCGTAGGTGGTGTTTTCCAGGCCGAGGACGGAACGCGCCGCCTGATAAACGGTTGACTTGCTGTAGTTGTCAAAGGTCTGGCAGACGCCGTTATTGCGCACATCATTCGGCGTGGCGGTTTGCGCAACGTCCTTCAGCCAGCAGGCTATCACCGGGCCGCCGTAGCGGTCGAGCGTGAAGACCGGCGCGAAGCCGGTGCCGGTGAAGTGGAAGAACACGCCCTCGCCGGCTTCCTTGATAAACTCCAGGCTGCCGCCGGAATAGCGCGTGCTGTTCATGGTGGTCCGCGAGAGGCCGTCGCCTGCCAGGTCGTCGTAGTAGGTCAGGCTGGCGATGGTCTGCTCGTAGTAGCTGGGTGACAGGGGGTCATCGTCGGAGATAACCTGGAACTGGTCGAAATTGAACGGGTAGTTGGTGAGGCTGAAGATTTCGACCGTGTGAACGCCGCCGCTGGCCGTACCCCAGCCCGTCGGCCCGAAGTCCGACTCGGAGACGATAACCGGATTGCCGGTGGCCGTATTGCGCAGGTCCTTGGTGATGCAGAAGGTGTCCTGCGTATCGCCGGCGTCGAGCTGGCCGCGATCCACGCAGATCAGGATATGCTGGCTGTCGCTGCGCCCGGCATAACGCCACCAGGAGAAGCCGTCGGCGTCGTCCGGTATCTGGAAGGCGGCGAACGGCCCGGCAGCGATCACGCTCCTGGCGAGGCTGGTCAGGCTGGTGTTCAGGGCTTTTTTGTTGTTGGTATCCAGCGCCCAGGTATCTTCCAGCCCACCGCTGAAGAACAGCAGATCGCGGTTGCCGTCGTCGGTCGTGCCGAAGGGCAGCGGCCCCGCCAGCTCGCGGTCGAAGACGATGATCGAGTCAATCACCATGCGCCCGCCGGGTGGGATGTTGTTGATGTCAATCGTCACGTCGTATTCGGCGTCCGGGTAGAAGCCGAAGAACGGGCGGAAAACGTTCCAGACCGGGCGCGTGCTGCCGCTCAGGCCGTTGTCGAAGTCCTGGCAGACCTGCGGCGTGCCGGTCGCGGCGGGGGCGACGCAGATGGTATAGGTCGCGCCGAGTTTGGAAACCTTCTCCTGTTCCAGCGTCGTGCCGATGGCGAAGCCCGTGCCTTTGAAAGTGAACATGATGTCGGCGACGTTCGGGCTGCCGGTGTACACGGCCAGCCGATTGGATGCGCCGGTTTCGGTGGTTTCGCTCCAGCCGTAAAACAGCGGGATGGTCTGCATTTCCTTGACTTCGTGGAAACCCGGCAGCAGGACGGTGCTGTCCGACAGGATGCCCACCGCGTCCACGCTGAGCAGCGCGCGGCTGACCTTGTTGATGATTTTGATGGTGTGCGCCTCGCCGTCGCGCAGCCGTGAACAGGACACGGTGTAGGCATTGGCGACTTTACCGTTGATGAATGTGCTGCTCGTCCCCGTGCCGGTTGCAGCCGTCGTGCGGCAGGTGATGCCGGAGCGGGTGGCAATCTGCTTGCCGTTCCACTGGAAGGCCAGGTCGTCTACCTGGAGTTCCCAGTAGCCGCCCTTCGTGCTGCCCTGGATGTACAGCGTGAAGCCCGTGCCGACGAAGCTGAAGGTGGCCGTTCCGTCGAGCGTGGTGGTCTGGTGCAGGGTGTTGTTGATATTCGGCTCGCTGTAAACCGGCGACCAGTCGTTCGTATAATCAAAAGCGAAGCTGGTATCATCGTGCAGGCCGCCGTAAGGCAGCGATGAAACGATTTCGACCGTGACGGTATTGGTGGCGCTGCTTTCGTTGATCGTGTACTGGAAGCTGAATGACCCCCGGACGCCGCCGGTCGCGGTCAGGTTGATGCGCCCGTCGGTGGTATCGTTGACGGCGTTCTGCACGGCGGCCTCGCCGATGCCCAGCGCCACATAGTCCCCGCTGAGGCTGCCCGGCACATAAGTGTAATCGTAGGGGTAGTCCGCGCCGGGCGTCTGGTTTTGCGCCGGCAGGCCGCCGGCCAGGATGTCCTCCGGCCCGCCATCTTCCGAGAAGAAGAAGTTGTCGTCGAACCGGACGTAAGGCTGCAGGAGGAAGCTGATCGGTGTAGAAACCTGCCCGGCTTCCCGCTGAATCCGCTGATTGATCGGCTGCTGGAGCGGCGGGTCGTCGGTCGGCGTAATCAGCAGTGTGACCACGCCGGGGTCCTGGCTGATATTGCCTACGCGGTCGCGGACGAGGTACGTAAACGACACTGCCGACCCGGCGGGCGCGCCGTTGGGCGGCATCACGCCGTCGGTGTCGGTGTACAGGTTTTTCGGCGGGCAGTACGTGACCAACTGCGTCACCGGGTTGAACAGCAGCGGCTGACCGCCGCAGGCGTTGTCGGGATTGGTGTCGTAAAGCGCCGGGAAGTTTTCAATCGTAAAGGTGTAAGGCGGGAAACCGCCTTCGGCTTCCAGCGTGATGCTGGTCGAAAGCGTATCTTCAGGGAAGGTCGGGTCCGGGTTGCCCGCCGTGACGGCCTTAAACTCGTAAGCGCCGATATCCACGATCACGTTTTCGAGGCGTTTGCGGTTGAGCGCATCCTTGCCGGAAAGCAGGCTGGCCGGGAAAATCAGGCTGTTGTCGCCGTCGTCCACGCCGTCGTCCGGGCTGGGCGCGGCGGCGCTGACCAGTTGGTACGGGTCGTCCGGCGCGACTTCCGGGCCGACGACCGT
>JACAES010000190.1 GCA_013388735.1 Chloroflexota bacterium | reverse complement strand
GGTACAGTAACCGTTGCTCCCGTGAGGGAGTGTCTTCACCCAAGACCATTATGCCACGAAAGGAGCAAGAGCGCATTCATCCACCCGCTAAAGCTGGTGGTTTCCTGCGCCAAATCTTGTGAACACTCCAGAAACGACAACGCTTGATCCCCGGCAGACAGCGGCCCAACACGGTTCGACGGCGTGGGGGTGGCTCTCAAATCTGCTCAGAAGTCCTGAATTTATTCTGTTCCTGGTGGCAATCGGATTGCTTGTCTATGGGCAGTCCCAGAATCCCAATCTGATGGCCGAAGACAATCTGAAGATCATGACGCGCGATACGGCCATTCTGGGGATTGCCGCTATCGGCGTCGGTTTCACCATCATCACGGGCGGGATTGATCTTTCCGTCGGTTCGATGGTGGGTTTCGGCGGGGTCATGGTCGCCTACTTGATGCAAGAATATGGCTGGTCTATCTGGGGCAGTGTGATCGCTACACTCGGAATGGGCGCGTTTATCGGCCTGATACATGGGCTGTTTGTGACCAAGCTCAAAATGCACGGTTTCCTCATCACGCTGGTCACGATGGGTCTGGCGCGCGGCTTCATCCTCGTGATTACGGAGTCCTTCCCGATTACAGGGCTGACGGAAGAATTTAAACGCATCGGGCAGGGTTACGTTTCCGATCTCATCCCGATCCCGGTGATTATCTGCTTCGTCATTGCCATGTTGGCCTTTTACCTGCTGCGTTACACCTATATCGGGCGGCAGATTTACGCGGCGGGTGGCAACGCCGAAGCCGCGCGGTATTCGGGCGTCAACGTTGACCGCCGGATCATCCTGGCGTACATCATATCGGCGGTCTGCGCGGTGGTGGTCGGGATCATCCAGGCGGCGCGCATGGGCCTGGGCCATCCCGGCACGGGCGAAGGCTGCGAACTGCTGGCGATTGCGGCGTGCGTGCTGGGCGGCTACAGCCTGATGGGTGGCGAAGGAACCATCCCCGGCGTCATCGTTGGCGCCATGCTGATCGGCATCTTGCAGAACGAGATGGTCATCCTGAAGGTTGACCCCTACTATCACAAAATCATCATTTACACCGTGCTGCTGATCGCCATCACGATTGACTACATGCGGCGGCGCTGGCGGACGCTCATGTTCGCCGCTGTGATCGACTCGCTGCGGCAGCGGCGCGAGTAGAGTCTGCCCGACCCTTTGGGGGCGCGGCAGGCAGCGCCCTACCGAATTTAGCTTCTCGTCCATAAACAGAGCCGATAGCTTAAACCGCCGTGTTGTAGACTGCCACACGTGGGTTTAAGTATGCCCGGTTGACAGAAAAGAGAACGGTAAAACACCTATGTACTTTCATCCTGACTCACAAATCATCGAATTGCAGGAGCGCGCGCGCGATTTACGGCTCGACAGCCTGGAGATGATTCATCGGCGGCAGGCCGGGCATCCCGGCGGATCGCTGTCGGCGGCGGATATTGTCGCGGCGCTGTTTTTCCACAAAATGCGGATTGATCCCCAAAACCCGGAGTGGCCGGAACGGGATCGTTTTATCCTGAGCAAAGGCCATGCGTCGGCGCTGTTGTATGCGGCCCTGGCCCAGTCCGGTTATTTCCCCCGCGAAGACCTGCGCCACTGGGGCGACCTTGATTGCCATTTACAGGGACACCCGGATCGCCTGAAAACGCCCGGCGTGAATATGACGGCGGGGCTGCTGGGTCACGGCGTCGCTGTCGGCGTCGGGATTGCGCTGGCCGCGCGAATGGACGGCCTGCCTTTTCACACCTATGTGTTGATGGGTGATGGCGAATGTCAGGGCGGCATCGTCTGGGAAGGGGCGATGGCGGCGGCAAAATATCGCCTGGCGAATTTGACCGCGATTGTTGATTTTAACAACGTGCAGCTCGATGGCACGGTTCAGGACATCCTGCCCCTCGAACCGCTGGCGGATAAGTGGCGCGCCTGTAATTGGGCCGTGATCGAGATCAACGGCCACGACATGCGCCAGATTCTTCAGGCGCTCGATACCGCCGGCGAGATTCATGATCGTCCAACGGTGATTATCGCCCGCACGACCAAAGGCAAAGGCGTTTCCTTTATGGAGAATAAATCGCAATGGCATGGTGCTGCGCCGAATGACGCCCAGTTGGCCCAGGCCATCGCGGAGATCAAAGGAGCGAGGCATCATGGCTGAAATTCCGATGCGCGAAGGTTACGGTAAGGCGCTGGCCGCCTATGGCGCGGTTAATCCCAACGTGATTGTGCTGGACGCGGACACATCCGCGTCCACGCTCACCCATTTTTTCGCCAAACAATATCCCCAACGGTTTTACAATATCGGCATCGCCGAACCGTGCATGATTGATATGGCGGTTGGTTTGGCGCTGGGCGGAAAAATCCCGTTCGCCAACGGCTTTGCGGCGCTGCTGGCGCTGCGGGCATTGGAGCAGATCCGCACCTGCGTGGCTTATGCGCGCACCAACGTCAAGATCGCGGCCAGCTACGCCGGGGTATCCGACTTTAAAGACGGGCCAACCCATCATTCCATTATGGACATCGCCATCATGCGCGCCATGCCGCAGATGACGGTCATCGTTCCGGCGGATGCCAACGAAGCAGGTGCATGGGTTCCGGTCATTGCCGAATATGATGGGCCGGTGTATCTGCGCATCAGCCGCGCGGCGACGCTGCCCGTGCATCAGTCCAGCGTGACGGTGCAGATCGGTAAAGGCATCACGCTGCGCGACGGCGGCGACGTAACGATCATCGCGGCGGGTTCGATGGTTGGGCGAAGTTTACTGGCCGCCGACCAACTCGCGGCGCGCGGACTCGATGCGCGCGTGTTGGAAATGCACACGATCAAGCCGATTGACGCGCCGCTTATCCTGCAAGCGGCGGCGGAAACGGGCGCGATTGTCACCGCCGAAGAACACACCATTCTGGGCGGATTGGGCGGTGCAGTGGCCGAAGTATTGAGCCTGCATCACCCTGTCCCGCTGGAGATGGTCGGCGTCCACGACACGTTTACACGCACCGCGCCCACGACGGAATTGCTAATGGACGCCTTCTGCATGGGCGTCGAGGACGTAACTGCCGCCGCCGAGCGCGTGATCCAGAGAAAAAGATAGAGGAGGAATAGGCGGTCAACGACCAACCGCTAAAGCGGCTGGCTTGTCCCTGACGCACTCGCACGAGGTGGAGCATGGCTCACTTTAACCGCATACGCCGTGTCGAGACAAAAGGCTGGTTGACTGGCAGCC
>JACAES010000002.1 GCA_013388735.1 Chloroflexota bacterium | reverse complement strand
GGTTTAAGAGTACAGGTTGAAAGTGAGCGTTAGAACGCCGTGATTCTGGACTGGTTAGCCCGCGAGGGCTGGATGCTATTAAGCTGGTGGGCGCTGGCGACGGCGGCGGGCGCGGCGGCGCTGCCGCTGGTTTCGCGGCTGCTGGCCGGGCTGCCAGACAAAGGTTATACGCTGGCGCGCGCCGCCGGGATGCTGCTGGTGGGTTACGTTTACTGGCTGCTGGCGAGCCTGGGTTTTTTGCAGAACGCGCCGGGCAGCATGGCCCTCGTATGGGTGATCGTGCTGGTGTTGGGGCTGGCCGTCCATGCGCGGCAGCCGATAAACCGGCGCACATGGTGGCGGGAGAACCGCCCGGTTGTCATCACCGCCGAACTGCTGTTCATCGTTCTGTTCGTCGGCTGGACGGTCGTCCGGGCGCACCAGCCGGAACTGCGCACGACGGAAAAGCCGATGGATCTGATGTTTATCAGCAGCATCATGCGCAGCGAGGTTTTTCCGCCCAATGACGCCTGGATGGCCGGATATGCCATCAGCTACTACTACTTCGGCTACGTGATGGGCGCGATGCTTTCGATGATGAGCGGCGTGACCAGCACGGTTGGCTTTAACCTGTGGAACGCCATGCTGTTCGCGCTGACCGGGCTGACGGTATTCGGCGTAGCCTGTAATCTGGCGCGGGCGCGGCTGGTTAACACGTTACGCACTGCCGGTAAAGAAAGCGAGGGGGGATCAGAGAGCCTCCCCTACGATGACATCGGCAATAATCTGCCGCGCGCACGCCGCGCGCCGGCGCTGCTGGCCGGCCTGCTGGGAGCGGCGCTGGTGGTGCTGATGGGCAACTTCCAGGCGGCGCTGGTCGAACTGCCGTACCAGTCACGCACCGCTTCAGAAGAGTATTTGCGGTTCTGGGCGACACAGGAACGTATGGTTTACCCGGAACGATTGGAAGCGCGCGCCGCCGGGATACCGGATGACCAGCCGGTGACGCTGCTGCCGGTGAATCTGCTTGACCCGGCAGAAGCCGCGCGGGCGCACTGGTGGTGGTTCCGCGCCAGCCGGGTGCTGACGGATTTCAACCTGGACGGCACGGTTTCGCTGGCCGCGCAGCCGATTGACGAATTTCCGCAGTTCAGCTTTTTGCTGTCGGACAATCACCCCCACGTGATGGCGCTGCCGTTCGCGGCACTGGTGCTGGGGCTGGCGCTCAATCTGCTGCTGAACGGGCGCGACCCGACGCGCGGCGAAGTGGTCTTTTACGCTTTAAGCGTAGGCGCGCTGGTGTTTCTGAACACCTGGGATGGGCCGATTTACATGCTGGCGCTGGTCGGCGCGGACGGGCTGCGGCGGCTGCTGCGCCGGGGATGGCTGCGGCGCACCGATTGGTGGATGTTGTTTAATCTGCTGCTGGCGCTGGGTGTGCTGACGGTCTTGTTCTACCTGCCGTTTATCATCGGCTTCCGGTCGCAAGCGTCCGGGCTGCTGCCGAACATCATCACGCCGACATTTTTGCAGCATTATTTCCTGATGTTCGGGCCGTTCATCATCCTGCTGGCGCCGTTTTTATTTATCGAAGCGCGTAAAGCCGGGCGCGGTATGAACTGGCGGCTCGGTTTTCAGGTGGCGGGGTTGCTGCTGCTGGCGCTGGTGGTGGCGCTGCTGGGATTGGGGCTGGTGGCGCAGATTGTGCCGGAACTGCGCGGCATCGTACTGCGCTTTATAGATGAAAACGGCGGTCTTGGCGCGGTATTGCCGTCCATCCTGGCACGGCGGCTGGAGGCGCTGCCGACGCTGCTGCTGCTGCTGGCCGGGCTGGTGGTGGTGGTGGCGCGGTTGTTCCCGCATCCGCTGATGGAAAACGAAGAAACGGCGGTCATCCCGATGGCCGCGCCGCCGACCGGCTTCGCGCTGCTGCTGGTCGGGCTGGGGCTGGGGCTGACGTTGGTGCCGGAATTCTTTTACCTGCGCGATGTGTTCGGTACACGCATCAATACGATCTTCAAGTTTTATTATCAGGCGTGGCTGGTGTTTGGGATTGCCGGGTCGTTCGCCGTCTACAGTATCCTGACGGAAATCCCGCCAGAAACGCCGCGCGCATCCGGGCGTTGGGTGTTCGGCGGGGCAGCTTTCGTGGCGGTGGCGCTGGGCATGATTTACCCGGCGCTGGCGATTCCTGACCGGATGTTCGTGGAGACCGGACGCGCGGCGCAGATTGAACCGCGTCCCCTGTCGCTGGACGGCAGCACGACCTTCATTGCCGCTAACGATCTGGATGCGATTCTGTGTTTCAAGCAGCAGGTTCAGGGCGACGACGTGGTGGTGGTTGAAGCCATCGGCGGGGCGTATAATCCGGCTTACGGGCGGGTTGGGGCGCTGACCGGCGTGCCGATTTTGCTGGGGTGGGAAAATCATGAGCGCCAGTGGCGCGGCCCAACCTATGACCAGACCGTTGGCACGCGCCCGGACGACATCCGTAAACTGTACGGCGACCTGCGCTGGGACGTGGCGCTGGAAGTTATCCAGCGGTATGGGATTGATTACATCTTTTACGGGACCAGCGAGCGCGCCGCTTATAGTTCTGCCGGGGAGGAAAAGTTCCGAGAGTACCTGGAACCCATGTGCGAAAGCAGCGGCGGCAGCGTGTTTTACCGGGTGACGGAAACGGCGCTGGTGGCATCCACCCAGTAGAGCAAAAACGCGACGAAGTAAAGGCGCGGAGTGATGGACGTAACAGGATTGCCGGTGTTAAACGAAGCGGGATATAAAGCGGCGCAGCCACGACGGGCGATGAAAACGCCGGAGCTGGTGGTTTATATCGGTCTGCTGCTGGCGGCGCTGGTTTTGCGCGTGGCGGAACTGGACACCGTGCCGCTGACGGAGACGGAAGCGGGGCGGGCGCTGGCGGCCTGGCGTTTTGTCCGGCTAGATGCCCCCGGCACCGACATCACGCCGGACAGCCCGCTGCTGTTCGTGCTGCACAGCCTGACATTCAGCACGCTGGGCGGGTCGGAGTTCGCCGTCCGAATCCTGACGGCGCTGGGCGGCGTGGCGCTCATCCTGTCGCCGGCGCTGTTCCGCGATCTGCTGGGGCGGGAGCGGGCGCTGATTTTGAGCGTGCTGCTGGCATTTTCCCCGGTACTACTGGTGACTTCCCGCAGCGACAGCCCGGTGATCTGGTCGCTGCTGGCGGGCGTGGTTGGGCTGTGGGCGCTGTGGCGCTATTGGGAAACCCAGCAGAAATCCGTCGCTGTACTGGCGACGATCTGCCTGGGCGCGCTGCTGCTGCTGACCGACCCGACCGGGCCGGTGCTGGCGCTCATCCTGCTGGGCGGACTGGCCTTTGCGTTCTGGACGACGCAAGCAGATGCCGATGGGCAGAGCGCGTTCTCCGCTGCCTGGGAACGGCTGCGCGGTTGGCCCTGGTCAACCGGGCTGCTGGTCACGGCGCTGGTTGTGGTGGTAGCTGCCACCCTCTTCCTGACCTATCCAGAAGGTTTGAGCGCCATAGGTGCGCTGCTGGGCGAGGCGATTGGCGGCCTGACGACAGCATCGCCAGGCGTGTCGGTTGTTTCCCCGCCGGTGATTACGCTGTTTTACGAGCCGGTGCTGGTTCTGTTCGGTGTCATCGGGGCGTGGTGGCTGGCGCGCAGCGGGCGGTTCGCGTTTGTGGAGCGTTTTTTACTGGGCTGGCTGATCTTCGCGGCGGCGGCCAGCCTGCTTTATGCTGGGGCAGGGGCGGAACACGCACTGTGGCTGGTGCTGCCGCTGGCGGGTCTGACGGCGCGGATTGCCCTCGAACTGCTGCGCGGCCCTGACCGCCTGCTGTGGTATACGCCAGAGTGGGCAAAATGGGCGCTGGCGATTATCATGGTTGGGTTGCTGTTCGTGCTGACCGTTCACGTCCAGGCGTTAGGCCGGGCGCTGTTAAGGTCGCCGGATGGCACAGTACAGCTTAGCCAGGTAGACGCTCGCAGCGCGGTGTGGGTACTGGTTGGGCTGCTGTTCGTCTTCGCCGGTTATTTCATGGCAGCCAGCCTGTGGGGAGGCGGCACGGCGGGGCGTGGTTGGGCGCTGGGGCTGCTGGTTTTCGGTATGGTGATGAGTCTGGGCAGCGGTTGGAATGCCGCCGTTTTTCGTTCGGCAGACCCTACCGAGCTGTGGCATACAACGGCGACGAGCTACGAAACCGCCCTGCTGCGGCAGACATTGGTTGAACTGTCGCAGCGGCAAACCGGCGGATTCCCGCAGATTCCGATCACGGTGCAGGCAGGGCAGGATGGCCTGGTAGCGTGGCTGGTGCGCGATTATCCTAATGTTCGCTTCATCAGCGATGTGGGCGACGCGCGCGGTCAGGAGATTGTGCTGCTGCCGGAATATGCCGAAGCGCCGAATCTGGGTGGGAGTTATGTGGGGCAGCGTTTCGTCATGACGACCGGCTGGAATTCAGCCGCGCTGCGTCTGGTGGATTTGCCGGCCTGGTGGCTGCAACGGCAGACGCGAACCGCCAGCGCGCCGCTGGTGCGTATAATCCTATGGCTGCGCCAGGATGTTTACAACGGCGTGCCGTTTGACGAGTTCGCGCAGTGAGGAATTCGGCGGTAAGGTGTGTATATCGTGGGTATGAACCGAACGAACTGAGGCCGGATAATGGCGCTGCCTGACGAAACCACCGATGCGCTGATCGCGCGCTGCCTGAAGGGCGACCAGGCAGGTTATGCTCAACTGTATGAGCAGCACGCCCCGGCGATTTACAGGTTATGTTACAGCCTGCTGCTCAACCGGCAGGATGCCGAAGACGTGTCGCAGGAGGCGTTTGTGTATGCCTTCCGCAACCTGCACCGCTACGACCCGGCGCGCGCTGCCTTTAAAACCTGGCTGTATACGATTGCCTTAAGCCGCTGCCGGAACGTCTACCGGCGCAAACATTCGCTGTTGAGTATATTGCTGTCGCCGGATATACCCGCGCCAAAGTCCGATGGGCCGGAGGCGGCGCTTTCGCAAAAGGATACGCAGGCGGCGCTGGAAGCGGCCTTAAAAACCCTGTCGCCTGCTTTACGTGAGTCGGTGATTTTGCGCTATGGGCATGGCCTGACCTACCGCGAGATGGCGGCGGTGATGGGCTGCCCGCAAAAAACGGCGGAAAGCCGCGTTCGTTTGGCGCACGAACGGCTGCGTAAACTTTTGCAGTTGGAATGGATAGTCGAAGAATGGATTGGCTTTGAAGTCATATGATGACGTGTCGTGAATGCCAGAAACAACTTATCGCATACATTCATGGCGAACTTTCGCCGCACCAGCGGCGGCGCCTGGCCTACCATCTGGATGACTGCCGAACCTGTTACGGGATTTACCGGCGGGAGCGCGATCTGGATCGGGAACTCCGGCTGAATATGCCGCTGATCGGGCAGGGCGGACTGCCGAAAGATCGCCTGTGGGTGTCCATCCAGGCTGACCTGAACCGCCCGCGTCGTCGCCCGGCGCTGTACCAGGCGCGTTATGGCCTGGCGGTGGTCATGGCCGCCCTGGCGCTGCTGTTCCCCTGGGTGATGGGGCGACAGGAAATGGCGCTGGCCGCGCCGCCGACACAGCCCGCGCCGCTGCTGGGTATGCAGAGTGCGGATGCTACCAAACCCGTTCCAGGCGGAACGGCGATTGCGCTGTCGGTGACAGCCAATGACAACGCCCCGACGCCGGAGGCCAGGCCGCGCCACGCGCCCGCGCCGGATGCTACCGCTGCGCCCTAGATGAGGTGTTATGACGACGATTAGACGATCTGCCGTGACAACCAGCTATGATGAGCCGTTTCGGGTGGGAGAGCGGCGCACTTTGACGTTTAATTGGGAAGTCGCCGTGTATGTGGTGATTTTCGCGCTGGCGGTATTCACCCGCTTTTACATACTGGGCGACCGCGTGATGAGCCACGACGAGAGCCTGCATACCAAGTTCTCGCATGATCTGTATCAGGATGGCGTTTACCAGCACACGCCGCTGATGCACGGCCCGATTCTGTTCCACGTAACGGCGCTGATGTACAGCCTGTTTGGGGACAATGACTTCACGGCGCGGATTTACCCGGCGGCGCTGGGTGTGTTGATCGTGATATTTCCGATTTTGTTCCGGCGCTGGTTGGGGCGGTGGGGGGCGATTCTGGCGGCGGTGATGTTTCTCATTTCGCCGCTGCTGCTGTATTACAACCGGTATATCCGCCATGACACACCGGCGATTTTTTATACGCTCATCATGCTGTACTGCGCTCTGATGTACATGGATGGGCCGCGACACCTGCGGCGGAAGGCGCGCTGGTTGTTCATCTTCGCCGCCGCCATGCTGGGCAGCATGGGGTCGAAAGAGACCTCGTTTATCTATATTGCTATTTTCGGCAGCTTTTTAACGCTGTACTGGGTGGTGCGGTTGCTCCAGCACTTCTTCAGGCTGCCGGGCAAAACCCTGTTGTATTTCATTTCGATCAGCATTCTGCTGGCGGGGGTGGCCTCGCTTGCCATGTACGTGGTGCTGTCTATTGCGCCGCTGGACACGGCGCTGTCGCTGGGACCCGGCACACAGGAATATGTCAGTCTGCTCACCTGGACGGGGTTAGTATTTGGCGCGACGTTGGTGGTTATCCTGGGGACGCTGCTGTGGACATACCGGCGCGGGCGTATGTCGCGCCTCGTCTGGGCCGATTTGATTCTGCTGCTGGTGATGGTGGTGGCGGTCTGTGCCTTTTTTATCTTCATCGAGGAGCGTTCGCACATCACCCCGCGTGATGCGTCTTCTCCCGCTGCGCCGGTCATTCCGGGCGAACAAGGGGGGGTGGCAGTTATAACCGGCTCCAGATTTAGCCCGTTGATGCTGTATGTCACTTACGGCGCGGCGATCCTGCTGATCGCCTTTTTAGTGTACACGGCGCGGGCGGGATGGTGGCGCACGCTGTATCGCTTCCGCGAACTGGATATTCTGTGGCTGATGGGGACGCTGGTTTTGCCCTGGTTGACGCCTTTCCTGGTGGCTTTTACCGGCGTCACGTCGGCGGATTATCAGGCTATCGGGCAGGCCGCGCCGGAGTTCATCAAAAACCTGGTGCCGGTGTCCTCGCCGGAAGCTATCGGCAAAACGTATCTTGCCATCCAGTTCATTATCCCGATGTTCGCCGTCACCATCACAGCGGGGTTGGTGTGGAACGCTAGGCGGTGGGTGATCGCCAGCGGGATTTATCATGTGCTGTATGTGTTTTTCTTCACTACCGTATTCACCAACATGACCGGTCTGGCGGGTATTTATACCAGCCTGGACTACTGGCTGGAGCAGCAGGCAGTGCGGCGCGGCAACCAGCCGCAGTATTATTACCTCGTCATCATCATGCCGTTTTACGAATTTCTGCCGCTGATCGGCAGTTTTCTGGCGATGGTCGCCGGTTTGATGAGATTCTGGCGGATTCGCCGCTATGTCGAGGAAACGAAAGAAGCCGCACCGGTCGAGATTTCCCCCAGACCGCCAGAAACACAGCCGGATACCACACTTGGAGAGATTTTAAGAGGGGATGGCGGTGAATACGAAAAGCCCAAACGCAAACCCAAAACGCGGCCATTACCGGAAGCGGAGCGGCTGACGCGCGTACCTTTCCTGCTGCTGGTTTCGTGGTGGGCGATTTTCATGCATATCGCGCTGACGCTGGCGGGCGAAAAAATGCCCTGGCTGGGTACGCACCTGACCGTGCCGCTGATCTTCCTGACGGCCTGGTTCTTTGGGCAGCTGTTTGATCGGGTGAGTTTTCCGACTTTCCGGCAGGCGGGTTGGGTGTATCTGCTGCTGTTCCCGATGCTGTTCGTGGCGCTGGTGCAGATACTTTCGCCTCTGCTGGTTGGCCCGCTGCCGGGTGGACTGGAACAGGAGCAGCTTGCGCGTACCTATCGGTGGATCGCCGGATTTGTGATCGCCGGGTTTGTGATGTATGTCCTTTACCGGTTGGCTGCCCGCACTGGCTGGGCGCAGCTTCGCCTGATGGTAGGCGTGGCGACTTTTGCCGGGCTGGCGTTTATCACGCTGCGGTCGGCCTGGATGGCCTCGTTCATCAATTATGATCTGGCAAGCGAATATCTGGTGTATGCGCACGGCGCGCCGGCCAACAAACGGGTGACGGAGCAGATTAAGGAATTAAGCCAACGCATCACCGATGGCATGGACTTAAAATTCGCCTACGACTACAAAATCTCCTGGCCGGGGGCATGGTACTTCCGCAGCTTCAAAAATGCTATATACATGGGCGAGAGCGTCAGCCCGCGCGTGGTAGAGGACGCGGTGGTGGTGATCGTCGGGGACGAAAACCGGGCCGCCGCCGAAGCCGCGTTGGAAGATCGTTACTATCGCTTCGATTACCAGCGGTTGTGGTGGCCGATGCAGGACTACTTCGGCCTGACGCCGCAGCGGGTCATCAATACATTTGACTTTTCGCCCAGCAACACCCAGGCGGCCCAGATTCGCCGGGGCATCTTCAATATCTGGTGGTGGCGCGATTACACTGTCTACGGCGAGGCGGTCGGTAAAAGTTACAGCATCACCGCCTGGCCGGTCGCCGACCGGATGTATGTATTCGTTCGCAAGGACGTGGCCGCGCAGGTGTGGTCGCTGGGGGCGGGCGAAGGCACGGTTATGAATCCGCTGGAACAGCAGGAGACGAACCTGTGTTCGCAGAACTGGCAGGCTCTGTCGGCAAGCCGCATCTTTGGCAGCGCCGGCGTCGCGCCCGGCCAGTTGAGTACGCCGCGTCAGATCGCGGTCGGGCCGGACGGCAAAATCTACGTGGCCGAGGAATTCAGTCACCGGGTTTCTGTATTTAACCCGGATGGCAGCCTGGCGCTTTCGTTCGGGCAGCAGGGCGGCATCACCGGCGGCGTGTTTGAGCGCCCGAACGGTATAGCCGTTGGGCCGGACGGCAGCATGTATGTGGCCGATACCTGGAACTATCGCATTCAGAAGTTCACGCCGGAAGGCGAGTTCATCACCGCCTGGGGACAGCGCGGCGAGTACGGCGTATCCGCCCAGATTGAGCCGACCGATGGCTTCTGGGGGCCGCGCGCGGTGACGGTGGACGCCGAGGGGCGGGTTTACGTGGCCGATACCGGGAATAAGCGCATCCGCGTTTATACCGGCGACGGCGTATTCCTGTACGATATCGGCTCTGGCGGCAGCGGCAACGGCCAGCTTGACGAACCGACCGGTCTGGCGATCAGCCCGGATGGCATCCTGTATGTGGCCGATACCTGGAACCGGCGCATTTCCGCCTTCAACCTGGATGGCAGCCCAGCTAATCTGTTCGTTGCCGGCGACGGCACGCCGGTGAACAGCTTCCGCGTGCGTGCATGGTTTGATGACCTGGGCAACCGTCCGTATCTGGCATTTGACGGGGCGCGCGGTTTGCTGTACGTGACCGACCCGGACGCCGGGCGTGTGCTGGTGTATGATCGGGGCGGCAACTGCGTTGGCGCGTTCGGCCAGTTGAACCGCGAAAACCCCGGCCCGACCGAGTTCGCCAGCGTGGGTGGGGTTGTGGTAGACAGTCAAGGTAATGTGTACGTGGCCGATGCCGGCACGGGACGCATTCTCCAGTTCCCGGCCTTTGTGCAAACGGCCCTGCCCATACCCGGCGCGCTCGACGTGCTGCCGGATGCGACGGCAGAAATCACCGATGAGATGATGGCGGAACTGACGGTCGAACTGACGCCGGAAGTTTCGCCGGAAACCAGCGAGTAGTGTTTGGCGCAGTTGATGTTTTGCCAGGGGGCGGCTGAAAAGCCGCCCTTCGCCTTAGGTTGTGTTGAGGTGTGTTTTTAAGCTGCCACATTCAGAAGTTGAACCATCAGGAAAAATGGTTTAGCCGGTGCCGCAATCTGATTGATCGTTCCCGCAATATACAACGACCGGGCCGGATTCCAATAGGCGAATGACCCGGTTGACCCTGAATGCCCGATCAACTCCGGCATCGCACGAAACGGCCAGAGCAGGCGCGGCATTTTGAAGTACATCATGCCATAGCCGTATCGCACCGGGAAAAACAGTGAACTCCAGCGCATCATGCGTGTGAACAGCGTTTTATCGAACAATTTGCCCTCGAAGAAACCGCGCAGGAAGGTCAGGTTTTCCGATACTGTCGAAACGAGGCTTCCGTCCGGGATATTGGATGCGATATATTGGGGAATGTGCGCCGGGGTGTTTTTGAGATACACTGTCGCAGGCGTCTGATCGTCATGCGGCGCGGCGGGGTCATAAACGTAGGTGCGTTCCAGGCCGAGCGGCGCGAAGATTTTCTCTTCAAAATTGGCTGAGGTTGATTTGCCGGTGACAGCATCAATAATCCCGCCGAGCAGCCGATAATTGCCGTTAGAATAGTGGGCTTTCGTCCCGCCCGCAGCACCCGGTTCGAATCGGGGTGATAGCCTCCGCGTGATCGCTATCGCTTCCTCGGTGTTAATCGCCCGATCCTGTCCCGCTTTCAAATCATCGAGGACGCTGCGCCCACCTCTGGGTTTATCTGTTTCATAATCGGCCAGACCGGAGGTCTGGTTGACGAGCTGATACACTTTAAGCTGGCTGCTGTTGTCCACGCCCCGGTAAATATGAATGCCCTCGATCATGGCAGCGGGCAGATACTTTGAGATTGGATCATCCAGGCTGATCTGTTTTTGCTCATGCAGTTTAAGAATCACCGCCGCTGTAAACATCTTGGTGATGCTGGCGATAAAATATGGAGTGTTAATGGTCATCGCCGCGCCAGTTTTGGGGTTGGCAGTCCCGGCTGCGCCCGCCAACGATATACTTCCATCGCCAGACTGAACGCCGGCAACAATGTTATAGATATTTCCTCTACCGATTTGTTTGTCCAAGAGGGTTTGAAATTTCGACTCGCGCATAAGATTTAGCCTGCATCTCCGGTGGCAAATGGCTGTACACAGTTCTCAATACGTGAAACACTCTGGACGAGTTGCGCCGTCGCGTTTCTATTTTATCTGGAAGATGAAAAAAAGGAGAAAATCGGTTTGGTATGGTTTTACGGCGTTGAGTCACTGAAAACCGGACATAAATCAGCGGGAGAGAGAAAAGCCATAAGCAGCGAACAAACGCTTGACGAACGGGGGTAAATCGCCGTACTGCTCGATATGCTCCAGCAAAATGGCTTCTG
>JACAES010000144.1 GCA_013388735.1 Chloroflexota bacterium | reverse complement strand
TTGTCTCGACACGGCGTATGCGGTTAAAGTGAGCCATGCTCCACCTCGTGCGAGTGCGTCAGGGACAAGCCAGCCGCTAAAGCGGCTGGTCGTTGACAGATGTCCACTTCAGGACAAAGCCGGTAGGCGACATCCATCACCACATGTCCCTGAGCGGTTAACTGCCGGAAGAATGGGCGCGTGCCGAAATCCTTGTCGGACAGATACCAACCGCTGCCATGCAGGTAAATGACGGCCATGCCCGTTGGCGTAACCCCTTCCGGCGGCTGCCACACGTCGCACAGCAGGTTGCGATCGGTGCCGGGAATCGTCCAGAAGGCAATATCTCGCTCCCAACGCGGCGCGCCGGTCCGGGGCAATCCCAGGTTCCAACGCCGTTGGAGCAGGCGTCCCGCCTGCTGCGGTAGAATCCTGCGCTGCCAGTCCGCGCCAAAGGCGAGTGACAGACCTGGCTGCGAAACGGTTACCCGCCAGACGTAGAACGCGGAGAGCCCCGCGCCTAACACGCCGGCGACAGCGGCAGCCGGTGCCTGGTACAGCCAGCCCAGCACGGCACCCAACCCGCCCAGGATAACCAGGAACGGAGACAGGGTGTGATGTACCAACTGTGGCAGCCACAGAATCATGAAATTATAGGGCGGTCTGAGCCGCACGAAGAGTAAGCCGTTCAGGATCAGACAGACAAACGAGAGCAGATAAGCAGCGGCGGTCATGAGGTTTTCACTTCCTTGCGCCGAGAAGGCGCACAGCAGCTTCGCGGATGAACGCAACGGGAATATCCTTCCACTCCCTGGGATACATCATCATCAACCCGTTGAAGAAGGAGAAGAAAAAGACGGTGAGCAGATTTGCATCGACTCCCGGCTCGACCGCGCCCTCTGCCTGAGCCTGGCCGAGAATGGCCGATACCGACTGGTGATAGTCGGCCCCAATCTGGGCAGTATCAAAACCCAACGCCGCCAGTCGGCTCACGCCACCCAATCCCAGGAGCGCAGTCATAATGGCGATGAATTCATCGCCGCCCTGTTCCCGCCCCAGTGCAATATAACGCTCCAGGAGATATTCGAGTTTTTCGAGGCCGGAGCCAGGCTGCGCGGCGACTTCCGCCATCATCGTCCCCAGGACTTCGAAGCCGTCCACCAGAACCGCCCGGAAGATTTCTTCCTTCGAGGAGAAGTACCAGTAGATGTTACCTTGACTCATACCTGCCTCCCGCGCGATTTCGGACACGTTGCAGCCGTCGTAGCCGCGTTCGGCAAATAACCGGCGGGCGGTTTCGAGGATTTTCTGGCGGCTTTCAGCCCGCATCTGTTTGTTCTGTGTGTTACTTCGTGGCATGATCCTTTTCACCGACTGTCTATTCAGTCAATAACTGCATTGTATCATTGACCAACTGTTCAGTCAATATCCAACTGAGCATCAGAGCTGCGCGATGAATCCCTTGTCACGAGCCTGGCCGCCTGTTTTCCGTTCACAAAGTCCATTCAAAAGAGTACAATCGCCTCGTTTGCATGAGTGAGGGAGTCCCTGCGCCTTTGGTTAACGACATTCGCTGGACGAGTTTTGATCTCATCTTCTTCGACTGCGACAGCACCCTTTCGGCCATCGAGGGCATTGACGAACTGGCCCGGCTGAAGGGCAAGGAATGGCGCGTCGGCGTGCTGACCGAAAAGGCCATGAACGGCGATCTCGACCTGGCCGAAGTCTACGGCAAGCGACTGCGCGCCATCCGCCCCACGCGCGGCCAGCTTAAGGCCATCGAAGAACGCTACTGGGAAACGCTGGTGCCGGACGCGCAGGCCGTCATCGCCGCGCTGCGTTTTCTGGGCAGGCAGGTGTTCATCGTCAGCGGCGGATTGGCGGAAGCGGTGCGCGGCTTCGGCAAACGCCTGGGCGTGCCGACGGAAAATATTCGCGCCGTTGAACTGGAATACAATGAACTTTCCGGCGACTGGTGGCGTTATTACCAGCCGGATACCCGCGCCCGTCAGTCCTACCTGGATTATGACGACGGCCCGCTGACGATCTCCAGCGGCAAAGCGGACATCATCCGGGCGCTGGCGGCGGGCAAACCGGGCCGCCGCCTGATGGTCGGCGACGGCGCTTCTGATCTGGCGGCCCGCGACTGCGTGGACTTGTTCGTCGGATTCGGCGGCGTGGTATCCCGCGAGAAAGTGCGCAGCGGCGCGGACGTGTTTATATCGGCTAACTCGCTTGCGCCGGTGCTGCCGCTGGCCGTCGGGGCAGGCGGTTATGCCCGCATCGTCGGGACGCCGCATCAGGCCGTCTTCGACCGGGGCATCGCCCTGGCGCTGGGCGACGGCATGACGATTGAACGGGATGATCTGCGACAGGCTTTTGAGGGAACATTCAAGGATATACATCATGAATAACTGGGAAGCCATCATCTTCGATATGGATGGCCTGCTGGTGGATACGGAAGTCGTCTGGACGGAAGCTGAGTCCATGCTGCTGGCGGCACGCGGTTTCCGGTATGATGAAGAACATCCGCGCAGCGTGGTGCTGGGGCTGCGGCTGGATGAATTTTTCGAGAAACTGTGCGATCTGTTCGGTTTTCAGGAAGACTACGACCGGCTGAACGAAGAACTGCTCGATTACATGGCCGCGCTTGTCCCCGATAAAGTGGTGAAAAAACCCGGCGCGGCGGAACTCCTGGATTATGTTCACCGGCAGGGTATCCCCTGCGCCATCGCATCCAGCGCGCCGCAGTCGGTCATCGAGGCGGTCGTCGAGGGCGAAGGCTGGAGTCATATCCTGAAAGTGCGTGTTTCCGCCGATGCGGTGGCGCGCGGCAAACCCGCGCCGGACGTGTACCTGGAAGCCGTTCGCCGGTTGGGTGTTTCGCCCGCCGGCAGCCTGGGATTGGAAGACACGCCCACCGGGGCGCGGGCGGCAGTGGCGGCGGGGCTGACCTGTTTCGTCGTGCCGGATTCGTCTAATCCCTGGCCGGTTTCCTTCGACGGCATCACGCCTCACATCTTCGACAGCCTGCACGATGTCCTGAAGCGGCTGAATGGCAAAATACAAACCGGAAAGTAGCCAAAACACCCGGTTCGCTGCCGTCATTCTGGCGTATGCTGAAAACAGGTATTTTTGTGGGCTAAAGGACGAACCATGCGAAAAATCCTGTTCCTGATGATCGTGGCGCTTATGGCGCTGGCCGCGCCCGTCGGGGCCGCCGACCAGATTACCTACACCAGCCAGCCGGACGAAATCTACATCTTTCTGAACAACATAGCCTTCGCGCGGGATACCATCACCCTGCCCGGCGGCGTGGATGCGCGGGTGGCGCTGCCCCTCACCATCTTCGACAATACGCTCACCGTGCGCGAGGACGGCCAGCGCGTGCCGGCCTACCGGCTGCGGCGCGTGGACGGCCAACTGCTGCTGCAATGGACGACCGGCGCAGCCGCGCGTGAGATCACGCTCGAATACCTGCTCTCCGGCCTGAGCTGGACGCCGCGTTATGACATGATACTGAACGGCGACCCGGCGGAAACGGTGGATTTTAACTTCTACGCCGAGGTGCAGAACACGGCGCTGGAACTGGACGCGGTGCAAACGCACCTGATCGCCGGGCGCGTGGATGCCTCGCAGCCGGTGGATTCGCTGTCGCGGGTGACGGAAAACCAGTATCTCGCCGGATACGATGAAGCCGCCCCTACCGGCGGCGAAGTCGGCGCGGCGACCATCCAGTACATTTACGAACCAGGCGTGCTGACCGGTGCGCCCGGCGAAACACTCTACCAGCAGATGCTCCAGGCAGTTTTGCCGGCGCGGCGCGTGCTGCTGTGGAACGCCCAGGCCGACCGGCAGGTGACGGCGATTTACAAGGTTCGCAACCAGGCCGACCTGCCGCTGGCCGAGGGCATCGTGCGCTCTTACCGGGATGGCATCTTCATCGGCAGCGATTTTGTGGAGATCACGCCGGTCGGCAGCGAGGGCAGTATCACCGTCGGCAGCTTGCAGGATGTGCGCGTCAACCGCAGCGAAAGCCAGACGGCGATTGAAGGCGGCTCTTATGATTATGAATACCGCGTCAAACTGGAACTGACCAACTTCGGCCAGAAGCCGGTTACGATTGAGGTCGTGGACTATCAGCGACCGGAAGCGGAAAAGCTGGTCTTTTCGCAAGAACCGACCCGTGAAACCGGAAACGTCCTGCGCTGGCTGGTCACGGTCGAGGCCGGGCAGACGGTGACGATCCAATACACGTTTGAAACGTTTTAAGGCACAACGCGAAGGCCTGCGCCAACCCGGTTGTGACTTAATGTGACATCAGGCAGGGACACGCTGTGGCGCGCCCTGCAACTCGGAACTCAGCACTCAGCACTTGGAACTTACCTTTATGACCTTTCATATCCTGGTGGCGACCGATCTGACCGACGAAGCTGTTGAACGGCTGCGGGCCGTTAGCGACGCGCGGGTAACGGTCGTGCCGCCGTCGTTCCCGGCGGTGCGGGATGGCTTAAAAACCGCTCACGCACTGATTGCCCGCGACGGCATCCACATTGACCGTGACCTGCTGGAAAACGCGCCCAACCTGAAAGTGATCGGGCGCGTGGGCGCAGGACTGAACGGCGTGGATACCGAGGCCGCCACCCAACGCGGCGTGATCGTCATGAACACGCCCGGCACCAGCGCGGTCGCGCATGGCGAACTGGCTGTCACCCTGATGCTGGCGCTCAGCCGCAAAATCGTCGTCGCGCATCAGAGCCTTAAAGAAGGCTGGTGGCTGCTCGACCGCAAGCGGCAGGCCGGCGTTCAGCTTCATGGCAAGACGCTGGGCGTGATCGGCCTGGGGCGAGTCGGACAGGTAGTAGCCGGGCGCTGCCTGGCCTTCGGCATGACGGTGCTGGCAAACGACCCTTACATCGGCGAGGAGCAGGTTGGCGACGAACGCATCGTGCTGGTCGGCCTGCGGGAACTGCTGGAACGCGCCGACTTCATCACGCTGCATGTGCCGCTGACCGCCGAGACGCGCGGCCTGCTGGACGCCGAGGCTATCCGGCTGATGAAACCCGGCGCGCGGCTCATCAACACGGCGCATGGCGCGATCTGGGACGAAAATGCCGTCGCCGAAGCGGTCAAAAGCGGCCATCTGGCCGGCGTGGCGGTGGATGTCTACCCGGAAGAACCGCCCTACAACAGCCCGCTGATCGGCCTAGACAACGTGCTGCATACGCCGCACATCGGCGATAACACAGTCGAGGCCACCCAGGATTTATCCATCCAGATCGTCGAGCAGGTTCTGGACGCACTGCGCGGCGACGACTACCGCAATGTGGTGAACATGCCTTTTATGCCCGGCCTGGACTACGAAACCGTTCGCCCTTATATGTGGCTGGCCGAATGCATCGGCACGCTGACTCACTCGCTGGCGCGGGCGGCGGTGCGGCGGGTAGCGGTCGAATACCGGGGCGATGAAGTGAGCGGAGTGGTGAAGCCGGTGGCTGTTGGCCTGCTCAAAGGGCTGCTGCGCCCGGTGCTGGGTGATAAGGTGAACACCATCAACGCGCCGGTGCTGGCCGCCGAACGCGGCATTCAGATCACCCAGACCAAAGGGCTGCAAACCGGCGAGTATGCCAACATGGTCACCTGCCAGGTGACGCTGGAAGATGGTGAGCAGATCACCACGTCCGGCACGCTGCTCGACCGCAAACAGCCGCACATCGTCCAGATCAACCAGTATCGCCTGAACTTCGTGCCGGAGGGACACCTGCTCATCCTGGGCAGCTACGACCAGCCGGGCGTGATCGGGCGCGTCGGCACGCTGATGGCGAATAACGCGGTCAACATCGCCAGTTGGTACACCGGGCGCGCCGAACCCGGCGGCCATACTCTGACCGTCCTCACGCTCGATCAGCCCATCCCGGAAGCCGTGCTGGACGAGCTGCGCCAGCTCGACTTCGTGCGTCATGCCCGCCCGGTCGAGATTAAGGGGTAATTGTTGCCAGGTACCTGTTGCCGGTTATGAGTCAAAATCGGATGCGGCTTTCAGACGGCCTGTGGCTGCTGGCGCTGGCGGTTTACATCTTCGCGGGGATGCCCCTCGCCAGCTTTCATGGCGACGAAGCCATGCAGATTTACATGAGCCATGACTACGCGACCGCCTTCATCCGCCGCGTGCCGGAGCAGCTGCAGGTACAGCCGCCGTATGTCGTTGACGAAGACGGCTGGCTGCGGATTCTCAACGGTTCGGTTAATCGCTATGCCATCGGTTTAAGCTGGCATCTGGCCGGGTTCAACGAGGAAGCCCTGCCACCGCGCCCCGGTTGGCGCTGGGACTTGAACAACGAAGCGAACGCCGAAGCCGGCTACCGCCCTTCGGACGCGCTGCTGAACACCAGCCGTTTTCCCTCAACCGTGTTCCTGGCCCTCAGCGCCGGGGTGATGTTCGCAATTGGCCGGGCCTTCGGCGGGCGGTTATCCGCCTATGCTATCAGCGGCCTGTACGCGTTTAACCCGATCATTCTGCTGAATGGCCGCCGCGCCATGATGGAAGGTTCGCTGCTTTTTTTCGGCCTGCTGGCGATTTTCGCGGCGATTCAAATCAGCAAAATGATAACGCAGAACTGGGGCGGGTTTGAAACCCGCCCCTACAGCAGACGCCGGGAAGTGCTGCTGTGGGCGCTGCTGGCGCTGGCGGCAGGGTTAACGCTGACCAGCAAACACAGCGGCGTGGTTTTTGCCGCCGGCGCGTGGGGCTGGGTGCTGGCGGCGGCGGTCGTAAAAACCCTCTCCCTCTCGCTGAGGGGGGGCAGTATCACATTCACATCCCTGTCGGCGACCTTACTCAAACTCGCGCTTACCGGCCTGCTGGCGCTGGCGCTGTTTGTGGCGCTTTCGCCGGCGCTGTGGAACGACCCCGCCGCCCGCCTGCGCGACCTGATCGAACAGCGCGACAATCTGCTGCAAAGCCAGGTGAAGGCCGACCCGCGCGCCCCGACCACGCTCGGCCAGCGTCTAGAGGGCATCCTCATGCAGCCGTTTATGACGCCCGCCATGCACTACGAATCGTTGATCTGGGGCCAATCGCCCGCCGCCGCCGCCGAAATTGCCACCTATACGGCCTCGCCGTTGAGCGGCTTGCAGTTCGGCCCGCTGCTCGGCCTGCCACTGACACTGCTAGCCGGGTTCGGGCTGGCGGCGCTGTTCGTGCCGCGCCTGCGCCCGGACGGCCTATGGCAATTCGGGCTGCTGGCCTGGGTGCTGGTCACGGTGGGCAGTCTGCTGGCAAACCCCCTGCCCTGGCAGCGGTATTATCTGTCCTGGCTGCCGGTCGTGACCGGGCTGGCCGGGGTTGGCCTGCTGGCGGCGCGGGCGGCATTGACAGATCGGCGTTGAAAAGGCCGGTTAGCCGGGGTGTGCATCTGTATTCGGTTCGGAAAGGATCGTTATGCGACGTTTTGTTGTGCCGCTGCTGGTGCTGCTGGCGCTGGCGGCTTATATCTTCGCCGGGATGCCCCTCGCCAGCTTTCACGGCGACGAAGCCATGCACATCTACACCAGCCGCGATTACGCCACCGTCTTTCTCGAAGGCCGCCTGGATACGCTGCCGGTCAGCCCGCCCTATCCGATTGATGCCGACAACCGGCTGCGCCTGCTCAACGGCTCGGTGGCGCGTTACAGCATCGGCTTAAGCTGGCATCTGGCCGGGTTAAACACCGGCGATCTGCCGCCCGCGCCCGGCTGGGACTGGGGACTGCAATACGCGCGCAACGTCGAAACCGGACACCGCCCGTCCGAGGCGCTGCTGCTGGCCGGTCGGCGGGCTTCGACGCTGTTCCTGGCGCTCAGCGTGGTGGTGGTGTTCGGCCTGGGTCGGCGGCTGGGCGGCCTGCCGCTGGCTTATGTCGCCAGCATCCTGTATGCCGTTAACCCGGTGCTTCTGCTGAACGGGCGGCGCTCGCTGGTGGAAGGCGCGCTGCTGTTTTTCGGCCTGCTGACGCTGTGGGTCGGGGTCGAGGTCGCGCACCGCCTCAAACAGGAACGACCGGGGACGCGAGGCGTGCTGCTGTGGCTGGCGCTGGCGGCAGCCTCGGCGCTGGCGCTCGCCAGCAAATACAGCGCGGCGACGCTGGTGGCTGCCGTCTACGGCGGCATCGGTCTGGCGGCGCTGCAAAACGTGCTGCGTTCGGCGCAACCCTGGCGTTCGCGGCTGGCTGCTCTGGCGCGGACGGGCGCGGCGCTGCTGGTCTGCGGCCTGCTGGCGCTGGCGCTGTTCCTGGCGCTTTCACCGGCGCTGTGGAACGACCCCGCTGCCCGCCTGGGCGACCTGGCCGCCGCGCTGCAAGAGCAGATTGATATTGTGGTGGACATTCTGCCGGACGCGCCGACCGGCATCGCCTACCGGATTCAGGCACTTTTGACACAGCCGTTTATGACCGCGCCCGCGCACTTCGAGCAGGCCAGTTGGGCGGAAGCCGCGCCCATCACGGCGGAGATCGCCGCCTACATGGCCTCGCCCCTGAGCGGTTTGCAGTTCGGCCTGCTGCTCGGCCTGCCGCTAACGCTGCTGGCGGGCGCTGGCCTGCTGGCGGCGGCCGGGCGCGTTCTGCACGCCGAAGGCGCGTCAGTCGTGCTGCTGACCGTCCTGGCGCTGCTGGCAATCAGCCTGCTGGCGAACCCCCTGCCCTGGCAGCGGTATTATCTGCTCTGGCTGCCGGTCATTACGCTGCTGGCAGGCGTTGGCCTGCTGGCGGCCTGGCGGGGCTTAAGTACGCTTGTCAGATCGCGCAGAGTGGGCGAAACTTAGATTTAGGCCGGATGCCTGTACGGAAAGGATCATTATGCGACGCCTGATTGTGCCGATGTTGATTTTACTGGCGCTGGCCGCCTGCCAGCCTGCCGAGACGCCCGCGCCGCCCCCGACCAGCGCGGCAGAGGCCACGCCGGAAGCCGCCGCCACCCTCGCCACCGTCGAGCCAACCCTGGCGGTACAGCAGCGCGAACCGATTGCCGGGCTGGCGCTGCCGATCCCTGGCACGGCGATAGTCGCTGCCGCCACCGAAGACCCCTTCGCCGGCATGGTCTTCGAGCGCATCCTCTTTGAACGCACCGGCGGCGATTCCGAACCGCTGACGATTGAAATCCTGGGCGACGGCAGCTTCACCCGCAACGGCGCGCCCGGCAGCATCGGGCCGGCGCAGGTGCAGGAATTAACCGGCATGATTGACCGGCTGGCCTTTTTCGACCTGCAGGGCGTTTTCACCGCCCCCGGCACGCGCGCGGAGATTCATCAGTATCGCATCACGGTAGATCGCCAGGGCATGAGTCGTTCGATTGACGCTCAGGATGGATTAATCCCGCCGCAGTTGGAAGCCTTCATCGTCGTGCTGGCGAACATCGGCGCTGGATGATCGGCGTCAGGCCGGTTCGAGATAGGCCGGCAGTTCGTCCAGCGTGCCGGTCAGGATGAAGTCGGCGGGCGCGTCCGGCGGCGACCCTTCGCGGTTGAGCAGAACCGCCCGCATCCCGGCGGCCTTCGCGCCGAAAATACCATCCGGCGAATCATCCACCACCAGACATTGTTCCGGCGGCAGACCGGCGGACAGGTAGTAGGCGCGGTTTTTAGCGAAATTCCCGGTCACGTCCGGGCCAAGAATCGGCCCCGCGAAAAACCCGGCCAGACCGCCGCCTTCCAGCGTGCCGCGCGCCTGGAGGCTGGTGGCGTGGCTGGCGATACCCAGCGTATAACCCGCCTCATGCAGGCGTTCGATCACGCCGCGCGCCTCCGGGAAAAGCGTGTCACATTCGCGGGTCGCCAGGTAGGGCAGTTCGCGGGCAAGCGCGGCCAGTTCCGACGCTTCTGGCTCCGGTCTGCCGGTCAGCCGGAAGAGCGCCCGCGTGGTGCGGAATGCGCCTTCCCACATGGCGTTGATACCGTCGTCGCCGTCGAGGTCGAGATCGGCATAATAGCTGTCCCAATCGGCCACGATACGCCGGTTCGCGCCGCTCCACTCGTCGGCGCTGCCGCCATAGCGTTCGGCCATCACCCGGCCAAGCTGCCGCGCGTAACACGGAACCATCAGGCGGCTGTCGGCCAGCGTCCCGTAAAGATCGAACAGGATGTGCGTGATGCTCATGGCAAACCCTGGATGTTCAGAATGTAATTGAGCGGCTCGCCGCCCAGCTCCGGCAGGGTGATCTGGAAAGCGGTCGCCTCGCCCGGCGCGAGCGACGGCGTGATGTCCCCGTATCCGGCGGCAATCACGCGCTGGTCGGCAGCAAACACCGTGACGACGGCGCGTAGGCCGCGCACCACCTCGCCACCGGAATTGCTCACGCGCCCGGTGATGATAAGCTGTCCGGCGGCGTCCAGGCTGGACTCGTCCGTCCATTCCAGCGTTTCCGGCCCATATACGGTCGCCAGCGTTTCCGGCACCCAGCCTTCGCCGCCGATCACCAGTTCATACGTCTTCGCCAGCGCGGGCTGCCCCTGACCGAAGCGCAGGCTGAAGGGCGCGAACCCGCCCGCCGGGATGCCATAGCCCATCACGACATCGGCGGTTTCCGCCACCACCAGCCCGTCCGCCGAACGCAGCACCGCCCGCAGCGGCACAGCAGCCAGACCATCCGGGCCGGCATTGGCGACTTCGCCGTTGATGATAAATGCTCCGGCGGGAGTCGTCCAGGCGGCCACGTTCAAAAAGTCCAGGCGGTAGGCCGACGCGAACAGCGCCGCCGACGGTTCGACCGGTTGAAGTTCCACATCAGGCCGCAGTTCAAAGGTATTGACCAACAGTTGCAGTTCCTTCAACCGCGCTGCATCATCAGGGATGGCGACTTCGATAACCGCTACCAACGAACCGGACGCCTGGATAAAGGTATTCACCGGCTGCGTGTGACCGCCCGGCGTATGCTGCAAGCCGCTCAAACGCCAGCTTCCGTCGCCCATCGCCTGTCGGCTGGCCTGGACATAACCGCCGGCCTGCGGGCGCAGTTCGGTCTGGTAACGGTTGATAAATTCGCCCAGCGCCGCCGATTCGACCGTTTTGCCCAGGTTGACGACCGCCAATCGCACCGCCGGTTCGTCCGCGCCCGGCGGCGAAAAAGCCGCTGCCGCCAGCGTCGTCGTGTGCTGGACGGATACCGCCCACCGGCGCGGAATCATGATCGAAAACGCGCCACCCGGATGCTGGTAAACCAGCGGCGAGGTATCCGGCGGCGGCGGGGTGGGCGCAAAAACCACCGCGCCCCCGCTGCATCCGGCCAGCAGCACGGCAGCAAGCAGCACAACGCGCATGAAAATCCTCCTCAAAGCCGCTGCACAGTATAACAGCAATCCCGATCTGGTTTATAATGTGTGCTGTAAGAAGGGATGCCCGCGCATCCCGCTCGCAAAACGGGTCTGGGAGTCGAGGTTAACGATGTATACAGCGAACGAGTTGTTATTCCCATATTATGTTATCCCATCGTTGAAAAAACTGCGCGGACCCCAGTGGCGCGCGCTGGTGGAGCGGGTGTTATCCCTGCCGGAAACGCATGAAGAAACGCTGGCGTTTATGCTGATGATGATCCGGCTGAACGGCTGTATGGCCTGCGAAACCGACAGCTACCGCGCCATGCGCGGCTGCGCCGCCTGCGCCCTGCAAACCCTGCGCCGCTACCGGGGCGACGATACTGAACTGCTGGAATTTTACGAGCAGGCGCTGGAAGACGTGCGAAACTTCGCCCGCCACAGCACGGATGTCACCTACAACCAGAACATCCTGGAAATCCTTTAGCCGGCCTTCAGCCGCACGCGCCTGCGAACGCCGCCCAATCCAGCGCCAGGATTTGCGCGCCGATGGCCGCCCGCAGCATCCCATCCGCGCCCAGGCTGTGCCAGACGTTCGCGCCGGAATACACCCGCAGGGCGTTGCAGATTGCGCCATTGGCCGGGTTCAGCGCCAGCACATCCCCACCGCCGCTGACCAGCAGCAGCGCCTCGTTCAGCATCTCCAGCTTCACCGCGCCGGATACATGCGGCAGGTCGGCCTGCCAGCGCGATTGGCCGCTCCGATCATAGGCGCGCAGGGTGGGCGTTTCCCCCCCGCTGAACAGGTATAACAACCCGCCTTCCGCCGCCAGCACGCCGCTGCCCACGCCGCCGGGCGGCGCATCCTCGCGTTCCAGCGCCCATATGCCAGCACCATCTACCCGCCACAGGCCGCCCACCGTGTAGGCCAACAGCGCCCCATCCGGCGCGGCAGCAAAACTGCCGGGTTCGGCCAGCGCCGCCGTGTCCAGCAGCCGTCCAGCCGGCGAAACCGAGAGCATCCGCCTATCATCAGTCAGGAAAGCCAGCACGTTCGGCGCGGCAAACGCCCCCGTCACCAGCGGCACGCCGTCCAGCCGCCAGGCCGCCGCCGTCCGATCATCACCGAAAGCCACCAGCGCGCCATCCGCCGACCGGAAAACCAGCAGTTCCCCGGTCAAAAGCTGTGCTGCCAGCGGAAGACCGGTCGCCCAGCCTTGCCCAGGCGCGCCGTCCATCCCGAAGGCCTGCATCACGCCGTCGTCATAGACCACCGCCGCCGCATCGCCATAAGCGAACAGGCCGACCGCGATTTTGTCCAGGCTGGCGCGCCACAACACGCGCCCGTCCGGCGTGATGCGCCGCAGCCGGTTCGCTTCCAGATACACCAGACTGTGATCGGCCAGTTCCACCGGCGGCAGCAGCCATTCGTCGTCGAGTTCCACATGCCAGCGGTGCGCCGGATGCAGCCAGGCGTTCCAGTTCACTACGAACGGCGTGGGGCGCTTCCAGCCCAGCGCATCGGGAAAATCCCAGGTATAACCGGGACCGGGGATGTCCGGTTGGTTGGTGCGGATTTCAAAGTGCAGGTGCGGCGCGGGACGCGCGTTGCCCACGCTGCCGATGATGTCCCCGGCTTTCACACAGGCGTAACGCGCCGGGAATGGCCGCTCCGGGATTTCCTCCATATGCCCGTACTGGCTGTAGGCAATCGAACCATCCGGGAAGGTGTGTTCGATGATGACCACGCCGCCGTCGCGCCCCCATCCCCAGGGCGCGGAATAGGTCACGCGCCCATCGGCGGCGGCGCGCACCGGCTGTAAATAGCTGGCGTTCCGCCCGCCGTAATAATCTTCGCCGGTGTGATAACGCCCCTGATGACGCGGGCTGGGTACGCCGTAATCCTGCGCCAGCGTGAACTGAGCGACATCTACCGGCAGGCTGATGTCCGTCACCGTGCCGCACTGGCCCCGCGCCCGCACCGGCGTGGCTGCCAGCAGCGCCGCCCACAGACCGATCAACAATCGCTGGAGGAAAACCCGCATCAATCGCCCCCTGTGAGTTGCCAGATTTTCTCGAATTGCCGTATGCTGTACATGATAGCACAATCGGAGGCAAGGGAAATGCGCGGCAAAATTCGTAACGGTTGGGAACTTTCCAAACAAAGCTGGGCGGCGCTGCGGTCGAACCCGCAGTTAGTCGTATTTCCGATTATCTCCATGATCGGCATGATCGTCGTCACCATCCTGTTTTTCATCCCCATTTCGGCCACCGGCATCGTCAGCGCGCTGGTCAATGATGGCGGCATAGCGGACAACATGGCGGCGATTGTATCGGCGGTCGTCCTGTTCATCTACTATCTGGTGGCGTATACGGTAACGATCTTCTCCAATACGGCGCTGGTCGGCGCGGCCATGAAGCTCGTTCGCGGCGAGCCGGCCACCGTCTCCGACGGCATCCAGATCGCTATGTCACGAATAAGCAAAATCATCGTCTATGCTTTAATTTCCGCCACTATCGGCATGATCGCCCGCTCCATCCGCGAATCGGGGCGGCGCTCGGATAACCTGCTGGTCGCCATCCTGACCGGGATAATCGGCGGGCTGATCCAGGGAACCTGGAATCTGCTGGTCTTTTTCGCCATTCCGGTGCTGGTGGTGGAAAACATCGGTGTGATCGATTCGCTCAAACGCAGCCTGGAAATCTTCAAAAAGACCTGGGGGGAAGGTTTTGTGGGCAGCACGGCCATCGGCGGGATCACCTGTCTGGCCTACCTGGCGGTGATCGTGATTGGCGGCGTGTTGATCTTCCTGGCCGTTTCCACCGGGACGGCGGCGCTCATCATCGGCGCGGTCGCGCTGGTGGTGCTGGCGTTCATCTTCCTGGGGCTGCTGCAAGGCGCGGTTAACGGTGTCTTCCAGGCGTCGCTGTACAACTACGCGCAGACCGGCGACGCCGGACGGTTCATTGACACCGAACTGGCGCGGCAGGCTTTCCTGCCCGCCTGAACGGCAGTCGAAGCATATCCCACAGCCCATCTGTCGAGCGTGTTCCGTAGGGGAAGGTCTGAGGGACGTCCCCTACGCCTGGACTACCATCAACGGGTTTTCACTCAGCATTTTCTAATGACCTGTCCGCAAAACGCTCAGCTTGACCCCACGCCAACCATTCCCCCGCCTGTGATGATGGTGGTAGTATAATGGGACATCACAGGCGTTCAGCCAGCACGCGACCGCGCCGCATTTAACACTCTGTCGGCCATATCCAGGAGCGAACGATGTTTAATGAACCTGCCGCGTCCCGCAGCGACCAGACCGCCGTGCGGGTGGTACAGCCGCCGCTGACCCGCGAAGAGATGCTGGTCAACGAGGTTCGCCAGATGGTGGCCGGCGTCCTGCTGATCGAACGGGAAACCTTTCCCGAACGCAGCCCGCAGCCGCCCGGCCTGCCGTCGAACCCGCTGGAAAACCGCCTGCTGGCAACTTTTGAAGGCCGCCTGCTGATCGAGCCCGAAGCAGCCTATGACAGGCTCGATCAGCAGTTAGCGACCATCAATCATCTGCCGGTCTTTCGCCCCGCCGACCCCGCGCGCGATGAAACCGCCGGGCCGCACATCGTCCAGGTCATCAGCGGGCGCATCAACCCGCAGCCGCGCGCCTGGTGGCCGAACCTGGTGCTGTTTTTGCTGACGCTGGTCAGCGTGCTGATCGTCGGCACCGACCTCGCCATCGGCAATATCGCGCGCGTGAATCCGCTGCTGGCGATGCGCCTGAGCAATAACTTCTGGGGCGAACTGCTGCGCGGCCTGCCCTACGCCGCCAGCATTCTGCTCATTCTGGGCGCACACGAACTGGGGCATTATTTCGCGGCGCGGCATCACCGGCTGGCCGTGACGCTGCCGTATTTCATCCCACTGCCGTTCATCAGCCTGTTCGGCACGATGGGCGCGTTCATCCAGCTTCGCCAGCCGATGCGCAACCGCAAGATGCTGCTGGACGTGGGCGCAGCCGGCCCGCTGACCGGCCTGCTGTTCGCCATCCCGATTCTGTTCATCGGCCTGTCCAGCGCGCCGCTCCAGCCGATCACCGGCGGCGGGCTGTACGAAGGCGACTCGCTGCTGTACGCGCTGGCGAAAACGGTCACTTATGGGCGTTTCGTGCCGGATGGCCGGGTAGACGTATGTATCAATTGCAGCCAGCTTGCCTGGGCCGGCTGGACGGGGCTGCTGGTGACGGCGCTCAACCTCATCCCTATCGGCCAGTTGGACGGCGGGCATGTGCTGTATGCCTTAATCGGCGACCGCGCCCGCAAGCTGTATTTCCCGCTGCTGGCGGTGATGGTGGCGCTGGTACTGCTCACCGACGTATGGTTGTTCTGGGTGATTCTGCTGCTCATCTTCGGGCGCATGTACGCCACGCCGCTGGACATGATAACGCCGCTGGACACCCGGCGGCGCTGGGTGGCGGTGCTGGCGCTGGTGGTGTTTGTGTTCATCTTCGTGCCGGCACCGCTGTCGCCGGTAGAAAACAGCCTGCCCTTCCGGTTAGCGCCCAGCGACAGCGTGCTGCCGTTCCTGGCCCCCGCCGCGCTGGCGCTGCTGGGCCGGCTGCGGCGGTAGGGCAGGGCCTTAGTCCGTAGTCCGCAGCCGCTTGCTCATCCCTTGCGGGCGACTTCCCAGGCCAGGTGGTTGATCTCCGGCAGAATCAGCTTTTCCAGCGCGACCTGGACGGCGTTGGGGCTGCCCGGCATCGAAAACACCAGCGTCCCCCGGTAAACACCCGCCGTCGCCCGGCTGAACATGGCCGCCGCGCCGACTTCCTGGTAACTAAACATACGGAACAATTCGCCAAAACCGGGCAGCGTTTTTTCGAGATAGCGGCTGATAACATCAAAGGTGGTATCGCGCGGGCTGATGCCGGTGCCGCCGTTGAACAGGATGAGCTGCACGCCGGGCGCGGCGGCCAGCTCGTCCAGAACCGCCGCTACCTGATCGGGTTCGTCCTTAATCAGACGGTAGGCAGCGACGACGTGGCCGAGGTCGGCCAGGCGGCCTTCGATGTACCGCCGATTCTGGTCGGTTTCCGGGGTGCGGGTGTCGCTGACGGTCACGATGGCGACCGTCACCGGGCCGTGACCGGCCTTTTCGCGGTGCTGTTGTGCGCTCATTAAATTTCCCCTATGATTAACCCATGATCGTTTGACAAATCATTAAAACTCACTTAAACTGGTTTTATGTTGGCGCCGGAGAAAGAAAATGCTGCCATGAAAATCTTACCGCCAACTGAATATTCTGACACATAGACGCGCGGTTTGGGTCGCTACCCAACCGCGCGTTTGTTAATTGTCTACCCGGATTAGTCAGAAGGAGTTTCGTCAAATGGATTACGGCATGATCGGCAAAATCGAAAAAGCGCGCCGCTACGCCGAAGAACCTCAGCGCATCACATTCAACGCGCTCGCCATCGAGTTTCGCGGCGACAACAACGCCTACGAAACGACATTGAACGGTCACGGCTGGACCTGCACCTGTCCCGGCTTCAAAGCGCATCATATCTGCCCTCATGTGATGGCGCTGGAAAAACTGCTGCGCCCGATGCTCAAACGTGATCCCCTGCCTTATGCTCCCGGCCAGAATGTCGTCAGCGATGTGGAAAAAGCCAAACGTTACGCCGACGAACGCGACCGTATCCGCTTTAAATCCTTTGACGTTACTTTTCATGGCAGCAATAACGACCATCACTTCGGTAATCAGGAAGGGCATTGGCGCTGCGACTGTGACTTCTTCCGCAGTCGCTCGGTATGCAGCCATACGATGGCGATGGAACGCATCCTGAACGGGATGCTGCCAAACGGAACAAAAGTCGGCGAGTAAACCCCGCACGGGGAAAAAGAGAGGGGCGAACCCTCGTCCGCCCCTCCGATATTGACCCGCCTACCGGCAGTAGGGTTTAGCTGCCGGACATCGCCCCCATGCCACCCATGAACATCTGGATAGCCTCTTCAGCCGTCAGCACCACAGCGCCTTCCGGCGCGGTGATGGCCGGCGGGGTGTTGAAGTTGCCGTAGACGATGGTGAAGTTCGCGCCGAAAGCCGGGGCCGACACCTGGGTCGTAACTTCGCCCATCGCGCTCATCATGCCGGTCATGTCCCAGTAGAAGCGCATTTCCAGTTGGCGCGGCAGGCCGTCCGCCAGGCCGACGTATTCGGTCACATCAAATGTGAGGCCTTTATACATCTCGCGCATCATTTCCATCATCTGCTCAAGATCGGCCTCCGACATGCCGGCGCCCGCCGCGTCCATCTGCGATTTCATCATATCGGTGAGGGCCGGGTTGGAAAACAGCTTTACATAGTCCAGGGTGGTCTTAAAAACGGCCACCGCTTCGCCGTTAACGTCCGCGTCAGCCACCCGTTCGATGTTCATAAAATCACCGACCACTGCCGGGTCGCTGAATTGGGTGATCGTTTCGGCGTCGAAGCCCGGAAGCATCCCCATCATGCCTTCCATCTGCGGGGCCAGCATGACAAAAACGTTGTTCAGCAGTTTGGCGATTTCCAGGCCATACCAGCCACCGGGAATGCCCGCATCCGGGATAGCTTCCGCCAGCGCGCTGAGGTTGACGTAACCCACACCGTCCACCATCCGCAGTTCAACCGACAGTTTCTCCGGCAGTTTTATGCCTTCTTTGGCGATTTCCGCCAGCACTTCCGGCGGCAGGGTCAGCGTCAGGTTAAGCTGGCCGTCGAAGGCGGTCAGGGCATCCTCAACCAACTGGCCGATCTGTTCCATGTCCTCGAATATAGCCATCGGGTCGCCTTCAAACACTGCCAGCTTTTCCATGATGGCCGGGTCAATGGCATACGCGCCAGCGCCAGACAGGTTGATAGCCAGCGTATCAAACGGCGCATCCGGGATGTTGTCCAGGTTCAGATCAAAATTCAGGTCAAAAGTCGCGCCGGTGAGTTCGGCAACCGCTTTTTGAGCGTTCTCCAGAATCGCGCAGTCCGCTTCCGCCAGACTGCCGCAGAATACCGGCGGCACGTCCTGAGCATGAATCACGCCGGCAGTCAGCGCCAGCAGCAAAACGAGAAGGCTTATCATGGTCACTCTCTTCTGCATGAGTTGTGTCTCCTGGTTGTAGTACCGGATAAAACTGGGCTAACACGCGCATATCAACCGCGTTAAGATCGCGCCGCTTCGCACCCGGCGCGACAGGACTCGTGTTTTCATTATATAACCGAAATGGGACAAAAATTCCCCACAAAAATTGGGGGACACGCGGTCTTAAGCTGGCAATTGACCTACCGTTCCATAGGGGTATAATCGCGGTTGGTGTTATGGTTCACAATCGGAAAAAGACGCGATGAGCAGACGACCCCCCGTTTATCCCTTCACGGCGATTGTCGGCCAGGAGCGCATGAAACGTGCGCTGATTCTCAATGCAATTGATATGCGAATCGGCGGTTTGCTGATTCGCGGCGAGCGCGGGACGGGCAAATCCACCGCCGCGCGGGCGCTGGCGGCGCTGCTGCCGGAAATTGACACGATTGCCGAATCGCCCTTCGGTGACGACCCTGCCCACCCCGAAACCTGGTCGGACGAGGTGCGCGCGCGTAAAGAACGGGGAGAGCCGCTGACGATTGCCCGCCGGAAGACCCGCTTTATTGACCTGCCGGTGAGCGCGACCGAAGACCGGGTGGTGGGTACGCTGGACATCGAAAAAGCCATCCAGCGGGGCGAACGTCACTTCGACCCCGGCGTGCTGGCGGCGGCCAATCGGGGCATCCTGTACGTGGATGAAGTTAACCTGCTGGATGACCATGTGGTAGACCTGCTGCTGGACTCGGCGGCGATGGGTGTCAACGTGGTCGAGCGGGAAGGCATCAGCTTCGCGCATCCGGCGCGTTTCATCCTCATCGGCACGATGAACCCCGAAGAAGGCGACCTGCGCCCGCAGCTTCTCGACCGCTTTGCGCTGTCGGTGGAAGTGCGCGGCATCACCGACGCCGCCGAACGCATGGAGATTCTGGAGCGGCATATCGCCTACGAAGCCGACCCGGAAGGCTTCCGCCACGAGTGGGCAACGGCGGAACAGGAGTTGTCTGATCGCATCGCCGCCGCGCGCGAACTGGTAGACCAGGTGACGTACACGCGGCGCGACCTGTTTACGATTGCCGCCATCACCAGCAACCTGCACATAGACGGCCACCGCGCCGACCTGGTGATCTTAAAAACGGCGCGCGCCCAGGCGGCTTTTGAAGCCCGCACGCATGTTAACAATGCGGATATTCTGATGGCCGCCGAACTGGCGATCCCGCACCGGCTGAAGCGCGGCCCGTTCGCCGACTCGCAGATGAGCATCACCGCCATCGAAGAACAGATGGAGCAGATCGCCTCCGAGTGGGGCGAAGGTGACGAGGTGAACGAACCCGCCCCCAGCGACGAACAGACACCCGTTAAAAAAAAAGCCAGCAGTTAGCCGGTGAAACCGAACAGGAAATGCCGGACTTCGGCCAGACCACGCCGACGCCCCAGAACGTGTTCGATAACCATGATGCCTACTGGTGGGAAGGCGGGCAGAAGGTCGAAACCGGCGCACAGTTCGCTCCCCGCAAGCTGCAAACCACGCTTGACCGGCTGACGCGCCAGCAGGCCGGTCGGCGTTCCCGCACCCGCACCGACCGCAAGCGCGGACGATATATCCAGGCGCGCCCCGCCAACGGCAAAACCAACGACATCGCCTTCGATGCCACGCTCCGGGCTGCCGCGCCCTACCAGCGCCGCCGGACAAAACAACTGGCGGAAAGCGGCATGGCTTACGCCATCCAGAAAAATGACCTCCAGCGCAAAATCCGAGTGCGCCGCACGGCTAACTTAATCCTGTTTGTGGTGGATGCCTCGTGGAGCATGGCCGTCAGCGAGCGAATGCAGGCTACCAAAGGCGCGATTATGTCCCTGCTGACGGACGCCTACCAACGCCGTGACCGGGTGGGGCTGATCGTGTTCCAGAAAGACCGCGCCAGCATGGTGCTGCCGCCGACCAACTCGGTCGTGCTGGCGAAAAAGGCGCTGCAAAGCATCCCGGTCGGCGGCAAAACGCCTCTCTCCGCCGGGCTGCTGCTGGCTTACGATACCCTCAAGCGGGAGAAGGCGCTGCATCCCGATGTCTTGCCGCTGCTGATTTTGCTGACCGACGGCGCGGGCAACGTTTCGATGAGCAGCCTGCCGCCCCAGGAGGAAGCCCACCGCATCGCCGATCTGATTAAAGAAGAGAAGATCAAAACGGTGACGATCAACATGGAACACGTGGCCTTCGACCAGGGACTGGCAAGCAAGCTGGCCGAACGCATGGGCGGGCCGTGTTACGCGCTGGCGCAGCTCCGCGCCGATACGCTGCTGCAAACGGTCAAACGTGAGATGGGGACGACCTAGAGGCGAATCGTGCTTTCCCTGCGCGGACGGTTACTGGCTTCTTATGCGCTGCTGCTGAGTTTTACCCTGGCAGTGATCGCACTGGCGCTGCTGCTGTTCCTGTATGCACAGCCGCCGAACCCCGCCGCAACCTATGAAAAACTGGCGAGTATTGCGCGGGAACTGACCGGCGAACTGAGTATCGTCAACCTGAGTCCGGATGGCCGTCCGCTGGCGCGGGCGCTGATGAGCGGTCTGCTGTCCCAACTCAGCCGATTCGCCGCCGACAACGATGTGCGAATTCTGGCGGTGAACATCCCTGACCGGACGGTGTTATTCGACAGCACCGGGACGCTGCAACGCGGCGATTCGATTCCGCTGAACCAGCAGACCTACGCGCTGCCGCTGTATCTGCGGCGCGTTTTTCCCGTCCAGACGGAGCCGATTTTCGGCAGTTTCCGCGATGTGAACGGAGTCTGGATTTTTACCGGGCTGCTGGTGGTGCGGCAGGATACCGAACGCAGCGCTCTGCTGCTGGCCGAACCTCAGCCCGCGCAAAGCTGGGAAACCGTGCTGGCGCTTTTTCGGGACAATCTGGCGCTGCCGCTGCTGCAAGCGGCGGCGCTGGGTCTGGTGGTGGCGGCGCTGCTGGCGGCGCTCATCAGCCGGAATATCGCGCGCCCGCTTCAACAATTGAGACGGGGAGCGGCGGCGGTCGCGGCGGGGGACTACACCGAGCGCGTCCCCGTCAGCGGGCCGACGGAAGTGAGGGCAGTGGCCGAAGCCTTTAACCGGATGACCGATCAGGTACATATCACACAGCAGGCCCAGCAGGACTTTCTCGCCAACGTATCGCACGATCTTAAAACGCCGCTGACATCTATCCAGGGTTACTCGCAGGCCATCATGGATGGCACGGCCAAAGACTCGAAATTGGCAGCGGGTATCATCTATGATGAGGCAGCGCGGCTGAATCGGATGGTGATCGAACTCACCGACCTGGCCCGCTTGCAGGCCGGGCGGCTTTCCATGCAGACGCATCCGGTAGACGTGGGCGCGCTGGCAGCGGCAGTTGGGCAGCAATTGGCGGTGGTGGCGCAGAAAAAAGGCGTGGCGCTGCACATCGAAGCGCCACCTGTACCGGAAATAGCCGGCGATGGCGACCGGCTGGCGCAGGTGCTGACCAACCTGCTCAGCAATGCCGTGAACTACACCCCTTCCGGCGGGCAGGTCTGGCTGAAAACGCGGGTTAACCGGGGTGGTGTAGAGGTCATTGTGCAGGATACCGGCATCGGCATCCCGCTGGAAGATCTGCCGCGTATCTTCGAGCGGTTTTACCAGGTGGACAAAACGCGCGGGCCAAAACGCGGCACCGGGCTGGGGCTGGCGATAACGCAGGAAATCGTAGCGGCACACGGCGGACGCATTCAGGTGGACAGCGCAGGGGCCGGCCAGGGCGCGACCTTCACGGTCTGGCTGCCATCACCGCAGCTCAGTACCATCGTGCGCGGGCGGCGGCAGTTAACCCGGAAAGACGCTGCCGATTCCTGACCGTTTAATAGGCGTTTTTATCCCGCCGCGTCACCATCTGCCAAATGGTACGCATGATGATTTTTATATCCAGCCACAGCGACCAGTTTTCAACATACCACAGATCATACTGGGTGCGCTCGGCGATGGATGTATCGCCGCGCAGACCGTTGACCTGCGCCCAGCCGGTCATACCGGCCTTCTCGCGGTGGCGTTCCATATAACGCGGGATGTGTTCGCGGAACTGCAGGACATACACCGGGCGCTCCGGGCGCGGCCCGACCAGGCTCATTTCACCCAGCAGCACATTAATCAACTGTGTGATTTCGTCCCAGTTGGTACGGCGCATAAAACGCCCCAGGCGTGTCACGCGGGGGTCATTTTGGACCGTCCAGCCGGGGCCGCCGGCTTCAGCGTCCGCCCGCATGGTGCGAAACTTTATCATGGCGAAGGGGCGGCCATCCAGCCCCATGCGCTCCTGGGTATAAAAGACCGGGCCATGATCTTCCAGGCGAATAGCAATCGCCGTCGCCAGCATAAACGGCGACAGGAACACCAGTCCACAGAATGCCCCGAACAAATCCATGCTGCGTTTGAGGCTTAACCGCCAGCCGCGCAGGGCGATGTCGCGCACGGTAAGCAGCGGCGTGCCACCCAGGTCGTCCACGCTCAGGTCGCCGGCCATATAGGCGAACACGTCCGGGTAAATTTTGATGTCCACCCGGCCACGCTGGCACAGCGTCACCAGTTCGACAATTTCTGCCCGCTGCGCTTCCGGCAGGGCAATAATCACCTGTTCGATTCCATAAGCATCAATCAGACGCGGCAGGTCGTGATAGGTGCCGATGATCGGATAACCGACCAGCGTGCCGCGCGTTTTGGTCTTGCCGTTAACCACCACGCCGACGATGTTATAACCCAGTTCAGGATGGGCATTCACCCGGCGCGCGATGTCGCGGGCGATTTTCCCCATGCCGACGATCAGCAGGTTATCGCGGTCGTAACCACGCTCGCGCAGGTGTGTTTGCAGGATACGGTGCAGCTCCCGCCCCACAATGACCAGCACGGCACTGAACACCCAGACATAAAAGAATATGCCGCGCGAATAATCCACTTCAAAAATCGTCGTCTTAAAAATCAATTCCTGCACGGCGCTGGCGATGAGCGAGCCGACCGTAACCACGCCGATAACTTTACGTGCTTGGTCAATCCGGCTGGCGGCGCGCGGCGGGTGATACAGCCGCGAGAAATAAAACATGCCGATGATGAAGGCGACATGCAGCGCCAGTGTGGGCAGGTAACGCTCAAAGGCCGGCAGCTTTTCGACCTGGCCGAACAGCGGCAGCGCGATGCGGCCCGCGTAACCCAGCAGGAACGCGCCGGTCAGAGCCAGCAAGTCCAGCAGCAGCAGCAGCGCACGCAGATACGAGCGCGTCCGATTGGGGCGTGCCGCCAGAGGCGTCAGGTACTGGATGGCCGGCGCATCTCCCGCCACAGACCGCTGCCCCCCTTCAGCGCCAGACCCATCATCACCAGGCTGTGCAGCCACAGCGGCGTGTCCTGCCGGTAATGTTTCCGGTAAAAGATCAGCATCGCCCGCTGAAACTCGAACTGGGCTTTCTGGCTCTTGCGGCTGGCAGCTCGTTTGATATGCTTGACCGTCACCAGCGGGTGATAGAAGACCTTCCACCCTACCTTCTTTATTCGGTACGCCCAATCTAAATCCTCTCCATACATGAAAAAGGCTTCGTCGAGCAACCCCACTGCCTCGATGGCCTCGCGACGAACCTGCATGTACGCGCCAACGACCGAGTCTACCTCAATTTCCTGGTCGGGATCAACGAATGTCATATTATACCGCCCAAAGCGCCGGCTGCGGGGAAACAGTCTGGACAAACCCGAAAAGCGATACAACGAAACAAGCGGCGTGGGGAAACTGCGGCGACAGGCCAGGTCAAGACTGCCATCCTCTAACACCAGCTTCGGCCCGGCGGCTCCTGCTTCCGGGCGCGAGTCCATAAACTGCACCATCCTGAACAGGGCATCCGGCGGCACTTCGGTATCCGGGTTAAGCAGCAGCGCATAACGCGGCGCATCCGGCGAGACATCCCCCGCCCCGCGAAAACCTAAAGCCCGCAGCCCCAGATTATTGGCATAGGAATACCCGTCGTTGGTCGGGCTTTCGATGACCTGTACAGTGGGGAACGACTGCCTAACCATGTCGGCGCTGCCGTCGGTGGAAGCATTATCCACGACGATCACGTGATAGGTAAAATCACCTGTACTCGCCAGGACGGTTTCCAGACATCGTTTGAGAAAATCGCGCGTATTCCAGTTGACGATAACAATGCCCAGGTCGCGCATAACATCTCCCGGTTACACCAGGATTGTACCACAAACGCCCAGCCTCAACACTACGGTCAACAAACGCTCGGCCAACCCTGGGCAGCCTCACCGGATTCTCATGCTGGCGTAATAACCGGCAGACGGTGACGTTCTATAGTATATGCTGTCATTGAAAAGCGTGTCTATGAGCTAACGCTCACCACTAGGCACAAAAACAGCATTGAACTGCCAAGACACCCAAAACACCGGGTTTTATTTTCAGGAGCGCATTTATGATTACCCCTATAACCGAAACTGCCACGCTGGGCGGCGGGTGCTTCTGGTGTCTGGAAGCCATCTACGACCGGCTGAAAGGCGTTGAGGATGTGGTGTCGGGATATGCCGGCGGCCACGTCGTCAACCCGACCTATCACCAGGTCTGCGACGGCACGACCGGCCATGCCGAGGTGGTGCAGATTCGTTTTAACCCGCAGGTCATCACCTTCGACGACGTGCTGGACGTATTTTTCAGCATCCACGACCCGACCACGCTCAACCGCCAGGGCGCGGATGTCGGCCCGCAGTATCGTTCGGCCATTTTTTATCATTCACCGGAACAGCAGGCCGCCGCCCAACAGAAGATCAGGGCGCTGGAAGCGCAGCGGCTTTGGCCTGACCCCATCGTGACAGAAGTCACGCCGCTCGATGTTTTTTACCCGGCAGAGGATTATCACCAGGAATACTACGAAAACAACCCCAACCAGAGCTACTGCCGGTTTGTCATCGCGCCGAAGGTCGCCAAGTTCCGCAGTTCCACGCTGGCAAGGCTGCTCAGGTCGTAGCCCAACACCTGTTTCCACAGGGGGTGCATTTCAAGTTGGTGCAGAGTGCTTTTGCCCCCACCTCCTCGCACTCAGGGGACGGCCCTCACCCCCGTCCCCTCTCCCGAACGGGCCTTCGGCACTGGGCGAGGGGCGAAAATCAGCGCCGTCGCCTTTGCTTCCCCCGTCTCCCAGCCGCGAAGCGGCGGTCGGGAGAAGAGGGTCAGGGGGATGAGGGCGAAATCGCACTGAAGTGAAATACATCCCTTTCCACTTCCACAGGGCATAACTTTCCTCCGGCGCGTTCTTGCCGTATGATAAGAGTGGCATCGTCTGTTCAGGAACGTCAAAGGTGGCCGTATGCCCGATCTGGAAACCTTCGAGGCCGAAGTCAAAAAGAATATCAAGCTGCTCTCATCGAAAGATGCGCGAACGCGCCGGAAAGCCGCCGCCTGGCTGGGTGAGGCCGGCGACCCGACCGCTATCACGGCGCTGGTTCAGGCTTACAAAAATGACCAGGACGGCCAGGTGCGCGAAAACGCCCGTTATGCGCTGGGCATGTTCCGCGCCCTGGAAGAAGCCTGGAACGAAGACCAGGAGCGTGTCGGGCAGCTGCTCGAAGACGTGGCGCTCAAGGGGAAGATGGGCCGGCGTCCGCGCATCCCGACGCGCGGCCTGGTGAAAGCGGCGATCAGCCTGCTCCTTTCGGCAGCAGTGGTTGCCGGGGTGGCGCTGTCCGGGCTGCTTCAGCCCGGCGGCAGATCGAACGCCAACACTCCCCCGCCGGCGACCGAAACGCCCGATCTTAGCCAGACGATTGCCGAAAACACACCCACGCCGGAAACCATCGCGCCGACCGAAATACCCACCGAAGCCGGCCCATCGCCCACGCCGCTGCCCTCCCACCAGCATGTAGACGCCTTGCAGCGCATCATAGATGATATGACGGCTTTTCGCGGGCCGACGACGCTGCTGATTCAGTTCTGGACGGAAGCGCAGTCCAGCGGCACGACCGTCGGCTGCCAGGAATGGCGGCAGTCCCCGCCGACCATCGCCGCCGATTATGCGCTGCCGCAGGACATCGCCGATGCGCTGCCGAACCTGAAACTGGCCGCCGACCTGGTGAATACCGGGCTGAAGGGAATGCGCGAAGGCGTGAATGCGTTCACCACCGCCTGCAATACCGGCTCACCCGGAATCGCGGCGCAGGATTGGCTGCCGCGCGCCAATTTAGTAGTCCAGGCTTTTGAACAGGCGGCCAACCTGCTCGTTCCGCTGCGCGGTTAGCCGTTCGCCAGACTCAGCAAATACGGAATCAGCCGCCGGACGGCCTGTCCCCGGTGGCTGATTTGATTCTTCTGCGCCATCGGCATCAGGCTCAAGGGCCGGTCAGAACCCTGGGGGATGAAGATCGCGTCATAACCAAAGCCATGTTCGCCTTCGGCTTCCGCCAGCGCGATCTGCCCCTCGCAAACCCCCTCAAAGCTGAGCATCTCGCCGGCCTGCGGGTGCGCGGCGACGATCACGCACACGAAACGGGCGCTTCGCTCCGCCGCCGGGATGCCTGCCAGTTCTGCCAGCAGCCGGGCGCGGCGCTGCGCCATCGTCAGGCCGGGGCCGCCGTAACGCGCCGGATAAATACCGGGCGCGCCGCCCAGGGCATCCACGATCAGGCCGGTATCGTCGGCCAGCGTCAGCCGCCCGCCGGCATCGGCGTATGCCCGCGCTTTAAGGCGCGCATTGGCCTCCAGCGTCCCGCCGTCTTCTTCTACGTCCAGGTCGGCCAACCCCACGTCATGCAGATCAAACAGGTTCACCGGCACGCCGGCCAGCAGCGCCCGGTACTCGTTCACTTTTCCGACATTGCCGGTCCCGATCAATAAGTCCAGCATCTTCACCCTCCGTTTCACCTACGCGCCAGGGGACGGAAAAAGCCGTACCGTTGACACTCCGCCTCCCCGTGTTATAATCCGCGCCGCTGGATTAGGCCAGCGAGTTTGTTGTTTTAAGATTCGGAGTTTACCGAAATGCGCGTACTCAGGCTTGGGATGGCAGCGGTTTTATGCCTGATCGTTGGATTGACGGGAGTGCAGGCGCAAGATAATCTGCTGAACAACCCCAGCATGGAAGAGGGCAGTTTTGGCGCTTACATCCAGAAGCGGGGTGGCGAAAAAGCCATTTATATGCCCAACGGCGGTTGGGACTACTGGCTGCCCAGCACGCCGCGCGGCGATTTTTACGACCGTTCCGACCGCGTGACCATCAACCCGCACCCGGAAAGCGGCTACCCCAGACCGTTGGAAGGCATCCGCGCCCTGAGCGTGGACTGCGGCTTTGTAAGCTGTACTTCTGCCATCTTCCAGACGGTTTCTACCGGCATCACCCCCGGCACAAATGTGCGCGCTTTCGCCTGGGGGCAGGTTAAAACCTGCAACCTGGAACGCAAGAATGGTCAGCCCTCCGGCAACTGTAGCTCATCGGTCGAGTCCGGCGCGCGCACCCGCGTGGGTATTGACCCCGACGGCGGCACCGACCCGAACGCGCCCGAAATCGTGTGGGCGGCGTTCATCTCGCCGCACGAACAGGGTGGCTGGCAGCAGATGATCGTAGACGCCACTGCCACCGGCAGCGCTGTCACTTTTTTCATGTACTCGACCCAGACGAACTTTTCGGATATTAATATCACCTACTGGGACGCGGCCTCGCTGACGGTCGGTGGTGGCGGCGGCGCAGCACCCAGCGCGGCCACACCCACCCCCACACCGCCGCCCGTGGTCGCCTTCGTCGTGCCGCAGGCCGCCCAGGATGACGGCTCGATTGTTCATGTCGTGCAGGCCGGCGACACGGTGGATAGCATCGCTTTTGCTTACGGCGTCACCCGCACGCAAATCCTGGAACTGAACAACCTGGCTTCCCCTCGCTACATCACCCCCGGCCAGAAGCTCGTCATCAAAACGCCGGAGCCGGGCGCGGGAAGCGGCGCTGATGCGGCAGGTACGCCGGAAGCCGTGCCGCCCACGCAGGACAGCGCCGTCGTAGACCAGGCCGCCCCGCCCACTGCCGAGCAGCCGCCCGCCCAGGAACAGCCGCCTGCCACAGAAGAACAGCCGCCTGCCCCGCCGACCACTGCGCCGGAGCCAACACAACCTCCGGCGCCTGCCCCGGTGACGGAAGTCGCGTCTAATATCGTCAACCCGGCGGCGACCAGCGGCTCGGTCTGCGTGTTCATCTTCGACGACCGCAACCAGAACCGCATCCAGGAAAGCGGGGAAAACCTGCTGCCCGGCGGCGGCATCGTCCTCAATCAGGGCGCGGCAGCGGTCGGCAGCCACCAGACCGACGGTATATCCGAACCTTACTGCTTCAGCGACCTGGCCGCCGGGGATTATGTCGCGGCGGCGACGGCGCCGGATGGGTACGGTCTGACCACGTCCAACCAGTTCCGCTTGCAGCTTGGCCCCGGCGCGCGGGTTAACCTGGCATTCGGCGCAGCCCAGGGCGTGCAGCCCGCCGCCCCGCCACCCGCCGATGCCGGCGGCCTGGTGGACGAAACTGCACCCAAAGAACCCGCCGCGCAGTCGTTAACCGACCAACTGCTTTCCATCAGCGGCTATATTGTGCTGGGGCTGGCGGGCATCGTCCTGCTGGGCGGCCTCGGTATCGCCTTTGCCTTGCGCCGCCGCTGATGCCGGGGTGAATTGTGGTTTGCCGTTACCGGCGCTGGAATGGTTTGTTGACAGGAGCCACCGGGATGTTCAAGCGTATCGGGCTTTTGATGCTGGCGCTGACGGCGATTTCCGGCCTCGCTGCCGCCCAGAGCGGCGGCCAGCTTTGCGTGCGCGCGTTTGAGGACAGCGACGGCAACGGGCGCTACGACGCCGGCGAACAGTTCATTCGGCGCGATGTGGGCGTTAACCTGCTGGATGCCGGCGGCCTGATTATCGCCAGCGCCCTGATGGAGTCGTCACCTACGTCGGCACAGGGCGTGATCTGTTTCCAGTTTTTGCCCACCGGCCAGTATACTGTCGTCATCACCAGCGCGGCGTATACCGCCACCACGCCGGAGACCATCACGACCAGCATCACCGAAAGCGGCCTGCCGACCGTTGTCGATTTCGGCGCGCAGGTAACGACCATCCCGGAAGCCGCAACCGCCAGCCCAACCACAACCGCGCCGCCGCTGGATGTAATGCGCTTGCTGGTTTCAGGCGCGGGGGCGCTGATCGCGCTGGCCTTCATGACGCTGCTCGGTTTCGTCATTTACGTATTCGCGTTTGCCCGGCGACCGCTGCCCGCCGATTTGCGCCGCACAACCGGCTCAATACCGGCGTTGCGTCAGACCGGCGAACTGCGGCGCACACGCGACCTGCCGGCTTCCCGCCCCCTAACCGCTGACCTGGACAAGGACGAACCGCCTTTTTAAGCTCAAACCGGCCAGATTTTTAAATTCCTGTTAAACGCCAGTACAAAATATACGTCTGTCGCATGACATTCAACACTTCCCCTTGCGCCTTGTTTTAAGGGTAAATGTGAATAAGGTAAAGAGGGGATTGTATCATGCGGGTGAAGATTAATCGTGATCTGTGCGACGCACACCTCGCCTTTTGCGAGCGGTGCCTGGGCCGTTTTCTACAGTATCCGATGGGTTACGAACGGCGCTGTTTTGAGGAACTGGAAGACGACGGCAGCGATATACTGACGATTGAACTGCATTCCGGCGATAATGATACGGTGCTGAAACTGGACAGCAGCCAGCGCCGCCTGCTGGCGGGCGAAGGATGGGCCTATTTCGTGGATTTCGCCGTGCCGATTTACCGCAAGCCGCTCAAAGAACCGGTTGTCTGACACACTTCAAGGGCAGGGCATCCTGCCCTTTCCGTTAAAAACTCAAATCCGTTCAGGAAGCAGCGCCCGTCCAGCCTGTCGCTGCTTCCGCCAGCACTGCCGCGCAGCGGAACACTTCGTCCAGGTTCACGTATTCCACCGCTGCGTGCGCGCCTTCGCCGCCGGGTCCAAAGATCACGGTCGGAATGCCTTCGCGCCCCAGGATAGCCGAATCCAGCCAGGCAGGCATCCCCATATAAATCGGCGCTTCTCCGGTCGTCCGGCTGTAAGCGCCGTCCAGCGCGCGCACGATGGGCGCGTCCGGCGCGATCTCATAACCGGGGCGGGCAAAATCAAGCTGCACTTCGGCCCGGAACTGTGGGTCGGCGGCAGCCAGTTCCGCCAGCGTTTCGCGCCACCATGCCAGCGTAGATTCGGCTTTTTCGTCCGGCAGCAGGCGGTGTTCGATTCGCAGTTCGCAGCGGTCGGGGTAGGTACTCCAGCCCACGCCGCCGGTGATGGTGCTGGCATGAACGGAAGACCGCCCCAGCAGGGGATGTTCGCGCCCCGGCAGGCGATCATGTTCCAGGCATTCCAGGCGCGCCAGCAGCCGGCCCATATTGACAATAGCGTCCACGCCCGCGTTATACAGGCTGCCATGCGCCGACCTGCCAATCGTGTTTAAAGACAGCCAGGCGAAACCTTTGTGGGCGATGCAGATTTGCAGGCCGGTCGGTTCGGTGAGGATGGCGGCATCCGGGCGGATTTCCTGAACCATCATTTCCGTCCCGCTGCTCTTGTACTCCTCATCGGTGACAAAACCCAGCCACAGATCGCCTGCCGGCTGGAAGGCCATCGCGCGCAGCGCCGCCACCGCGCCCAGGATGGACGCCAGCCCACCTTTCATGTCCAGCGCGCCGCGCCCGTACAGGCGTCCGTTTTCAACGCGCGCATCGAACGGGTTGCCGGTCATATTTTCGACGCCAACAACGTCGGTATGCCCGGTCAGCAGCAGGCTTTTACCGCCGCCGCTGCCCGGCCAGCGCGCCAGCACGTTGGAGCGTCCCGGCGCGGTTTCCTGCAACCGAACGTCCAATCCCAATTCTTTACAGGTGCGAGAAAGCCAACCCGCGACTGCGCCTTCACCCGCCCCGCCCTGAGAAAGGCCGGGGTTGATCGAATTGATCTGAACCATTTCCTTCAGGTAGGCAGTCGTCAGGGGTACATCAATCGGAATCATAAGCCGTGACAATCCCCCTGCGCCGGGATTAAATTAAAACGCGAAACGTTTACTCCGGCTGGCGAAGCTTGTACCCCAGACGCCGCAGCGCCTCCAGCGCCGCTTCGCGGAAAGCTTCGTTGTCAGAGTCCATCAGCGCGATCAGCGGCATCACCGCCCGCCGGTCGCCGATTTTACCCAGTGCCTCGGCAGCAAAAACCGGGGTCTGGTGGCCTGGCGCTGTTAACGCCTGAATCAGGGGTTCAACAGCCCGCAGGTCACGAAGCTGCCCCAGCATAAAAGCCGCTCTCCCCCTGGCGATTAAATCCTCATGATCGTTCCTGACCGTCATGATGAGGGCGCGAACGGCCTCATCGCCGCCCACCATACCCAGTTTCATCACAGCCGTGCGGCGCTTCTGTTTATCAAAACCGCGCAAATCGGCCAGAAGCTGCTTCATGATTTTGGGGTCAGGGTCTGCCATTGCTGATGACCTTTCAAACTTACAATGTTAGCTCAGCAAAGAACAGCAAAATCTTCAGTCAATATTAGATGGCGCGGCCTTGCAGGGCGCTAACCGCTGTGCCGCGCGTGATAACAAGCTGGCCGTCGTGAATACGGCACACCCGGTCAGCCAGCGGCACGATCTCCGGGTTGTGGGTTGCCATCAGGAGCGTTTTACCGGCGCCGCGGGTCAGCTCCAGCAACAGCTGCATCACGCGCGTTCCGGTTTCTTCGTCCAGGTTTCCGGTCGGTTCATCGGCCAGCACCAGCATCGGCTCGCGCGCCAGCGCCCGCGCGATCGCCACTCGCTGCTGCTCGCCGCCGCTCAATTGATCGGGAAAATCGTCGGCGCGGTCGGCCAGCCCCACCCGATCCAGCAAGGTTTGGCCGCGCTTTTGCATCTCGCGTCGGCGCTCGCCCCGCAGTTCGCCGGGCAGGGTGATATTTTCCAGAACCGTCAAAGTGGGAATGAGGTTAAAGAACTGAAAAATGATGCCGATGTGGTCGCGCCGGAAAAGGGTCTGCCGGCGTTCGTCCAGGGCAGTAATGTCCGTGCCGCCGACGGAAATGCACCCTGCATCCGGCTTGTCTATACCGCTGACGAGGTTTAGCAGCGTACTCTTACCACTGCCGCTTTTACCAAGGAGGACGAAAAACTCGCCCGATTGAATATCGAGATTCACGCCATCCAGTACCTTGCGCGACCGCCCGGCTTCCCGGTAGGTTTTGCTCAGGTCACGGATATGGAGGATGATGTTGGACTGATCTGCCATGATGTTCTAGCGTATTTTCCATTCCCGCGTTGGATTGTAGCACACAAGTGCGCGTGAATCACGTGAGCATTTCATAACAATCGTAATCCCTAAT
>JACAES010000001.1 GCA_013388735.1 Chloroflexota bacterium | reverse complement strand
TGCCGGAAGTTCACATCGGCGACCGGCTGGTTTTCCTGGATGCCGGGGCGTACACCAACGAATACGCGGCGGCCTTCAACGGCTTTCCCATCCCGCGCTGGGTGGCGCTGAACGTCGAATCCGAACGGCTGGTGGAATAAAGCCGCTTTCCGCTCAATCACCGACACAAGGCGCGGCGCTGGCCGCGTCTCAGGGTAGTCGCATGAAGATACCGCGTCTCAATCAGCAGGCTTGCGCCTTTTGACCCCACCCCGTCTCTCCCCGAATTCGGCGAGGGAGCTAAAACACAGCGGCGGCAAAGTCTCCCCCGAATTCGGGGGAGATGTAGAGGGGGTCTGAATGGTGTTGAAGCGATCGCCCTGAGCCGCGCCTTTTGATTCCCCAATAATCCGCCGGAACGCGCTATAATGTCCGGCGCGCCGATGGGAGACGAGATGATGACGATGGCCGCTCCAACCGCTCGAACGCTGACGCCCCGCGCCCTGCTGTGGGCCGGTTTCGCCGCCCAGCTTTTTTTGCGCCGCCGCCCTGTGGGGCATCAAAGCGCCGCCAGCGCCAGAAAACCGAGCGCGATGCCCCACCCGGCCAGATTGAGCAGACGTTTGAGACGCGATATATTCAGTTGGCCGAAAACGGGCCGATGGATTCCTCCTCGTGCGGCACCAGCATGGTTTGCAGCAGCGTCACCTCGCGGCGGTACAGCGTTCGCAGCCGGTTAAGCAACTCTTCGGCGCGGTTGATGACCAGCAAATCCTGCTTTTGCGCGGGGGGAAGCTGGATGAGGAAGGATGCCAGGTAAGCCAGTTTTTGCCAGTCGGACGGTAATTCCTGCATGTCCAAAGGCGTTTCGCTGGCCTGCGAAAGCACCTGCAGATAACGCCGCACCCAGGCGCGCAAAGCCTGACTGATGTCCTCGACACCTTCCGAGATCGGCTTCGCCAGCGGATAACCCTCGATCAGACCCACCAGGTAGGGCTGATCGTGTTTGAGCGCATGAATCTGAAAACGTTCGTGGCCGACGACGGTGATGTTCATCCGGCCATCGGCCAGCGTTTCGACCTGTGTGATATAGGCCGTGCAGCCGACCAGATGCGGCTCCGCCGGGCCGCCGACTTCCTGCCCCTCCTGGATGAGCGCCACGCCGAACGGCTCGCCCGTCTGCCGGCAGCGCGCGATCATGACCCGGTAGCGCTCCTCGAAGATGTGCAGGCGCAGGAGCATACCGGGAAACAGCACCGTGTTTAACGGAAACAGAGGTATCTCGTGCATCATGGTACACCGTTGCTTGTTTTAACGCCCTTATTGTAACACACCTGGCGGCTGTATCGGACTGATTTCATGGTTTTCTTAATATGCCCCGGCAGGCAGAACGTTCGGAAATATGTTAAAAAGCAGGGGGATTATCGGTCTGTCTACGGAAGGGAAGATGATGGCGCACACCCCCGGACGCAGCACCTTCTTAGAAGCGGCGGATGCCCCGCCGGAAACCCGCCTCAGCCGTCTGGAACGGCTGCTTTACGGCCAGCGCAGCCCATCGCCACCGCCCCTGACAGCCCAGGCCGCCGACGACCCGCGCGGCTTTCAGCCGGTCACGGAAGGCGGCGGCTGTTTTGGTTACTGGACGCTGGACGCCGACGGCCTGCCTGCCTACATCTACGAACTCGATCAGTACCAGGACGACCGCGCCCGCTACCCCAACACGGAAAAACTCGACCGCCGCGACCACTGGCATCAGATCGGCAACTTTCGTATCACGGGCCTGGCGTCCAACGACGGCACGGTACAGGCTTACCTGGGCGACCGAGGCGGCGTGTTCCTCAACCGCTTTGAAGCCTGGGAATATCAGCGCCCGGCGCATTTCAGCCTCCAGCTGCTGCTGGCCCGGCTGGTGATGTCCCTGGCGCGCCGGCTCTCGCAGCAACCGCCGCGCCCCAAACCGCCGGCTGCCGATCTCCGGGCGTTCGCCGCGTTGGGGGTGGCCCCCCAGGGCGGCCAGGTGCCGCCGCGCGGCGGCCTGCCGCCGGAAATACTGGCGCAGAACTTCAGCGCCCAGAGCGCCGCGCCCGCCCCGACCGCCGCCCGTAACCCGTTGAGCGTGCCGTACACCTATGCCGGGGGTTTCGGCTACCTGGACGACGGCGGCGAGGTGTGGGCGACCGCCTTTCGCTATCGCCCGACGGGCGCGCAGACGCGCCGGATTTTTGGCATGGGTTATTTCCAGACCGAAACCACCTACCGGGACATCCGCGTGACGCGCCGGGTGTACGCGCCCTACGGCGACGACCCGATTCTGCTGGCGGACGTTCAGATCGAAAACCTGCGGCGCGCCCCCGCTGACCTGCGACATTACGAATACTGGGACGTGAACGTGTACCAGCTTCAACTGTACTGGCTGCGCAGCGGCCCGTTTGCGGCCATCAGCGACCGGCTGCGCCGCCGCCTGAACGCCAACTTCACTCCCCGCGCCGCCTGGGTTCAGTCGCCGCCGGGGCTGCGCTTCGGGTTGCAGCTGGCAACTCCCCCACCCGACCAGGCGCTGCCGCCGGACGAAGCCAGCGAGGTAGACTGGAGTCCGGCGGACGTATTCCTGATTGACCTGAGCGGCCAGCCGGACGCTCATTACCTGGACAAAGCCGCTTTCTTTGGCCGGGGCGGCGCTTTTAAACCGGACGCCGCCCGCGCTCACCACCCCGGCAGCCCGGTCGAGATGGCGGCGGGCGGCCTGATGCCCTACTGCCTCATCCTGCGGCGCGACCTGCGGCTTGAACCCGGCCAGCGTATCCGGCTGCGTTATGCCTACGGCACGGCGCGCCCCGGCGGCGGGCTGGATTTTCTCGACGCTTACCGCCAGGACGAACCGGCGCAGCAAACTGCCGCCGCCTGGAAGAACAATCTGGTCTATTTTTACACCGGCGAAGACCCCGTTTTGCAGCGCGAGATGGCCTGGCACGCCTACAACCTGCTCTCGTCCACCGTCCGCAGCGATTTTCACGGCGTCCGGCTCGTGCCACAGGGGTCGGCCTACCTGTTCCTGCATGGCGCGGACGGCGCGCCGCGCGATCAGGCGCTTTTCGCCCTGCCGATGACCTACCTGAACCCCGGCCTGGCCCGCGACCTGCTGCGCCTCATCATGCGCCTGACCGACGGGCAGACCGGCCAGGTGACGTATGCGTTCGCCGGTCATGGCGCGCTGCGCGCCGGTTTAAACCTGCACACCAAACCGTCCGATCTCGATCTGTTTTTCCTGCTGGCGATGGCCGAATATTTGGCCGCCACCGGCGATCTGGCCTTCCTGGACGAGCAGGTGCCGTTTTACCCGCCGGACGAACCCGCCGCCGTTTCGAGCGGCACGACCGTCCTCGATCACCTGTCGGTCAAACTCAACCACCTGTTTGAAGGCGTCGGCATCGGCGTGAACGGGCTGGTCAAAGTGCGGACGGGCGACTGGTCGGATTCGATTGTGCTGGAAACCGCCCTGCGCGACGGCCTGTTCGGCGTCAGCTACAGCAACTCGAAGGAAAACGGCGAGTCCGTCCCCAATACGCAGATGGCCTTACATGTGCTGCCGCTGCTGGGCGCGATCCTGACCCCGCGCGCCCCGGAACTGGCCGCCCGCATGGCCGACCCCGAACGGCTGGCGAGTCTGCGCCAAGCCGCCGCCCGGCAGTGGAATCCCGGCGGCTGGTACAACCGCGCCATCCTGCGGGACAGCCGCGACAACCCGGTGACGATAAACCGGCTCGACCTGGAAGCGCAGCCCTGGGCGCTCATCAGCGGGCTGGCGGCCTGGGACGGCAAAGAAGCGGCGCTGATCGAAAAACTTAAAACGGAACTGGACGACCCATCGCCCATCGGCGGGGCGCTGCTGCCCGGCGGCATGGTCTGGCCGGCCATCTCGCAGTTGTTGACCTGGGCTTACGCCCGCTGCAACCGCCCCGACCTGGCCTGGCGCTCGTTAAATCGCAACACCTTCGCCATGCACGCCCATGTGTATCCCAACATCTGGTTCAACATCTGGTCAGGGCCGGATGGCATCAACGGCACGGCTTCCGACCTGCCGGGCGGAACGTGGTCAAGCCCGGCCACGCCGATGACCGACTTCCCGGTCATGAACGCCAACCAGGATGCGATGGCGCTGCTGGGGCTGCTGCGTGTGTGCGGCATCGAACCCGCGCCGGAAGGCGACGGCCTGGACATCAGACCGGCGGTGCCGCGTCCGCGCTTCGTGCTGGATGTGCCGCTGCTGCGGCTGGAAGTCGCGCCGGGGCGAATCGCCGGGGAATATCGCGCGGCGGGGGCGGGCAGCCGAGCGCTGTATCTTCACCTGCCGCTGGACGCGGAGCAGATCGAAGCGTCTGCCGCCGGGCAGCCGGTGACGGTATCCGGCGCGGGGCGAGTGCGCCTGCCGCTGGCGTTTCAGCCCGGCCAGCGCGTGCCGTTCGAGGTGCGTTTTTCGACACGGTGAGGGCATGGCCGCCCCGGCGGACAGCGTGACGAAACAGGGGATGGCACGCGCGCCATCCCCTCACGACTCGACTGAAGTGAAATACACCCCCTTCCGATTCCCTGCTTGTTTTTGCCCAACAAGTATGGTAACATGACTACATATTGAACAGCTTTTGAAAAGCCGTCGCGGGATAAAACATAAGTCCCGCGAGCTAACAAGCGATGTTACACCACATGAACCCCTTCAGTTCCGAGTCCAAGCCCAGCGAAGAACCGCTTTACAATATCGGCCTCGTCTCGCGTATGACCGGCATCCCGGTTGCCACGCTGCGCGTGTGGGAGCGGCGCTACGGCTTTCCCGATTCCACGCGCACGCCGGGCGGCCATCGTCTGTGTTCGGAAAAAGAGGTGCTGCGGCTGCGGTGGGTCAAGGCGCGGGTGGACGAAGGGATGCAGACCGGCCAGGCCATCCGCGCCCTGCAACACCTGGAACGCGAGGGGCGCTTCCCTGATGCGCCGTTCGCCAGCCTGTCACAGCCGCCCGCGCCGCCGGTAGACCCGTCCTTCCCGGTTTTCCGGGAGCGGCTGGCCGAAGTGCTGATGGCGCACGATACCCAGCAGGCCGACCGTCTGTTGGGCCAGCTCCTGAGCCTGTACTCGATAGAAGACCTGGTGCTGGAGGTGGTCGGCCCGGCGCTGGACGCCATCGGTCAGGCCTGGCACGATGGCGCAATCAGCATCGCCACCGAACATCTGGCGTCCAACTTCCTGCGCCAGCATTTGCTGATGTGGATGTCCACCGGCCCCATCCCGTTCGCCGGGGTCGCGCCCACCATCCTGGCCTGCGCGCCGGAAGAATGGCACGAAGGCAGCCTGCTGATGCTGGGTGTACTGCTGCGCCGGCTGCGCTGGCCGGTCGCTTACCTGGGGCAGTCCGTCCCGCTGTCCGACCTGGGCGCGCTGGCGCGGCAGATTCGCGCGCCGGCAGTGGTGCTGGTGGCGATGACCGAAGTCCCGGCGCGCGCGCTGGCGGAGTGGCCGCAGCATCTGCCGGAAACCATTCAGGGCAATAAACTGATCGTCGGTTTTGGCGGCATGGCCTTCAACCATAAGCCTGAACTGCGCGAGTTGATTCCCGGCGTGTTCCTGGGCGAAACGCTGCGCGAAGGCGCGCAGAAACTCGACCATCTGCTGCGCGCCACCGTTCATCCCAGTGTGTAGCCGGGCGAACCATGACGGCATTCCTCCGGCGTTCGGGTGGTTCGTTAAAGCCTAATCTTCCGGTAATCGCCCTGCTGCTGACCGCGCTGTGCTGGATGCCGGCACAGGCACAGCCACCGCGCGCGCCCTCTGCCTACCCCACACTGGCCGCCCTGGAAAGCACAACCGTCCCACTGGCCGACCCGGTTGAACTGGCGCGCCGCCTGCGCGGCCTTCAGACTGTCCCGCCCACGCCGTCCGCTCCCCCTTCGCCGCAGATCGGCGACCGGCAGACCTTCTGGGTTTTGAACTCCGGCGAAAATCGGGAATTTCAGGTTTCCGCCGCGCTGCGCATGATGGGACAGCACCTTCTCTTATGGGTGCAGGACACGCTGCCGGACGGCACACCGATCACGCCCCTTAACGACGCCGATCTGCGCGCCCTGGCCGATGCTTTCGATACGGCCATCTATCCCCAGGTGCGCGACCTGTGGGGCAGCGAAGCCTCGCCGGGCGTGGATGGCGACCCCCGCATTTACGGGCTGTTCGCTTACGGCCTGGGGCCGGGCGTGGCCGCCTATTTCGCCAGCCGCCATACCTACCCGGCGGTTGTGCAGCCCACCAGCAACCAGCACGAAATGTTCCTGTTCAACCTGGACACCATCCAACCGGAGGCGGTCGCGTCGCCCCTCGTGCAGAGCGTGGTGGCGCACGAGTTCCAGCATATGATCCGCGCCAACCTTCAGGCCAATGATGCCATCTGGCTGAACGAAGGTTTTTCCACCTTCACGCAGCTTTATCTGTACGACGACCCCGGCGCGGCGCTGAGCTTTCTGAGCGCGCCCGGCACACAGCTGAACACCTGGTCAGAGGACGGCCCGCGCACGCCGCATTATGGCGCGTCGCTGCTGTTCGTCACCTATGTTTACGAACGCTACGGCCTGGACGCGCTGCGGGCCATCAGCGCCGATTCCGGCGTCGGCCTGGATACGTTCGAGCGCATCCTGAGGGGACTCGGCCAGCCCGGCGTAAATGACCTGTTCGCGGACTGGACGCTGGCGAATTTCCTGCTCGACCCGACGCTGGCGGATGGGCGCTACGGCTACCGGCTGCTGCCGGACGGCCTGCCCGGCGCCGCGCCGCGCGCCACCATCACGGCCTACCCGTATCTGGCGGCGGGCGTCACCAGCCAGTACAGCGCCGATTACACGGTGCTGACCAACCTGGACGGCCTGACCGCGCTGGACATCAGCCTGGCCGCGCCGGAGACGGTGAAGCTGCTGCCGGTGGACGCCGCCGGCGGTCAGTGGATGTGGTACAGCAACCGGGGTGACATGAGCGATACCACACTCACCCGCGCTTTTGATCTGTCCGGCGTCAGCCGCGCCACGCTTAATTATCGCGTCTGGTATCACCTGGAAGAAAGCTGGGATTATGCTTATGTGATGGTCAGCGAGGACGGCGGCGCGACCTGGGACATCCTCAGTACGCCGCACACCACCGAGGCCAACCCGCACAGCGCCGCCTACGGGCCGGGATACAGCGGCGCAAGCGGCGGCTGGCTGGACGAAAGCCTGCCGCTGGACGCTTATGCCGGGCGGCCTATCCTGGTGCGCTTTGAAATGATTACCGACGACGCCATCAATCAGCCGGGGCTGGCGCTGGACGAGGTGAGCATCCCGGAGATCGGCTACAGCAGCGGCTTTGAAAGCGACGACGGCGGCTGGCTGGCCGAGGGCTGGCTGCGGATAGATAACCGCCTGCCGCAGCGCGCCTGGGTGCAGGCCATCCGGCACAGCGGGCGCGAGGCCGCTTTCATGCGCTGGATGACCCCGCAGGAATCGTCGTGGATGCTGCCGCTGGCCGAGGGCGTCAACCAGGTGACGCTGGTCATCGCGCCCTTCGCCCCGACGACGACCGTCCCCATGCCCTATACCCTGAGCGTGACCGCGCGCTGATGCCCCTTTACGGCGACGTGCTGGCGACGACCGACGGCACAAACACCAACTGCTGCCCTTCGCCATAGGTGATGGTCAGCCATTCGGCAGTGAGTTCAAACATCGTCGCCGACGCCAGCGCCGCGAAGTAAGCCGCTTCCTGTTCCATCGTGCCGCCGTCGGCGCAGGCCATCAGCGTAGCGGCGACCTGCCCGAACGTGATCGCGTCGCCTTCGACGGCGTAGCCGCCGTTGTAACGGTTGCACCCGCCCGACCCGGAAACCCGGCCATCTCGGCCGAATTCGAGAGTGATGAGACCGTCGGAAACCGCCGCGCCGGCCAGCGACTCAAGCTGCCACGACGTGCCGGCCAGCGCCAGCACGCGCGCAAAAACCAGCTCCGCGCCGTCGCCATAAACGACCGTCAGCCGGTCGCCGTCCAGTATGTATGCAGTCGCCGTTTGCAGGGCGGCGAAATAAGCCTGTTCCTGTTCCGCACTGCCTTCGATGATGCAGGCGCGCCGCGTACTGAAGATCGCGCCAAAGCTGATGGTGTCGCCATCCAGCGTGTAAGCCGCGCCGTAGCGGTTGCACCCGCTGTCCCCGGCGATCTGATCGTCGCCGCCAAATTCAAGCGTGATGGTCGTGCCTTCGACGACCGGCGCGCCGTCGAAAGACTGCAACTGCCACTGCGTCCCGGCCAGCGCAGCCCGCCGCGCAAAAACCAACTGCTGTCCATCGCCGTAAGTGATGGTCAACCGGTCGCCGTCGCGTTTGTAAGCGGTCGCCGCTTCCAGCGCCGCCAGGTAGTCGCGCTCCTGCGCCATCGCATCTTCGGCGCAGGCCATCAGCGTGCTGACCGCCGCGCTGAAACTGATGCTGCCGGCGTCAGCCGTATAGTTTGCGCCGTAGGTGTTGCACCCGCTCGACCCACCGGCGCGGCCATCCTCGCCAAATTCAAGCGTGATGGTCGCCCCACCGCCGGAAACAAGCTGCCACGACGTGCCGGCCAGGTCGTCTATGTCCTGCGCCGCTGCCGCGAAAACGATCAGGCTGAAGATGCTCGCCAGAACTGCAATCAAACGCACGTGTCTGCTCCTTGTTGATCTGAAAACGAACAGCGCAAAGACGATTTCTGAGGCTGATTAGTTCCGTGTATTTCCAGATGGGCAGGTTCAGAAGACCGCGCCTACCTTACAAAACTGATGATCGCTACGTTGCCATCGCAGTCGGCGCGGGTGAGGACGCGGTAAACGTCCGATACCGGCGCGCCGTCAGGATCGAAAAGCTGCACGCTGTATTCGGCGGCGCGGGGCGCTTCGCCCAGCGGCAGTTCAAAACCGCCCGGCCCATAGGTCAGCGCCGCCCCGGTGAAAACCGTCTGCTCCAGGCCTTCGCCGCTCACCCGCACCTGATAACCATCCAGCGGCGCGCCGCTGACATCCGTCACCGAACCGGCCAGGCTGGCCCAGGCGCAGCCTTCGCCGTTGCCATTGGGCGTGTATACCACGCCGGTTTCGACCAGCGCGAACGGAAACGGCGCAGCGGTAGCGAACGCTTCGACCGGCAGCGGCGTGAAGGTGAGCGAAGGCGTCGGCGGCGCGGGCGTGGGCGAAAGCGTCGGCGGCGCGGGCAGCGGCGTGGTGGTGATAATCAGCGGCAGCGGCGTATAGGGCGGGAACGGGTTGAGCGGCGTATAGGGGTTGTTCCACACCAGCACGAACCAGCCGGCGACGACCAGAGTCGCCACAATAAAGAGGATCGAAATCAGGTTTGGCAGCAGAGAATTTGCCCGACGGGGCGGCGCGGCAGCCGGGGCGCGGCGCGGGCGTTCGGGTTCGCGCTCCGGCTCGAAGGCCAGCGGCGGAAAACGCCCTGGATGCACCGGGGCAGGCGTGGCTTCAACCGAGGGCGGCTCGACTGCCGCCATGACCGGTGCGTCCGCCGGGGTTTCATCAGTTGCTTCAGGCGCGGCGGGCTTTTCTGGCTCATCCGGGGCGGCTTCAGCTTCCGGCGGGAAGATCAGCTCGCCCGTTTCCAGCCTGCGTTTGCGGTCTTTGCGCGTGACGCGCCGGATGCCGCCCGGCTCTTTAGCGCTCATCGTTCCCGAATCTGGATGAAGTTAACCAGCGCCACGTTTTTGGTGCAGTCCAGCGGGAAAACCACTTCGATGCGCGGCGAAATCGGCGTACCGCCCGCGCTCAACAGTTCGACATAATACGTATTGCCGTTGATTTTGTTGTCTACCGGCTGTTCCCAGCCGCCCGCGCCGTACAGCGAATTGGAGCCGCTGGTCACGAAGCGGTCGCCGATGGCCGGGCCAAAGATGTGTACCTGATACCCATTGGCGGCCACGTTGTTCAGGTCTATCACCTGCCCGCCGATGCCCTGCCAGGCGCAGCCGGCGCTGTTGGCGAAGTTCTGCGTATACACCACCTGATCGTCGCGCAGCCCGAACAGATACGGCGAAGTCGTCGGGCTGGGCGTATTGGTCGGGCCGGTCGGCGTGGCCGTCGGCGTGGGCGTCGGGCTGACAGACGGCGTGGGCGTGGCGCTGGGCGTGTCGGTCGGGCCGGGTGTATCGGTGATCGTCGGTGATACCGTGATCGTCGGCGTGGGCGTGGCGGTGTCGGTCGGCGTCAGCGTGTCGGTCGGTGTCAGGGTCAGAGTCGGCGGCAGTGTGCTGGTCGGCGTGCTGGACGGCGTGAGCGTGGGCAGCGTGAACGGCGTCGGCAGATCGGCCACCGTCTGCACGACCGGCGCGGGGCCAAACAGCCGCGTGACCACCAGCACGATGACGGCTATCGTTAGAACGAGAAAAACGATGCTGATCAGATTATAGATGCGTGACGAACCCTGTCCCATTGTTGCCTCGCGTTCAGATGGCCGCCGGCCCCAGCAGCCGCACGATTACCAGAAGAATCGCCGCCAGCGACAGCAGCAGGAATACCAGACTGATGAGGTTATAAATCCGGTTTTTGCCCACCGCGCTCTACCTCACAGATACCGTTCGATGATCGCAACCTGGCGGACAGACGTCAGCCAGTTTTCAAAACGCGCCTGCGCGATGTACACGCGGCGCTCCGGCTCGACCGGGCGGCTGCCGCTTTCCAGCGTCTGCACGATATGATACCCCAGTGCCGTCCTCACCGGGCCGCCCACCTGACCGGGCGACAGCATAAAGGCTGCATCGGCCAGTTCCGGCACCAGCAGTTCTTCGCGGACGAACCAGCCCAGGTCGCCCCCCAGGCGCGCGGTCGTATCGTCCAGCGAAACCTGAGCGGCCAGCGCCCCAAAATCCTCGCCGGCTTGCAGCCGCGCCATCAGATCAAAGGCTTCCGCTTCGGTCTGCACCAGGATATGCCGGGCATGAACCTGCGTCACGTCGCCGGATAAATCGGCGGTCAGCAGGTCGCGCACGCGGTTGGTCAGCAGCGTCATGCGCAGCGTTTCGATGAATTCGGCTTCCGAATAACCGTTGAGCGACAGCCATGCCTGCCAGTCCTCCGGGCTGCCCGCCAGTTCCAGGTTAATCTGGAGTTCGGCCTGCACTTCCTCGTCGCTGATGGTGATGTCCTGGGCTGCCGCTGCCTGCCCGATCAACACCTGGTCTATCAGCTGTTCCAGCACTTCGGCTTCCAGTGCCAGCGGGTCGGCAGCGGCCATGTCGAATTGGCGGCGCGCCAGCGCCCGCTGGAAAGCCGGCAGCGTGATCGGGGCGTCGTTCACCCGCGCCACCAAGGGGATGCCGGTTTCATCCACCGGCAGTTGGTCAATGGAAGTCTGAGCAGCGGCCAGGCCGGGCAGCGCCGCACAGGTCAGCAGCAGCAGAGGCAAAATCAGCGGCAATCGAAAACGTTGTACGAACCGTGTCACGGGCGCTCCTTAAAACGGTATAGATAAACCCCGCCAGCTTGACAATGAAAAGCCAGGCTGAGGTTAATTATCCTATCGCTATCCGATTGGGGCAAGTGGATTATGCTTTCAGCCCCGGCAGTGATACAATCGCAGTTATGAATTCATAATGACGATCAGAGGAGCATAGCCAATGCCCCGGTGGAATTCGTTCGAGAGCTTTCTGGCTGAAGCCCGCCGCGCCGCCAGCGACGAGGAACGACAGGAACTGGTAGATGAACTGTTGATGGAACGCCCGACCTGGCCCTGGGTGCAGGGCAAACGCGCCACCTTCATTTTCACCAGCCTGGGCAGCCGCCGCAGCGTGGCGCTCAACCTGGATACCGTGAAGGGCGATCCGCCGTTCGTGCCGATGACCCGTCTGGAAGGCACCAGCCTGTGGTACATCACCCGCGATTTCCAGCCCGACGACCTGCTGGATTACCTGCTGGCGGTGGACGACCCGATGACGCCGCTGGCGACCGAAACCGACATCGTGGGGCGCATCTCGAACTACTGGCGCTTCGATGCCCGCAACCCGCTGCGGATGGAAACCGCCCAGCAGATGGTTTCGGTGCTGCGGATGGGGGACGCGCGCCCATTCCCCGACTGGACGGCTTTGAAGGGCGTGCCGCGCGGGCGCGTTTACGAACATCTGGTAGACAGCGTTCAGCTTGGGTTCAGAGGGCGCAAGCTGTGGGTATATACCCCGCCCGGTTACGACCGTTCCGGTATGGTCTACCCGATGCTCATCCTCCAGGACGGCCAGTGGGCCGCCGGGCCGCTGCAAGTGCCGGCCATCGCCGACGCGCTCATCAAACATGAGCGCATGAAACCGGTCGTCATCGCCATGCTGCAAAGCGGCAGCCAGCAGGAACGCCTGAAAGAATACGTCAGCAACGACCGCCACTACGCCTCACTGCTGACCGAACTGCTGCCCTTCATCCAGACGCATTACCGCATTGACTCGACCGACCTGGGTATCGGCGGGGTGGCGGTGGGCGCGATTGCGGCGGCGCACGCCGCGCTGCGCAACCCGGCGGTTTTCAACGGCCTGATTATGATTTCGCCGCCGATGGGCAAGGGGCTGGCCGAAGAACTGCTGGAACGCTATGTCGCCCGTTTTGACGAATCCAGGCTGCTGCCCCGGCGCATCTTCCAGTCGGTCGGGCGCTACGAGGCGCGCGCGCGCTTTTTAAAGCCAGCGTTGGCGCTGCGAGATGTGCTGGAACGGCGCAGCGACATCGTTTATCGGTTCGTGGAAATCGGCAGCGGGCATGGCCTGGTGGGTTTTCGGAGCATCATGCCGGAGGCGCTGGCCTGGGTCTACCCCGGCAAAAAGATGCAGAAGGCCTGAGGGTGAGTTTTGACTTTTTCTTAATCGAAGTCGTCACAATACTTAACACCGGCATAACCCGAAAGCGTTACTCTAAAGATGCACCTTCTTTTTAGGGTCTCTGCATCGAGCATTAGGGCTTCTCCACAAGCAGCGCCGCCCAATCAGCGGCGCTGCCCGTTTTTATCTGCCGGTTTATTCGCCGTCCACCGGGGCGATGCGATACATGCCCATCAGGTTCGTGTAATAAATTAGCCCGTCCGGCCCGACGGCCACTTCCACCGCACAGCCCATCGCCGGGCTGGTATCCACGACGATGCCTTCACCGGCCAGACCGGTGCGCTCGGCGTCCAGCACAAAACGCACCAGCTGGCTCGATTTGTATTCGCACGCCAGCAGGTCGCCCTGCCAGTCCGGGAAAACCTCACCGTCGTATACATCAATCCCGGCCAGTGCAACGGTGGGCGTAAAACTCATCAGCGGCGGCGTCGCCCCGGCGCGACGGTCAGGGTTGTTACAGTAGGTCTTGTCGTCGCCGCTCATCTCCACCATGCCCCAGCCGAAGTTGTCGCCCGGCTCGACCCGCAGCAGGAAATCATCGCAGTCCGGCCCGTTTTCGGTGGCGAACAGGCCGCCGGAGTACGGGTCGAAGGTGAAGGAAAAAACATTCCGCAAGCCGTAAGCCCAGGCCGTGCTGTCCGGGAACGGATTATCATCCGGGCGCAGCAGTTTGTCACCATCCACCAGCACGCGGTGAATTTTGCCTTCGATCTGATTCGGGTCCTGCGCCCGCACGTTCCAATGGCTGAGGTCGCCGATTGAAAAATACAGGTAGCCATCCGGGCCAAAAACCAGCCGCCCGCCGTGATGCTGGTGCAGCGGCGACTCGTTGCGATAGCGGAACAGTTCGACCGGATTAACCCCCACGCCGTCCTGCTCGGTGAAGCGCGTGATGAGGTTAAACGCCTCGCCGTTGGCTTCCGGCATGGGCGTGTAGTAGACGTAAAAATAATGGTTTTCGGGGAAGTCCGGGTCAAGCGCGATGCTGTGCAAGCCGTCCTCGTTATCCTGGCGCACGTTTAGCTGCACGACCGGCGTTTGTTGCAGCGTGCCGTCGGGGGCAACCACGCGCACGCCGCCGGACTTTTCGGTGAAAAACATGCGGCCATCCGGCGACCAGACAATCGAAGTAATCAGCGGTATGGGGTGCAGCAGTTCGACCTGATACGCCGCCGGCTGCGCGCGCGCAACCGTCACAACCAGCAGCAGTACGGCCAGAAAAGCGATTCGTTTTGCCATCAACTCTCTCCACAACTCATCAACGACAGCTTTACTATAGCCGCTCATGGGCGGTGAATCCGCCTAAACTGACGTTAACGTTACAGAATTGTTATATCAGACCGGCACGACTTCCGCGCCGTTGGTGGCCTCGCAGACGTAAATGGCGGGCTTAAGGCCGGTGGCCTGGTGATATTTTTCGCCCACAATGGTCACAAACGCGCCGACCGCTGCCGACCGCACCAGCGCCACCGCGCAGCCGCCGAAGCCGCCGCCGGTCATACGCGCGCCGTAGCTGGCCGGGTGCGCCTGCGCCAGTTCGACCATCGTATTCATTTCGTCGCGCGAGATTTCAAAGTCGTCGCGCATACTGGTATGGCTGGCATCCATCAGCGCGCCCAGGGTTTCGGCGTCACCCCGGCGCATGGCCGCGGCAGCCTGGAGCGTGCGTTCGTTTTCGGTGATGATGTGCCGGGCGCGGCGGCGCGTCACATCGTCCAGTTCCCCGGCGCGCGCCTGGAACTGCTCAGGTGTCACGTCGCGCAGGGCCGGCACGCCGAAAAAGCGGGCGGCGGCCTCGCACTGGGCGCGGCGTTCGTTGTAGGCCGAATCCACCAGCCCCCGGCGCGTGGCGGTATCCAGCACCACCACCAGCGTATCCGGCGGCAGCGGCGCGGCTTCGGTCGCCAGCGAACGGCAGTCAATCAGCAGGGCGTGTCCGGCCAGCCCTGCCGCCGAAATCATCTGATCCATGATACCGCAGTTCATCCCAACCCACTGGTTTTCGGCCTTCTGTCCCAGCTTCGCCATCAGGGGCGGGTCCCAGACCAGATCGGAGGTGAAGGCGAAAGCGCGGGCGGTCGCCAGTTCCAGCGCCGCCGACGACGACAGCCCCGCGCCGATGGGGACATCCCCGGCGATCACGCCGTCCCAGCCGGTCAGGTTGTAACCGGCTTGCATTAGCGCCCAGGCCACCCCTTTGATATACTCCGCCCAGTTGGCCGGGTTTTTCTCCAGCCCATCCAGCGCGAATTCGGCCTGTCCATCGAACTCCAGCGAATACACGCGCACCCGGCCATCCGACCGGGGGCGCAGCGCGATCCAGGTGGCGCGGTTGATCGCCATCGGCAGCACGAAACCATCGTTATAGTCGGTGTGTTCGCCGATCAGATTGACGCGCCCCGGCGCGCGCACCACCACCGACGGCGCGCCGCCGAAATGCTGCGCGAAGGCTTCTGTAACCTGTTTCAATAAAAACATCGCTGGCTCTCCTGAAGGGTCAATAATCGGCTGTCATGATAAATGCGATCAGGCTTGCGCCTGCAAGTAGTGGGTTTCCGACAGGTCGCGCAGGCGTTGCGCCGCCTGTTCCGGCGTGATGTCGCGCTGGGCTTCGGCCATCATCTCGTAACCGACCATCCACTTTCGCACCGACGCCGACCGCAGCAGCGGCGGGTAAAAATGGGCGTGAAGCTGCCAGTGGCCGTAGTCGCCGTCATCGTTAGGCGCGGCGTGCCAGCCCATCGAATACGGAAATTCGATTTCAAACAGATTGTCATATTTCGTCAGCAGGCGCTTGAGGATGTCCGCCAGTGAATCGCGGCGCGTATCGTCCAGGTCGGGCAGGCGCAGGGTGTGCCGGCGCGGCAGCAGCAGCGTTTCAAACGGCCACAGCGCCCAGAACGGCACGACCGCCACCCAGTCGGCGTTTTCGACCACGATGCGTTCTCCGGCTTCGACTTCCAGCTTGAGATAATCCACCAGCAGCGGCGCGCCTTCGCGGTCGGCATACACGCGCTGGCTGCGGTCTTCGGCGCTGACCTGGTTCGGCAGCCAGCTCCCGGCCCAGATTTGGCCGTGCGGGTGCGGGTTGGACGCGCCCATCATCTCGCCTTTGTTTTCGAACACCTGCGCCCAGCGATACTGCTGGCCGAGTTCGACGGTCTGCTCCGCCCACACGTTCACCACCCGGCGGATGTCCTGCACCGGCATCAGCGGCAGGGTCAGGTCGTGACGGGGCGAAAAACAGATCACGCGGCAGGTGCCGCGCACCGACTGGGCCGCCAGCAGCGGATTGGCGGGCGGCGGCGCGGCGGGGACATCCGGCAGCAGCGCGGCGTAGTCGTTGGTGAAAACGAACGTTTCGCCGTAGTCCGGGTTGCGGTCGCCGCTGGCGCGGGCATTGCCGGGACATAAATAGCAGGACGGGTCGTGCGGCGGGCGGTTGGCCTGCGGCGGGCGTTCCTGCCGCCCCTGCCAGGGGCGTTTGGTGCGGTGCGGCGACACCAGCACGTAATCGCCGGTCAGCGGATTCAAGCGCCGATGCGGATGGTCGGTCGGGTTAAACGGTAACAAGGTCGCCCTCCAGGGTAAACACCAGCCGGATTATAACGCGGAATCGCCCCGGTCAGGCTTCAATATCCGCCCGGCGGCTCGACCACTTCCGCCTGAATGCCCTGCTCGCCCAGGGCGTCCCGCAGCGCCTCCCACTGGCCGGCGCGCACAACGACCGCCATCGGCCCCAGCCGCGCGCCCAGGTAGCGCCGCAGCGCGGGCATCTCCAGGATGCGATCCGTCGTCTCCGGGGCGGTGGTTCGCAGCACCATCAGGGCTTCCAGCGTCACCGCCGCCGTCGGGCCGCTCTGCCAGTTTTCCAGCAGGCGCGCCACACCCGGCGGCAGCAGCTGTTCGCCCAGCATCCGGCTTAAAAAGCTGGCGATATGGCCGGTGTTGATACCCTGCGCCGCCGCCTGCTGCACGCCCGCCGCGTCCAGGCGATACACATACGGGTCGCCGCCGGCCACCCAGACGGTGAACCGCGCGATCTGGAAACGATCCACGCGCGCGATCTTGCGCGAAACGGTGATCGTGCCGTCCTCTTTAAGCGTGATGCGGTCTTCGGCTTCCGGCGGCGCAGGCCAGGGCGACAGCCCCAGAAAAGCCCGCCCGTAGGCCGTCAGCCGGGCGGCATCCTCGGCACGGTCTACCAGACCTAACCAGTGCATCGGGCCGGTGACGTAAAATTCCAGCAGCGCGCCTTCTACCGCTTCCCAGCTTTCAAAACCGCGCAGGTATTCGTTCTCATCGTTGCGGATGTACCAGCTTTCGTAGTCGCCGCCAGGGCGCTGGAAATCCGGGTCGGTGGCTTTGACCGCCTGGATGAAGGCTTCCAATGACCACCATTCGGCTTTGGGAACCTGGGCCGCCAGCATCTCAAGCGCGTTTTCGCGGCCAGCCGCCGCGTCGTATTCGTCCAGTTCGCCGCCCGGTTCGGGGTGCAGCCCCGGCACATGCCACAGATCGCGGTAAGCGGTGCCGCCCCGCCAGCCTTCGGCCAGCGTTTGCACCTGGACGGCGCGCGGCGCGGCCAGCCAGCGGCGGGCTTCGGCGCGTTTGGGGTATACGCGCCCGGCCTGGATTTCGATCAGGCCGGCGCTGATACCCACACCCAGCAAAAACGGCAGCCGCGCCGGGTCGGGCCTGAGCAGGAAAGGCAGCAGTTCGTCCGCCGCCGCCAGCGAATCGCCTTCCAGCAGCGGCGTGTGAAGCTGCGCGTAGGCCAGCAGCGTGGTCATGTCGTCCACCAGCGCAGTGTCGGCGTGCTGGATGTTCTGCACCGCCGCCAGCGGTTCGATAGCCGGCGGCTCGCTTTCGTCCGGCGCGGCCTCCAGGTTGGAGTAAGACGTCTTACGCACCGGCAGCACATCCAGCAAATCGGGCGGGATGTACACCACCACGCGCGGGCCGGTGTCGGCCTGCTCGAAAGCCTGAGCGACCAGTCCGCGATAGTACAGCCCCTCGGCTACGCCGCCGGGGTTCTCCAGTGGGTTTTCCCGTTCGATCTGCGCCGCGCCCATTTGGCGGATTTCCCCGAACAGCCGGGCGAATTTCGCCAGCGGCATCCGCCCGCCGGAGCCGATCAGCATTTGCAGCGCCCCGCGCTGATCGTCGGCCAGCGATTCCCAGACCGACGCGGCGCGTTCCCGGTCGAGCATCACCCCGGCGACCGCTTCGATAATCGCGCCGGTGTCTCGCCCGGTGATGTTGACTTTCCAGAACTTCGCCAGGACGGCCAGCGTTCCGGCGTCGGTATCTTCCAGCGTGCGGTAGATGTTTTTCATGCCTGGCAGCCTTTGCAACAGTTCAACCATAACATAATTTATGACGGCGGGAAAACCATTTGACAACCGAACGGGTGTTCATCTATACTATAGAACAACCTTTCGCTTTCTACAGGTCTTGAGTCATGAAAGATTTTAACAAACTCTCCGAACGCCAGCGCAATATTCTGCGCTACATGGAAGATTATGTGGCCGAACACGGCTTCCCGCCCACCATTCGCCAGATCGGGGAAGCCACCGGCATCAACTCGACTTCGGTGGTCAACTACAACCTGAACAAACTGGTGCAGGCCGGTTATCTGTCGCGCTCGTCGCACGTGGCGCGCGGCCTGCGGCTGGTGGTCGAAGTGCCGGGCGGCAAAAAAGCCGCGCGTCTGGCGGTGCAGGCGGCAGCGACCAATTTTCAGGTGCCGCTGTACGGCAGCATCTTCGCCAGCGAGCCGGTTCCCGTGCCGGAAGATTACTACCCGGAAGATAACGTCGAAGTCACCCCGGCCATGTTGGGCGGCGTAGACCCGGCGGAAGCCTTCGCGCTGCGCGTCAAAGGCGACTCGATGATTGACGCCATGATCCGCGAGGGCGACATCGTGATCCTGCGCAGCCAGACCACTGCCAACAACGGCGATATGGTGGCCGTGTGGCTGGAAGATCGCAGCGAGACGACGCTCAAGTATTTTTACCGCGACGGCGGGCGCATCAAGCTCCAGCCGGCGCACCCGGAAATGCAGCCAATCTACGTAGACCCGGCGGTGTGCAGCATTCGCGGCAAGGTGCTTTCGATCATCCGCCAGCTCTAAGGCCGGGCCGCCCTGGTCGGGCCGGCAGACCCATGTTATGCTGAGGCCGGTTCGAGCAAACGAAACGGTCACAGCATGGCACAATCCAACCCCATACGTGTCGTCCATATCATCGCGCGGCTGAACGTTGGCGGCGCGGCGGTTGTGGTATCGTTGATGGTTTCCGGTCTGCGCCTGCCGGAGTATGAAAGCCATCTGCTCTGTGGGCAGATCGGCGCCACCGAAGGCGATATGGCCTATTATGCCGAATCGCGCGGCGTCCGGCCCATCCTCATCCCCGAACTGGGGCGCGCGCTCCACCCTTTGCGAGACATTGCCACCACGCGCAAACTGGTGCGCCTGCTGCGCGACCTGAAGCCGGATGTGGTGCATACCCACACCGCCAAAGCCGGTTTTGTCGGGCGTATCGCGGCGCGGCTGGCCGGAGTCCCGGTGGTGCTGCACACCTTTCACGGTCACGTTTTTTACGGCGTTTTTCGCGGGCGCGGCGCGCGGGCGATGGAACTGCTCTCGCTGGCGCTGGAACGGCTGGCCGCGCCGCTGGCCGACCGCCTCATCACCCTCAGCGACCGGCTGCGTGACGAACTGGCCGGGGATTTTCACATCGCCCCTCGCTCGAAAATCATCGTGCTGCCCATCCCGGTCGAACTGGAGGCTTTCGCCCGGCAGCCCCGCCGCGCCGGGAGCTTTCGCGCGGCCTGGAATATCCCGCCGGATGCGCCGCTGGTCGGGTTCGTCGGGCGGCTGGTGCCGATGAAACACCCGGAACTGTTCGTGCAGGCGGCGGCGCGGGTGCGGGCGCGGCATCCCAACACGCGTTTTGTGATCGTCGGCGACGGCGAACTGCGCGCCGGCGTCGAAAGCCTGGTTGTTTCGCTCGGCCTGGGGGAAGCAGTCACGCTCACCGGCTGGCAGCGCGACATGGCCGCCGTTTACAGCGACCTGGACGCGCTGGCCGTCAGCAGCCGGAACGAAGGCACGCCGGTGACGCTCATCGAAGCCGTGACGGCCGGCTGCCCGGTGGTTTCGACGGCGGTGGGCGGCGTGCCGGATTTACTGGAAAACGGGCGGCTGGGGACGCTTGTGCCGCCGGACGACGCCGAGGCGCTGGCGAACGCCATCCTGGCGATTCTGGACAGCCCGCCGGACATGGCCGAGGCCAGCCGGGCCATGCAGGCGCGGCATGATGTCGAAAACGTGACGCGGCAGTTAGGGGCGCTGTACCGCGCGCTGCTGGCAGAGAAGGGCTAAACGGCGAATCACTCTAGGAAAATCGCTTTCACCGCCAGCGTGAAGCCTGGCAGCCGTTCGCCGCCGTCCAGCGTATCGTTGATGCCCAGCGTTCTGGCCGGGCTGCCCGGCGCAAACACGACTACCCGCTTTTCCACCGGCTTCACCATCCAGACCACCGTCCCCGCCGCCAGATAGTTCGCCACTTTGATCGTCAGTTCCTCATCCGTGTTGCCCCGCGACAGCACCTCCACCGCCAGATCGGGCGCGTTCGGGACGTAACCTTCGACGGTGGACAGTTCCGGCTGCCGGGCGTAGGAGATGAAGGCGACATCGGGGATGTATCGCTCACCGGAAACCATGTAACCGCCGTCCGCGCCGGTCAGGTGGCCGATATCATGCCTGGATAGATATACAAAAATATAGCCATTAATCCGTGACGCAATCTTGGATGAATATGGATTCGATACCACCTCGACAACACTCCCCCCGATGTATTCAAACAGGCGGTCGGCGTTTTCGGGCCGCGTCACAAATTCGTCAAATTCCTGCACGGTCAGCAGGTTTTCCTGTATAACCACCGTTCTTCCTTTCCACTCTCCCCGTTATTATACCCCCCGTGCCCGCCGCCGGTGAATCACGCCAGCAAAGCCTGCCGGAGATGATCGAGCGAGGTGTTGCCACCGGAACACACCAGCCCGACTGTTTTGCCGCGCAGCTCGTCGCGCAGCTTATAGGCCGCCGCCAGCGGCGACGCGCCCGCGCCCTCCGCCAGCGTGTGCGCATCCTCGATCATCCAGACCATCGCCCGCCGGATGTCGTCGTCCGTCACCAGCACACAATCATTCAACTGCTGCCACAAGATCGCCTGCGGCAGCGCGAAAGCCGAGCCGGTCGCCAACCCTTCGGCGAAGGTGCGGTTGGGCGCTTCGCATAAAGCCTTGCTGCGCCAGGAGTTATGGGCGGCGGGGGATGCCTCCGACTGGACGCCGATCACCCGGATGGCCGGGTTGATGGCATGGGCGGTAATACACGCGCCCGCCGCGCCGCTGCCCCCGCCCAGCGGCACGATGATGACATCCAGCCCCGGCTCGACTTCCAGCATCTCCAGCACCTGCGTCCCCACGCCGGCGATCAGCAGCGGTTCGTCGCCGGAATGCACGTAGCGGTAGCCGCGCTCCGCCGCCAGCGCCTCGCAGCGGCGGCGGGCTTCGTCGAAGTTCGCGCCGTGAAAAATCACCTCCGCGCCCATGCCCTGCATGGCGGCCACTTTACCGGGGTTGGCCGCCTCCGGCACGACGATGCGCGCCTGCACGCCGAACAGCCGCGCCGCGTAAGCCACCGACTGGCCGTGATTGCCGGTCGAAGCGGCGATTAACCCGGCCTGGCGCTCCTGGGGCGAAAGCTGCGACACCAGGTTAATGCCGCCGCGCACCTTAAACGCGCCGACCGGCTGGTAGTTTTCGTGTTTGACGTAAACCGCCGTCCCCACCCGTTTATCCAGCGCCGGGTAGCGGTGCAGCGGCGTGGGCGGCAGATGCAGGCGAATCTGGCGGCGGGCCAGCAGCACATCCTGAAAGGTCGGAGGAGTAAGCGTGGTCATGGTCGGGTTTCCCTTCTGATAAAAAGTGCCGAGAAAAGCTGTTTTTTTATACCAGGATTTGACCATAACAGGCATATTTTTTGCCGCCCGCGCGGCCAAAACTGAGGGCTTGATGAGTGGTTTTCGCCAGCCGACTTCGAGTGTGGTATTTTTATAACATCTATTTGCTTTAATACAGAGAACAGGAGAGTTGACCATGCCGGTGCGTAAGGCTGAAGCGGTCTGGAAGGGTTCGCTGCAAGAGGGGGGTGGTTCGGTTAAGATGGGCAGCGGCCTGCTGGAAGCGCCCTATACGTTTAAGGCGCGGGTGTAAGAGCAGGCCGGCGAAACCAACCCGGAAGAACTGCTGGGCGCGGCGCACGCAAGCTGCTACGCCATGTTTCTGTCGGCCACACTGGGGCGCGCCGGACACACGGTCACGCGCATTCAGACGACCGCCAACGTGACCCTGCTTCGCGGCGAGGCCGGCTTGCAGATCAGCGAAATTCTGCTGGATGTGGAAGCGGAAGTGCCGGGGCTGGATGCGGCGGCCTTCCAGGAATTTGCCGAGAAGGCCAAAACCGGCTGCCCGGTTTCGCAGGCGCTTGCCAGCGTGCCGAGCATCCAGTTGAACGCGCGGCTGGTCGGCTAAATACAGCATTGGCTGCCGGAAGCCTCTGGGCGCATACGCCGGGGGCTTTTTGATTCATGGCCGACGGCCATCACGACTGGGTGAGCGGCAGCCGGACGTGGAAGCGGCTGCCCTGACCGGGCGCGCTCTCAACGTCAATTCTGCCGTTATGCGCCTCGACGATGTTTCTGGCAATCGCCAGCCCCAGCCCATGCCCTTCGCCGCCGGCGGGGTCGGCGCGGTAAAAACGCTCGAAGATCAGCAGCAGATCGTCCGGGTGGATGCCGGGGCCGTCGTCCTGCACCGTGATGACCGCGTAGTCCCCATCTATCCACGACTGCACCATGATCGTGCCGCCTTCCGGCGTGTACTTGAGCGCATTGGTGATGATATTGGTCACGGCGCGGCGCAGGCGGGTGGCTTCGCCGGGGATGGATGACACATCCGCGCCGGGGTTGAAAGTCAGGGTTTGCCCGGCGCGCTGGGCGACCGGCGTATATTCCTCGATCACACTTTCCAGCATCCGGTTGATGTTCACCATCGCCATGGACCATTCTGGCCGCTGCGATTTTGAACTGCTGGCAAGGTCATCAACGATTTTCGCCAGATACTCCACTTGGGCTTCCAGAACGTCGGCGTGGTGCTGGCGGCGTTCCGGGTACTCCGAATTGACAATGTATTTTTTGAGCAGGTAGATACTGGTATTCAGCGCCGTAAGCGGCGTTTTGAGGTCATGCGAAGTATCCTGAATCAGCGTTTGCAGCATGTTGACCCGCTCGCGTTCCAGCGCCAGTTCGATGCGCTGCTCCTCGCTTTGTTTGCGGGCGGTCACATCGGTGATGGTGGCGATCATGGAGAGGATTTTGTCGCCGCTGTCCCGCACCGGCGTATAGATATATTCATAATCGCGTTCGCCGTTTCGGGTCGTCAGGGTATATGCGCCGGACAACGGTTGGCCGGTGTTCAGGACGATTTCCCGCTCCCGGTCGAACTGCTCCCCGATCGAGGGGGGGAGGCCGATTTCGCGCCAGGTTTTGCCGATGACCGCTTCCAGCGACCGCCCGATGCTTTCCAGGAAGGACTGGTTGGCATAAACATAACGTCCCTTATTATCGCAGATGTAGAACTGAACCGGCGTAGTCGAAAGCACCTGATCGAGCATCCGCTTCTGGTGGTCAAGCGCCGCCGCCAGGTCAATGAGCTGGTCTTCGACGCGTTTCTGTTCGCTGATATTACGGGAAGCAACGGCCACACCGTCCCCGACCGGGATGACCTGCCGGTGAAACCAGATGATGCGGTTGCCGGGGAGGATCACCGGCACTTCATCCTGTAACGATTTGCCGGTTCGGATGACCTCGACATACTGCTCAAAAAACCCCTGCTCTTTGTGGAACGGCCACAGTTCGCACAACAGCCGGCCCACGATCTGCTCGCGCGGCAGGCGCGCCATTTGCTCGCCGCGCGCGTTGGCATAGGTGATCGTGAAGTCCACGATCTCGCCCACCGCATCCCGCACGCTTTCCATCAGAAAGAAGCCGTCCATGCTGCCTTCGGCGGCGGCGTGGAAGCGCGTCTGGTTGCGCTGCGCCATCTCCTGCGCTTCCCGGAGCGCGCGCTGATGATCTCTCACGCGCATCTGATAATGGCGGTGAACCATGTTAATGATGATGAGCAGGATCATCATCAGGGTCAGAAAAGCCAGGATCGTCGGCGAAATGACCGGGTTTGGCGGTGGGATGAAAACCAGAACTAACGCCGCGCCGACCAACTGGATGGCACTGATGATGATGGTTTCCCACGTTGACAGCGAGATACTGCCGATCAGAATGCTGATGGACAGAAAAGCCAGCGCCCCCGCATTAGCCGGATGCCGGCAGTATTCCACAAATGATTGAGCAAGGACGATCAGCGCGGTCAGCCACGCGGCCAGACGGTGATGACGTGTGCGGCTGAGGCCGTACAGCGCACCAAAGCAGATCGGCGCTGTGATGGCGATCCAGTGATCGTTCAGAGCGAAAGGGACGAAGATCGCCAGCGCAACCAGAAACAGCCCTCCCGCAGCCGTCAGCAGCAGCAGCAGAGCGGAAAGCGTCCGCGCGCGCTGCCGTGTCTCGACATTCTGAATGGCGGAAGCAGGCCGTGTCAGCCTGGCGAACACGGCCATCAGCGGCTTCAACCGACTATAGAATTCCCGGACTGGGTATACCATATCAGGCATGACTCTGGCTCAGGCACTCATAAACCTTCAAAGGTTATTTTCAGTATATCACTTTCGTTACTCTTGAACGTAAATAACTTCTTCACCGGATTGTTAGCGTGTTGGAACAGCACTAACGCTATCCGAACGAGATAATTTCGGCGCAGTGCGAAGTTCGCTACAATAGAGGTCGCTCGATCCGGCAAGCAGGGATCCCATGACGACCACACAAAACAAAGAGGAACAGGGACTCTCGAACCTGGCTGTGCGCGTGCTGACCGCCCTGGTCGGCGGGCCGCTGGCGCTGGCGGTATCATATATTGGCGGTCTGCTTTTTGGTGTGGTGGTGGCGCTGCTGGCGGCGCTGGCGGCGCTGGAATTTTACGCCCTGGGGCGCGACCGCCAGATGCCGGGCAGCGGCCCGGTGGGCATCCTGGCGCTGGCGGCGGCGCTGGCCGCGTTTGAATTCCGAGCCTACGGCCTGCTGCCGCCGCTGGCCGCGCTGGCCGCCGCTGTCGTTTATCTGGTCGAACGCGCCCGGCGCACGCCGTCCCGGCTGTCGGCCTACCGCGCGCTGGTGACGCTGGCCGGGCTGGTTTACATCGGGCTGCCGTCGGCCTTTTTGATCGCTGTTCGCGGCCTGCCGGACGGCTTTCACTGGCTGGCGCTGGCACTGGCGCTGACCTGGGGGACGGATACGCTGGCCTATGCCGGGGGGCGTTTGTGGGGCAAACACCTGCTGGCGCCGGCCATCTCACCCAAAAAGACGGTCGAAGGCGCGGTCGTGGGTATGGCCGGTGGGCTGCTGTGCGGGCTGGCCTGGGCCGCCGCGACCGGCCTGTTGAGCGCCGGACTGCTGCCACTGCTGGCGCTGGCGCCGCCGGTGGCCGTCCTGGGCGATCTGCTTGAGTCGCGCATCAAGCGCTTTTTCCACGCCGGTGATTCACATCTGGCGCGGCTGAACGTGATACCGGGGCATGGCGGCGTTTTAGACCGGATCGATTCGCTGATCGCGGTGGCAGTGCTGTTTTACGCTTATATCGCCCTGACCGGCATAGCAGGCTAAACGCCCCTGCCATTTTCCGGTAGAATAGATGTTATGTCGGCGTTGTATGTAAATTCGAGGTGTAAACGATGGCTCGTGGCAACGAAGGCGTCCAACCTAATCGTGAAGAACTGCTTCAAATGGGCATACGCGCGGCCAAAGCCGGCAATCGAGATGCTGCGCGCATCACCTTCCAGCAGATTCTCAGCCAGGACAAACGCAACGAGCGGGCGATGATGTGGATGGCAAAAATCGCCGAAACCCCTGCCGAGCGCAAAAAGTGGCTGAATCGCGTTCTGACTGTGAACCCGGAAAACGAATCGGCGCGGCGGGCGCTGCAAAAGATCGCTTATAAACGCAGCGCCAAAGAAAACCGCACCCTGCTGATTTTTGGCGTGGTGGCCGGGGTGATGATCGTGCTGGGCGTCGTGGTGGTGCTGGTGCTGTTCGGGCTGCCCCGCTGACGCCTGTCCCTGGGGCATTTCACTTCAGTGCGATTTCGCCCTCATCCCTCTGACCCCCTTCTCCCGACCGCCGCTTCGCGGCTGGGAGACGGGGGAAGCGACGGCGACGGTGCTGATTTTCGCCCCTCGCCCAGTGCCGAAGGCCCGTTCGGGAGAGGGGTTGGGGGTGAGGGCAAAAGGACTCTGCACCAACTTGAAATGCATCCCCTGTCCTGCTCAACTTTCAATTCATCTGCGGTTGTTATACAATTAGAGAAGATTTCACACCCGAACGGAGGGCAGTTTGGCGGCAAATCGCTCGGCAGATGAACGACTAAAGGCGGGTATCGAGGCCGCGCGGCGAGGCGACCGGGTCAATGCCCAGAAGCTGCTGCGCCAGGTGACGACCTCCGACCCGAATAACGAAGTGGCCTGGATGTGGCTGGCCTCGGTTGCGGAGTCGCTGCAAGAGCGGCGCACCTGCCTGGAGCGAGCGCTGCGTATCAACCCGAACAACACCCGCGCTCAGGAGGCGCTGCGGCAGCTTCAAGTGGTTTCGCCGCGTTCAGGGGGGCAGGCCGCGCGCGCGCCGCGGCGGATGCCAGACGCGCCGCGCTCCATCAACCCGGCATATCTGATCGTCGGCGGGCTGGTCGTGCTGGCAGTGATCGGCGCCATGGTGATCGGCGGCATCCTGGGCGGGCAACCGCAGCCACCCAACCGGGCCACGCTGGCAGTCTTTGACGCGCTGGTGAATACCGCCACCCCCAGCAATATCCCCGACCCGGACACCTTCACGGCCACGCCCTTCTACGGTGTGATTGTAGATCAGCCGACGCTGGTCTGGACACTGCCGCCCACCTTCACCCCGACTTTCACGCCGACAGGGACGGCAGCGCCGCCGCCAACGGCCACACCGCTGCCCGCATCGGCCTTCACCCTGCTGTATACCGGGCTATCCGGCAGCGACCCGCAGCCGGCCATGTACCGCAGCGCCGGCGATGGCTCCGGGACGCAGTTGATCGGGGCCAGCACGTTGGGATTTAGCGACGTGGTTTTCGCCCCCAACGGCCAGGCGGTCGCTTTCGTGCGGGCGGTTACGGCTGCCGGCGCCGACGGCGCCCCCATCAGTTCGCCGGAATTGTTCATCGCGCCGGTGGACAACCTGGAGGCGGCGCGCCAGGTGACGCAGATGGGCGGCACGAAACTTGCCAGCCCGACCTGGGCGCCCGATTCGATTCAACTGGTGTTCGTCAGCGACCTGGGCGGCGATGAAAACCTGTGGTATATCACCGAAGACGGCAACAACCTGCGCCCGATGACCAGCAATCCGGGCGTGGATAAAGACCCGGCCTGGTCGCCGGATGGCGAGGTGATCCTGTACGCTTCCGATCAGGGTGGGCAGCCGGGTTCGGGCCTGACGCAGATTTTCAGCATCACGCCGGACGGCGCGACCATCACCCAACTGACCAGCAGCGGCAACGGCAGCTATTCGCCGGCCTGGTCGCCGGACGGCACACGGGTGGTGTTCGCCAGCGACCGCAACGGCGACGGCGACATTTACCTGATGGACCCGCACGGGCAGCGCCCCTTCCTGCTGACGGTGGACGACCGGGGCGCTGAAGACCGTTTGCCGGTTTTCAGCCCCGACGGACGCTGGGTGATTTTTCTCTCTAACCGCGAGAGCGAGCTTTTCCAACTGTATCGGGTGGACTTAGAGGGCCGGATGATCGAACGCCTGACCAACCTGGATACACTCATTCAGGCGTTTTCTTTCCTGCCATACCGGCGCTAATGACTGAATAAGGACTTTCACGGTGAGTCAAGCAAACATTCAAGAATTATTGAAGAAGGGTATCGAAGCCGCCCGCGAGGGGAACAAAGCCGAAGCGCGCAGTTACTTCGAGCAGGTGGTGGAACTGGACGAGCAGAACGAGCGCGGCTGGTTCTGGCTGGCTTCGCTGGTGGAGTCGCAAGACGAAAAACGCATCTGCCTGAAGAACGTGCTGCAAATCAACCCCGGCAACGAGCGCGCCCAAAAACTGCTCGACCAGATCGAAGCCAGCCAGCAGCGCCGCCAGGCCGAGATGGAGGTCATCCCCGGCGTGACGCGCCGCCAGCTTACCCTGGCTGTCGGCGGTGGCGCGGTAGTGGTCGCGCTCATCCTGATTGTGTTCGTCGCCATTACGACCACCACCAACAACCGCATCGCCCAGGAAACGCGCGATGCGGCGCTGATCGTCCAGGCGCAGACCGACGCGGCAGTCACCCAGACGGCGCTGGTCGTCCAGGCCGAGGCGACGATGCTGGCGCTGGTTTCGCCCACGCCCACGCCCACCGTCACCCCGCGCGTGACGCTGCCGCCGACCTTCACCTTCACACCGCTGCCAGAAGAAGCGGCTGGCGCGCCCACGCCGCTGGCCCCACCCCCGCCGGGGCTGGGCACACTGGTCGGCTGGAGCGGTCGGGATGTGTCCAATGTGGGCTTCCTGCCGATTATGCTGTTCCAGGTCGGCAGCGGGCAGACCACCCTGCTGACAGACGACATCGGCGCGAACCCGGACTTCAGTTCGGACGGCCAGACCGTGATTTATACCCGCTACTATCCCACCACCTTTGACTTCGGCATTTCCAGAGCGACCCTGAGCGGCGGCGAAAATACGCCCATCGGCCAGGGGCTGCCGTTCATCAAACCGAAGATGCCGTACTTCTGCCCGTCGGCCAATATCCTGTCGTTCGTGGCGATCCCGACCGGCCAGCGCGACATTGATTTCAGCAACCAGACGGTGCAGATTTTCCAGGTTTTCACGCTTAACCTGGATACCAACGATCTCCAGCGTTTGACCAACGACCAGGCCGTGTATACCTATCCGGCCATTTCGCCGGACTGCACACGCATCGCTGCCGTTCGCAACGACGCGCGCGGGTCGTCTCCCGGCGAGGACCTCGTGATAATTGACGTAGCCGGGCGGTCGCAAACGCCGCTGACCAATGACCTGGGCAACTTCATCGAAAGCGCGCCGCGCTGGTCGCCGGACGGCACGCTGCTCGCCTATGCTGCCGCCCAGGCCACCAGCCCGGACAACAGCGACATTATCGTGCGCGCCGCCGACGGGGCCGGCACGCCGTTGGTGCCGATCCGTGACGTCGCCGACGACCGCTATCCGGTGTTCAGCCCGGACGGGCGTTACATCGCCTTCGCCAGCAACCGCACCGGGTTTTACAACATTTTCATTTATGACCAGGTAGAGGGCGTAACCTACCAGCTGACCAACACCGAGGAACAAACTTACCCCGGCGGTTGGAAACCCTAGCCCGCATGGGCGCGTCAGCGCGCCTCAGTCGTGGAAAGTGTGATGAGCCAGCGATCTCCCGGCACCCAATTCACGGACCTGATGCAGGCGGGGCGGGTGGCCTTAGCAGCCGGTAAACCGCAGGTGGCGCATGACCTGTGGAAGGAAGCCGCCGCGCTTGACCCGTATAACGAGCAGGTCTGGCTGGCGCTGCTGGATGTGCTGCAAACCGACGCCGACCGGCGTGTGTGTCTGCAAAACATCATCGCCATCAACCCGCTCAACGTGCAGGCGCGGCGGCAGCTTAACCGCATTGACGCGCGGCTTGAGCGGCGGCAGCTTCAGCGCAAGGCACGTCAGCGCCAGCGTTTGAACTGGCTGCGCCAGCGCCGCCGCCTGTTTGTTCGTGCTGTCCTGCTGGGGATCGCCATCGGCCTATCCGGGGTGCTGTTCGGCATCGTCATCAGCATTCTGCTTTACGCCCTGTAACCCCAGGTGCGCATCCGCCGCCAGCCGGTTAAGTTCCAGCGCCGCCATTTCGATGGTGTGGGCAGTCGTCATGGCGCGCTGGCCGATACGCTCCAGCCGTTCGATGCCGATGGCAAGTTCTTCCAGCGTGTTCACCTGCTCGCGGGCTACGTCGTACACGTCGTTAATGGCCTGATGTGAGGCGACGACGGTTTCCGCAAGTTCCACCATAAACGCTTCGACCTGCTGCGTCATGGCGACGCCGGCATCCACGCCCTTCAGCCCTTCTTCGGTGGCATGGACGGTATCCTTCATGGCGGCCTGGATTTCCCCCAGGATGGCGCGCACCTGGCGGGCGGCCTGAGTGGACTGCAAGGATAGCGCGCGCACCTCGTCCGCGACGACGGCGAAGCCGCGCCCCTGCGTCCCGGCGCGCGCCGCCTCGATAGACGCATTCAGCGCCAGCAGATTCGACTGGATGGCGATTTCGCTCACCGACGAGATGATGTCGTCAATCCGCTGGGCGAACTGTGCCAGCGCCAGAATCGTCCCCGCGATGGCCGATACCTGCGTGCGAATCTGGTTCATGCCCTGGATGGCTTCCTGAATGGCGCGCCGACCGTGCTGTGACGTGTCGGTGGATCGGCGGGTGGAGACGGCCAGGGCGCGCGTTTGATCCTGGGCAAGCTGGGACTGGTTGAGGAATTCGTCCAGCAGCCGGTGAGCGCGGCTGACGATTTCGGCCTGTTCGGTCGCGCCGATGATCTGCTGGCCGGTCATATCGTGGATGGTGGCGATGGCGCGAGCGAGTTTATCCGCCGACTGCGGCACCGCCGGTGCGGCGGGCGGCGCAGCCGGGGAAACGGCAGGGCGCGCGGCGCTCAGCGGGCGGCGCAGCAGCAGGGCAGCCGCGTGCAAAACCGCCGCCAGCGCCAGGCCGAACACCGCCGGAGCGGGCGCGCCCCCCTGCAGGACGACGACCAGGAAAACCAGGGCGGACAGCAGCCCCAGCAGATTGGTGGCGGCGGGCGGCGACATGAGCAGGCGTTCGGGCAGAATTCGTGTCATAAGCGGTTTGTGATTACACGGGCGCGGCGGCGCGCCCAACGTCATGATATTTTTAAGCATATGTCCAGAACCCGCCCGGCGCAATTCGGATGTCCGTCCGGCGCGCCTCTCGACTGGACAGACGGCCTGTAAACCGCTAGACTCACAGATGTTCTATCCTGATGTCGGGATACGGAAAACCCCGCCCCGGCTTAAGCGGATTCACGAGTCTGATTTTATGATTCCCATCCGGCTTGAACTCAAAAACTTCCTGGCCTACCGCGCGCCTGACCCGATTCGTTTCGACGGCATCCATCTGGCCTGCCTGACCGGCCCCAACGGGGCGGGTAAATCGTCGCTGCTGGACGCCATCACCTGGGTGCTGTGGGGGCGCGCCCGCGCCAAACGCGACGACGACCTGATCTACCAGGGGCAGAGCGACATGCTGGTGCAGCTTGATTTTGAACAGGAGGGCATCCTCTACCGGACGATTCGCAAGCGGTCGCGCAAAAATCGCGGCACCGGCGAGCTGAACCTGTATTCGTTCGTGGATGGCGGGCAGTGGAATCTGATGAGCGAGGCGTCCATCCGCGAGACGCAGGAGAAGATTAACCACCTGCTGCGGCTGGACTACGAGACGTTTGTGCATTCGGCCTTTTTGCAGCAGGGCAAGGCCGACGCTTTCACCACTCAGCAGCCGGCCAAACGTAAACAAATCCTGGCGGACATCCTGGGCCTGGCGCAGTGGGAAGTTTACGAGGAACGCGCCAAAGACGAACTGAAGAAGATTGACGACGAACTGCGCGTCATCGAAATGCGGCTGCGCGAAATCGAACTTGAACTGGAAAAAGAGCCGCGCCTGAAGGCCCAGCTTGCCGAGGCCGCCGCCACCCAGCGCGAAGCCCAGGCCGCGCTGGAGGCCGCCGAAAAACGCCTGCAAGAAGTGGCCTACGCGCCGGAAGCCCGCCGCGCCGCCCAGGACAGCCTGGCCGACCTGGAACGCCGGCTCAAGGAACGCCGCGAAGACCTGGAGTCGGTCGAGAAGGACATCATCGCCCAGCAGGCGCGCGTCGCCAAACATGAAGCGGTAGTGGCCGCCCAGGGCGACATCGAGACCGGCTATGCCGCGCTGGTGGCCGCGCGCCAGACACATGAAACGCTGGCCGATAAACTGCGCCAATTGAGCGATTTCGACGCCCGCTATTATGATCTGGATAAACAGCTTCAGGCCGCCCGCGCTGCGCTGGAAAACGAGGCCAGCGGTTACGAGGCGACCATCGCCGAACTGGCGCGCGCTATGAAAGACTCCGGCGACGATGAACTGGCCGCCGTCCAGGCCGAAGTGAGCGACCTGAAGGCCATCGAAGCGCAGCGTGCCGCCCTGGACGAGCAGGTGCGCACCCTGGCCGAAAAAAAAGCCGAACTGGAAGGCATTAAAAAGACGCTCACCACCGAAGGGCAAACGCTCCGCGAACGGCTGGAACGCCTGAAGGCGACGACTGAAGCGGTATGTCCCCTGTGCGGCCAGCCGCTCGACGCCGAACACCGGCAGGAATTGATCGCCCAACTGGAGGAGGAGATTGAGTCCCGGCGGGCGACCTATGCCGCCAATCAGGAGCGCATCCAGGCCATCGGCCACGACGTAAAAACCCGCCGGGAGCAGGTGGCGGAACTTGACCTGCAGCTCAAACGCCTGCCGCCGCTGATCGAACGGGCCGGCAAACTTCAGCAGCAGGTGGAAGCGGCCTATGATGCCGCCGCCCGGCTGGACGACGAACGCGCCCGCCTGGAGGCCGTCCGCGCTGTGCTGGAAAGTGAGACGTTCGCCCAGGATACCCGCCAGCAGATGGCCGCGCTGAACGAGGAACGCGCCCGCGTCGGCTACGATGCCGATTCGTATACCCTGGCGCAGCAGGATTTAGAAACCTACCGCGCTTACGACGCCCGCTACCAGCAGCTTCAGATCGCGCTCACCAGCCTGGACGGCGCGCGCCAGGCGTTAGAGGGGGCGCTCAACCGCCGGGAACGCACGCTCAAGGCGCTGGCCGAGGACGAAACCGCGCTGGAGGCGCTGCGGGCGGAAATCGCCCGGCTGGACGTACTGGTGAAAGAGCAGCAGATTCGCCAGCAGGAGGTCAACCGCCTGCGAACCACCGAACGCAACGCGCACGAGCGGCTCACCATCGCCCAGCAGGAATTGGCCGCGATGGACAGCCAGCGCGCCCGCAAAACCGACCTGGAAACGCGCCGCGCCCGCAAGCGCCACCAGGAATCGCTGTACAAAGACCTGCGGTCGGCCTTCGGCAAAAACGGCGTCCCGGCCATGATTATCGAAGCCGCCATCCCGGAACTGGAGGCGTCGGCCAATCGGCTGCTGGCGCGCATGACCGACGGGCGCATGAACCTGAGCTTCAGCACCCAGCGCGAAAAAGCCGCCGGGGATGGTTTGATCGAAACGCTGGACATCCAGATCGCCGACGAACTTGGCACGCGCGTGTACGAAACCTACAGCGGCGGTGAAGCCTTCCGCATCAACTTCGCTATCCGGGTGGCGCTGTCGCAGCTTTTGGCGCGGCGCGCCGGGGCGCATCTGCGCACGCTGTTCATTGACGAGGGATTCGGCACGCAGGACGAAGATGGCCGCAACAAACTGGTCGAGGCCATCACTGCCGTCCAGAGTGATTTTGATCTCATCCTGGTCATCACCCACCTGGACGACCTGCGCGACTCGTTCCCGGTGCATGTGGTGGTGCAAAAGACGCCCGGCGGCAGCCGCGTGGTGGTGCGGTAGAGGGCCGCTATTGGGAAGTTGTCCGGCATATTCGAGTAAAATTATCGTAGGATGATCTGGAGAATAGGACATAAATATATTGAAGGCTCACAGAACAATCTACCTGCCGCAATCAACGCTTGCAGAGATTGCATATATATCAGACTAAACCACATCCCCCATTTTGAGGTACTTCCCTGATGACGACCATCAATATGGATTATTGGCGGCAGCCGCAAGGCGTCCCTATTCCCGGCGACGAACTGAAGTTCCTGTACATCCCCGACGATGTGGAAGCCTACATGACCGCGGAACTGGCCTGGCAGGTATACGATTACCAGAAGGCGCACGCCGAGGATGGGCGGCAGATCACGAAAGCCGTGATGGTGACGATGGGCGGCCTGCTGCCCGGCGTGCTGCTGCACGATCACATCGCCTGGAGCGCCAAACCGTATATCCCGCCGATTGAGTTCGGCACGCTGGGTGTACAGTGTTATGCCGGGCCGGGCAAACCGCTCGACCAGCCGCGTGTCATCCAGCCTTTGACGATCAACGTAACCGGACATGTGGTGGCGGTGGTGGAAGACCTGGTTGATCTGGGCGGCACGGCGCGTTTTGTGCGGCAGCTTTTGTTAAGCCAGGGCGCGCGCGAGGTGGTGCTGATCGCGCCCTTCATGAAAAATACGCGCATGGCCGAAGAAATGCAGGTGATCTTCTTCAGCGTCGTGCCGAAGGATACCTGGATCATCACCCCGCGCGAACGGGTGGAGACGCTGCTCAAGCGCGTGCCGTACTGGCGGCAGCAGGGCGCGGCGCTGGCCGACTGCGAGGCCAATCTGCGGCGCATCGGCTACCCGGATTATCTGATCAGGCGTTATCTGGAAGTGGCCTACGGCGGCTGAGAGGGAATTTTGATGACCAACCGCCACAAATCGGAACAGCCGAAGTAGACCCACCCCTGCCCAAAACCCCGACAGGCGTTATACTCATTCACATGGAAAAACACTACCGAGCTGTATTCTTCTGCCTGCTGGTGGCGGCGCTGGCGGCCTGTGGGGCAGGCGCGCCGCTGGTCATCCCCACCGCGCGGCCTTCCGCAACGGCCACCTCCACCGAGACGCCCACACGCACGCCGGGCTTCGGGGCGCTGGTTTCGCCCACACCGCCGCCCCTGACGGCCACCTTTGGCCCGTCGCCGACGGCGCTGTTTGGTGTTACGCGCACGCCCGCCGCATTATTCACGCCCACCCGCGCCGCCAATCCCAACGCGCCGCGCATCGAGTTTTTCACCTCGGATACGCTGGCCGTCGCGCCCGGCGACCCGGTGACGCTGTTCTGGTCTACACGTGGGGCGAACGGCGCGGTCATTTACCGGCTTGACCAGAACGGCGAACGCAACCAGTTATGGAACGTGGCGCCGGATGGCAACCTGAGCGTGCCGACCCGCCGCGCCGACCGAGGACAGGTGAGCTTCATCCTCAGCGTGGGCGAAGGCGCGCTGAAGGCCGAGCAGATGCTCATCCTGCCGCTGACCTGCCCGGACGCCTGGTTCTTCCTGCCACCGCCGGAAGACTGCCCGAACGGCCCGGCGCAGCCGGCCACGCTGGTCGAACAGCCGTTTGAGCGCGGGCGTTTGGTGTACGTCCAGGCGCTTGACCGGGTTTATGCGCTGTTTAACGACGGGCGTGACCCGGCCTGGGTGGCTTTCGAGGATCGGTACGATCCGGCGGTGCATCCCGAACTGGACGAAAATTTTGAACGCGCGCTGCCGCCGGGGTTCGTCCAGCCTAAACGCGCGCTCGGTTTTGTCTGGCGCGGCAACGACCTGGTGCGCAACCGGTTGGGGCTGGGGCTGGCCGAAGAAGCCGCCTACGACGGATTCACCCAGACGGCAGGGGCCGGCGAAGATGCCGAAAACCTGTACCTGAACAGCGCCGACGGAACGGTGCTGCAACTGCTGCCGCGGGGCCGCGCCTGGCAGATCATCACGCCGCCGTAATCTGAATCGGCGGGAGGGCATCTCAGGGCTTAGGCATGAAAACGGGAACCGTGCATCATGTTAAATGTTAACCCCTTGTATCTATCCCCCGGCCTCTTTTCCCCGTTTACGGAGAAAGAGGGGTAAGAGACGCATTAACCCCCTCCCCGAATTCGGCGACCTGAATGGGGATGCATGTCCCCTGAAGGGAGAGGAGGCAAAGGATGAACCGGAATGAGAACGATCTCATGAAATGGGACAGGACATGACGCGACGACCGACGATCATTGATGTGGCGCGGTTGGCCGGTGTCTCGAAGGCGACTGCGGCGCGGGTATTGAACGGCGATTCGACCCTGGTGCGGCCAGCCACCTGCGAGCGCGTGCTTCAGGCGGCCACCCAGTTGGGTTACGAACGGAATGCGGTCGCCGGCAGCCTGCGCACCGACCAGACCCACATCGTCGCCCTGTCCATCCCGGACATCACCAATCCTTTCTGGCCGGAAGTCGCGCGCGGGGTGCAGGACAGCCTGGAGCGCCTGGGATACGCGGCGCTGACGGTCAACACCGACTGGAACGCCGACCGCGAGCAGCATTATCTGCGGCTGGTGCGGCGCAGCCGTTTCGACGGCCTGATTATCAACCCTGCTCATGTGTCGAACGATGCCCTCAAAAGCCTGCATATCCCGGTCGTCATCCTCGGATCGGGCAGGTATTATCCCGATTTTGATTCGGTCGGCAGCGCCACCCAGGACGCCGTCGTCGAAAGCCTGACGCACCTGTACGAACTCGGCCACCGGCGCATCGGCCTGTGCGCCGGACACTCGCGCCACAACACCGAACGGTCGCGCTACGACGGCTACATCACCTTTCATGCGCGGCACGGCCTTCCCCTGGAAGAAGACCTCATCATCGAAACCGAATTCAGCGAGCTGGCCGGTTACGACGCCATGCTGCGCCTGATGCAAACCCCCAGGCCGCCCAGCGCGGTGTTCGCCGCCAACGACATCCTTGCCATCGGCGCGCTGCGGGCTGCCCAGTCGTTGGGCTGCGACGTGCCGGGCGACGTGTCCATCATGGGCATGGACGACATTTACGCCGCCTCGATCACCTCCCCGGCGCTGACGACGGTGGCGAAACCCAAATACGACATCGGCCAGCGGGCGGCGGAACTGCTTATTGCGCGGTTGACCGGCCAGACCTCGCCGCCGCAGCATCTTCAACTGCCATGCCGCCTGGTGCGGCGCGGCTCGACGGCGGCGTATACGGCCACCCCTTAGATTGTTTGCACAAATCGGCTTGCGTTAAATACAATTTGCGTTATACTCAAAATGAGAACGTTCTCATTTTGAAAGACTTGTTCTTGCAAGCAGGATTTGTTTATGACGGGTGCTTTACACACTGCCGACGCCTTCCTCAGCCGCGCGACCGGCTGTCTGCTGGGCCTGGCCGTCGGTGACGCGATGGGCGATCTGGGACGCAGCGATCACTTCCGCCAGCGGTACGGGATCATCACCCAGATGTACGAAGGTGCGAAAAGCACCGACGACACCGAGTTTGCGATCCTCACCGCGCAAACGCTGATTGACTGGCGCGGTGACATCACCTTAAGCCGCGTGGCCGAATCCTGGCGCAAATACATTCTGGAACAGGGCGGCATGGGCGACCGGGGCGGCAAGCCGCTTTACGGTTCGGTTGCCAATCTGGCACGCGGGATGGAGCCGCCGCAGACCGGCACCGATAATCCGCAGAACGACGACGACGGTGCGGCCATGCGTATCGCGCCGGTGGGCATCATCTGTCCGGGCAATCCCGCGCGCGCCGCCGAACTCAGCGGCATCGAAGCGCAGATCAGCCATGCCCGCGACGGCATCTGGGGGGCGCAGGCAGCGGCGGCCAGCATCGCGGTTGCGCTGGACGACGCCTCGCCGCAGGACATCGTGTCGGTCGGCGTTGAGCAGGTTCCGACGGACAGCTGGCTGGGGCGGGCGCTCAAGCGCGCGCTGACCATCTGCGAACGCTACCCGGCCATCGAGGACGCCTGGGAACATCTGCACGTTGATTTATGGAATCCGGTTCATTCGATGGTGGCCGAGGCACTGCCGCAGGCCTATTCGATCTTCCTGCTAACCGGCGGCGACTTCCGTAAAGGGATGTTCTGGGCGTGCAACTTCGGGCGCGACGCCGACACGATTGCCGCCCTGGTCGGCGCGCTGTCCGGCGCGCGGCAGGGCAGCCAGGTCATCCCCCCGGATTGGGCCGCCAAAGTGCGCCGCCCGGCGGGCGTGTGCCTCAAATTCGCCGCCCAGCGTGACATTGTGGAGGTCGCGCAGCAGCTTGTTGAAGTCGCCTACGAATGTGCCTGACCGGAAGGCCGGCACGCGATAGGGTCAAAAAAAGGTTTCTGAATAGAAGGAGTGTACGATGAAATTGTTTCTTCGCATCTCGGTCTTTGCGCTTTTGATCCTGCTGCCTACCCTGAATGTGGTGGCGCAGGAGCCGGTCACGATTGAGTGGTGGACGGTCGCCTCGGAAGAATTCGATGAGGCGGTGCAGCGGGCGCTGGTTGACCAGTTCAACGCCGAACATACCGACATTCAGGTGAACATGACGCTGCTGCCGTCCGATGGCTATGACGAGCGGATGCAGACGACGCTGGGCGCCGGCCAGGGCGCGCCGGATGTGGCGCTGTTCTGGAACACCAACTGGTATCCCCAGGCGCTTGATCTGACTGCGTTAATCGAAGCCGACCCGGACATTGATCCCGAAATGTACCTGCCCGGCTTCTGGAATACGCGCGTGGTCTTCAATGACCAGATCATCGGCCTGCCCCTGGGCGTGGGCGCGAACTTCGTGATGTACAACAAGGATATGTTCGACGCCGCCGGTGTCGCTTATCCTGAACCGGACTGGACGCCGGAAGACTACATCGCCAAGGTGGCCGAACTGGCGAACCCGGATGCGCGCATTTGGGGCGGTGATCGCCCGCGCGGGCCGTATCGCGCGATCTGGTACAACATGGGCGCGCGGCTGTACAGCGACGACAGCACCACCACCGAGGGTTACTTAAACAGTGCCGAATCGGTGGCCGCCTATCAGTGGCTGTGGGACCTGGTGGCGACCAACGGCACCCCCACCCCCGCCGATCTGGAAGTCCTCGGTACAGAAGGCACCGGGCCGGTTGATCTGTTCCTGGCCGACCGGCTGGCGATGGCGACCCTGAACCAGGGCCATATGCAGAACGCGATTGCCGCCAACAAACGCTTCGGCATCGTGCCGGAACCGCAGGTCCCCGGCAACACCCGCCACGTGAATGCCTGGTCGCTCACCGTGTCGGTATGGAAAGGCACCGAACATCCCGAAGAGGCTTACGAGTGGCTGAGCTACTGGGCCGGCCCGGTCGGCCAGCAGTTTTTGATGGAAAACGGCAACCTTATCCCGTCCATTCCGTCGGTGCTGGAAAACTGGGAAGCCGCCGATACCGACTACGGCCAGGCCTTCCTGTCCGTGCTGGAACTGGAACAGGTCGCCGCGTGGGACAACAAGCACCCCTGCAAAGGCACGGTGCTGCGCGCTGTGTCGGATGCCTGGGATCTGGTGATGCTGGGCGAAATCGAGCGTGACGCCATTCAGGCGATGCTGGACGGCCTCGTCCCGGCAGCGGACGCCGCGCTGGAAGAATGTGTTGGCCGTCTGGGTGGTTAAGTTCAGCCGGTTAAAATATCGTTAACAGGTTAACGGGTAGGGGCGCGCGCCCCTACCCGCGCACCCCACAACGTTTTTTGAGAACAGAAGGTTTTTTATGGTTATCGCACGCTGGCGCACCGCGAGTCCAAACGCCCGGCGCGAGGCTGTCGAGGGCTACGTAAGCCTGATACCCTGGATGATCGGTTTCCTCGCCTTCACGATCATTCCCATCGGCGTTTCGATCTACGTGAGTTTGACACAGTGGACAGGCATGGAGCCGCCCAGATGGATTGGCTTCAATAACTACGTCCGCATGTTCACCAATGACCCGCTGTTCTGGCAGGCTCTCAAGGTGACACTCGGATTTGTGGCCCTGTCGCTGCCGCTGAAGCTGGTGCTGGGGCTGGGGCTGGCGCTGCTGCTCAACCTCAAAATACCGGGGATGAATTTTTTCCGCACGGTCTTTTACATCCCGGCGGTGATTTCCGGCGTGGCCGTGTCCCTGATGTGGATGTGGCTGCTCCAGCCCGATACCGGCGTGGTCAATACGATGCTCTATTTCGCCGGCATCGAAGGGCCGCAGTGGTTCTGGGACCCCGACTGGGCGCTGCCTTCGGTGGCCCTGATGAGCATCTGGAAGGTGGGCGGCAGCGCGATCATCTACCTGGCCGGTTTGCAGAACATCCCGGCGCACCTGTACGAAGCGGCGGAAATTGACGGCGCGGGCGCGTGGGCGCGCTTCTGGCGCATCACGCTGCCGCTGCTGACGCCGACGCTGTTTTTCCAGCTTATCATCGAGATGATCGATTCGTTCAAGGTCTTCACCGAGGCGTTCGTCATCACACACGGCGGGCCGCTTAAGGCCACCTATTTTTATCTGCTGTACTTTTACGAAGAAGCCTTCCAGAACTTCAACCTGGGTTATGCCTCGGCGCTGGCGCTGGTGCTGACGGTCATCATTCTGCTGACGACCATCTTCGTCAATTACACGTCTAAACGGTGGGTATATTATGAGTCAGAGTAAACGGCTGACCGTAGCGGACATCCAACAGATGTCGTCCGCATCAGCGAAGCGGTTTCGCGCAAAAAAATGGGCGCGCTACTTCGCCGCCTATGCAGTGATGACCGCGATTGCCATCGTGTTTATGATTCCGCTGCTGTGGATGTTTTCCACCTCGCTCAAATCGCGGTCGGAAATTTTCGCCTGGCCGCCAAGCTGGATTCCTGAACAGCCGATATGGAGCAACTACGCCGAGGCGTTTAACAAATATCCGCTGGGGCGCTTCATGGTCAACAGTTTCGTCCTGGTGCTGGGCAATACGATGGGCGAACTGGTGGCCGTGCCGATCATCGCTTACGGGTTTGCGCGGCTCAACTTTCCGTTCAAGCGCGTGCTGTTTGTCCTCATGCTCAGCACGATGATGATTCCGGGGCAGATCAAGCTGATACCGCTGTATTCAATCTACAACCAGCTTAAACTGACCAATACCTACGTGCCGCTGATTTTACCATCCTTTTTCGGCAACCCGTTTTTCATCTTCCTCATGGTGCAGTACATACGGACGATTCCGCGCGACCTGGACGAAGCGGCGCGCATTGACGGCGCGGGGACGTGGACGATCCTGTACCGCATCGTGCTGCCGCTGTGCAAGCCGGTGCTGGCGGTGATGATCGTGTTCACGTTTTTGTGGGTGTGGAACGACTTTTTGCAGCCGCTTATTTACCTCAGCGATTTTTACACCTACCCCATTTCGGTCGGGCTGGCGTTTTTCCAGGGGCGTTACAGCGTGGAATGGAATATGTTCATGGCGGCCACGCTGGTATCTATTCTTCCGGTGCTGGTGCTGTACTTCTTCGCCCAGCGCCATCTGATCGGCGGCATCGCGTCGTTGGGGCTGAAGGGGTGATGTCCGGGATGGCACGCAGTCACAGGCCGTTTTCGGCTGACCGACGTTTCTCGTTTGACCTGTATGTGCCAGAACAGCCCACCGGCACAATCTGTGTCTATATACACGGCACAGAACGCGACGCGGCGGGTTACTGTGATGCGCTGACCCCTCTTGCGGACGCCTGCGGCTGTATTATTTTGTCGCCGCTGTTTCCCGCCGGCCTGATCGAACCGAACGACACGGATAATTACAAAAACATTCGCTTCCATAATCTTCGTTTTGATCGGCTTCTGCTGGGCATGATCGCCGAAGTCGCCCGGCAGTTTCAAGCCGACGGACGCTGCTTTTTACTGGGCGGTTTTTCCGGTGGCGCGCAGTTCGCTCACCGCTTTTATTATCTGCATCCTGATCGTCTGCTGGCACTGTCGGTGGCCGCGCCGGGGCGCGTGACCCTACCCGATGATGGGCAGGACTGGTGGCTGGGTGTGCGCGATATGGAGGCGCAGTTCGGCCAACCGCTGCGGCTGGCAGCGATGCGCCGTGTGCCTGTACACCTCGCAGTCGGCGCGGACGATACCGCCGATGTAACGCTGGATGCAGCCAGCCCGTACTGGATGCCCGGTGTAGAGCGTATCGGATCAACACGGGTCGAACGTCTGCGCCACCTGCACGCCAGCCTGAGCGCACACGGCATCTCTGCCGCGCTGGAGATTGTATCAGGTGTCGCTCATGAGGCGTCACCACTGATTGCGCGCAGCGCCGCTTTTTTCGCAACCATCTTAAGGGAACATCATGATGAATCAACTACCTGCCGATTATGACGAGCGCGTATACGCCGGCTGGCTGGGCAAGTGCATCGGCGTGCGTTTTGGCGCGCCGCTGGAAAACTGGACCTATGAGCATATCCGCGATCACCTGGGCGAACTGGAATGGTACGCCTTTGGAGAAGGCGGCAAGGTCTTTAAGCCGGACGACGATACCAGCGTGCCGATGCTTTTCATCCGCGCCCTGGAAGACTTCGGCGATGACCCTACCGCCGCGCAGCTGGGCGATACACTGCTGAATTACCTGGGCGACCAGCACGGCACGATCTGGTGGGGCGGCTACGGCATCTCCACCGAACACACCGCCTATGTGAACCTGGCGAACGGCATCCCCGCGCCGCGTTCCGGCTCGATCATCCAGAACGGCGCGGCGACGGCGGAGCAGATCGGCGGGCAGATTTTCAGCGACATCTGGGGACTGGTCGCGCCCAACGACCCGGCGCGGGCGGCGGCGCTGGCGGAGCGCGCTGCCAGCGTGACGCACGACGGCAACGGCATTTACGGCGGGCGTTTTGTGGCGGCGCTGGTGAGCGCGGCTTTTTCCGAAGCCGACCCAAAGCGGCTGATTGAGATCGGCTTACAGCACATCCCGGCGGACAGCGAATATGCCCGCGTCATCCGCGCGATGGTGGATTTTCACCGTCAAAACCCGACGGACTGGCGCGCGGGTTACGCCCATCTGAAGGCCAACTTCGGCTATGACCGCTATCCCGGCGTGGTTCACATCATCCCCAACGCCGGCATTATCGCGCTGGGGCTGCTGTACGGTGAAGGCGATTTTTCGCGCTCCATTCGGATCGCCAATATGGGCGGCTGGGACACCGACTGCAACGTCGGCAACGTCGGCGCGATCATGGGCGTGGCGCTGGGCGTCGGCGGCATAGACGCGCGCTGGCGCGAGCCGGTCAACGATCTGTTAATCACGGCGGGCATCATCGGCACGCGCAACATCCTGACCATCCCCCAGTGCGCCGACCTGTTCTGCCGGTTGGGGCGGCGGCTGAACGGCGCGGCCAGTGAACCTGCGCCGCGTTACCACTTCCGTTATCCCGGCTCGACCGGCGCTTTTGAGGTCGGCGGCGACCGCGCCATCCCGACTCACCGCTCTCACGATACGGTAGACGGTGTGGGGGTGTTACGGGTCGCCATCCGCAAACTGAACAAAAAAGGCGAAGCGCGCATTTTTACGCGCACCAGCTATCGCCCGTCCGAACTGAGCGCCAACTCCTATGGCGCGCAGTTCACGCCGCTGGTCGCGCCGGGGCAGACCATCCGGGCGCGGGTGTATCTGCCACCCCAGGACGCGCCGGAATCGGTGCTGGCGGCGATTTTTGTTTACGACGATTATCACCAGACCTATCACCAACCGCAGAGTGTGTCGCTGACGCCCGGCTGGCATGACCTGACTTACACCGTGCCGCCGATGCAGGACGTTTATCTGTCGCAGGTGGGCGTGGTGCTGCGGGTGCTGGAGCCGATCTGGGAACGCGGTTCGTTCTGCATCGCGGCGCTGGACTGGGACGGCGCGCCGTCCTACAAAACAACCTTCGCCAACGAACGCCCAGAAACCGCTGCCATCAGCGGATGGACGCGGCTGCGCGGTTTCTGGCGGCTGGAAGACGGCGCGTATCATGGCAGCGGGCCGGGCTGGTGCGAAAGTTATACCGGCGACATAAGCTGGTCGGATTACCGCCTGAGCGCCGAGCTTGTGCCGCTGCTGGGCGATCATCACCGGGTTAACGTGCGCGTGCGCGGCGCGCTGCGTTCGTATGCCTTCGGCCTCGCGCCGGATGGCCGGATCGCGCTGTACAAAAAAGACCGCGAATACGTCGAAGTCGCGTCCGCGCCGTTCGCCTGGCGGCACGGCGAAACATACCGGCTGAGCATCACGGCCAGCGGCGCTGAACTGGCGGCCTCGGTGGAAGGCGCGGGGCAGTCGGCGGCGCTGAACTGGACAGATACCGACCATGCCTATCTGACCGGGCAGGTCGGCTTTTCGACCGGGCAGGGCGGCCATACCCGCTACCTGAGTCTGGAAGTGAGTCCGGCTTAAGATGGCGCGCCTGCACGAATATCAGGGTAAAAACATCCTGGCCGCCGCCGGGATTCGCGTGCCGCGCGGCGGGCTGGCGCACACGGCGGAAGAAACGCGGCAGCAGGCGGCGGCGCTGGGCGGCGCGGTGGTCGTCAAGGCGCAGGTGTGGGTGACTTCCCGCGCGGCCAAAAAGCTGATCGTGTTCGCCGACACACCTGACCAAGCCGGCGCGGCGGCGGAAGCCCTGATCGGCCAGCAGGTCGGCAGTTTTCTCATAGACGCGGTGCTGGTCGAGGAACAGATTTCGATTGAGCGGGAATTTTACGTTGGGCTGATCGTGGATGACCGCGCGCGCCGCCCGGTTATCATCGTCAGCAGCATCGGTGGCAGCGGCATCGAGGAAATCGCGCTGGCGCACCCCGACCGGGTGGCGCAGATCGCGCTGGATGTGCGCGCCGGCCTGCGCGATTACGAAGCGCGTGACCTGCTGCGGCGGGTCGGCATCGGCGGCAACCTGCTGATGACGCTCGGCGACCTGCTGGTGAAGTTCTACGGCGCGGCGCGCAGTTACGACGCGCGTTCGGCAGAGATCAACCCGCTGGCGCTGACGAGCGACGGCCAACTGGTGGCGCTGGACTGCCGCTTCACGATAGACGATTACGCCGTGTTCCGCCATCCCGACCTGGGCATCGAAATCGCACGGGAGATTGACCGCCCGCCGACGCCGCTGGAACGTATTGCCTGGGACGTGGAAAAAAACGACTATCGCGGCACGTTCTATTTTTTGCAGCTTGAAACGCAGTTCGCGCCGGAAGACCGCGTGGTGGGTTTTCATGGCAACGGCGGCGGCGGCAGCATGATGAACATGGATGCGCTGCTGGCGCAGAGCTTCAAAATCGCGGATTTTGTGG
>JACAES010000114.1 GCA_013388735.1 Chloroflexota bacterium | reverse complement strand
TGTCAACGCTGCTCTGAACATTTCTTGTTGGGCGTCAGTCAATGCGCCTAATGTCTCGGATGCACCCGCCATCACTGCTGCTGTCACCGGAGCGGCGGGTGCAGCGCCAGGGACAAGCCAGCCGCTTTAGCGGCTGGCCGTTGACCAGCATGTTCCTTTACGTGTCTGTCGAAATCACGACTATTGTAGAAACCGAACGGCTGCCCCGCAAAATTCCCCCGACGACGCTCCCGCTGCGCTCAAAAATTGTCCTCGCGGCGTTTGGGTTTTTCGCCCGGCGTAGGAATGGTGACGGTCGGGCTGCCGCGTTTTCGTGCCGACGGCTGCACCAGCCCGGCGATGAATAAACCCATCCCGGCCAGCGACAGCACTGCGCCAATGCCGATCAGCGTATTGCCGGTGCTTATCAGCGCCCCGCCGATGACTGAGGCCAGCGCGCTCTCGAAACCGGGTGTATAAGTCATCCCGTTTACCGTAATGTCGCTGTTGCTCAATTCACCCCGCACGGCTGCCGAAGCGATTTCGCTGCTCAGGGACAGCCCGATTAAAAAGGTCGGGATGGCGACCAGCAGCAGCGGCACGCCCAGCCAGAACATCCGCTCTCGCCAGGTGCTTCCGGCCACGAAGCCGGCGATCAGCCAGGTGATGGCGGTCGCGGCGATCAGATAGCCGATGGCCTGGTTCAGCCCTCGGCGAATGGTCGCGCCCAGAAACCAGTCCGCGCCTTCCAGCCGCAGCGGTTCGCCCAGGCTGATGCGGCTGGGCGCGGTTTCCAGCAGGCGCGGCAGGGCATCCTCGATGACAGCGGCGGCTTCGTCCACGCCGGTGCCGGACGGGATACAGCGGTAGACGCTGCCGCCGGGCGCGATGGGTTCCTGTCCGGCGCTGCAAGCCGGCAGACTGGCCGCCAGCGTTTGCGCGAAACGCGGCCTGGCTTCCCCGCCGATCAGTGCTTTGATGGGCATTAAATCCAGGTACACTTCGACCGAAGTCACGCGCCCATCAATGAAGTCAAAAATGTTGTTGGTGATGGTGGTGGCCTGCTCGCGCAGATAATCGGTCGTGACGACCTCGCGCAGCGCCGGCGCCAGGGCGCTGACGGGAAGCTGGTCTACTTCCGGCAGCACCTGATCGTTAAAGCGCGCCGGCAGTTCTTCGTCCAGCAGTTCGTCATACAGGCGCGGGTCGCTGAGCAGGCTGATGTAAAAATTCCGGTCGAGAATCCAGGGATTGAGGGACAGCACGGTGATGGCTGCCCCAACCAGCGGAAAGAAAATCAGAACGATGATGGTTAAAGCCAGCAGTTTTCGCACGGCGCGCCCCCTTCGGTATGTTTAAACTCAACTATACTACGTATTCGGCGGCAGCCAGGTTTCGGCATGCGGCGCGGGTGTGCGTATAATAGGTTCACTCGTAGGGGCGGGCACGTTGGGCCGCCCCAGGGCGCGCCGAATGGGGACGTTTGTCCCCTGAGCGCGCGGGGAGTGAGGACAAAAAGCGGGCGGGCGTAAAAAGCCGTTTCATCGCCCTGCTGGAGTGGCAAAGGACATAACAGCCTCTCAGAAGGATGCCGTCATGACGCCAGAAGCCCTGTTGGACATCGTTCATAAAATTATTGAAGCGGCGGTTTATGGTTTCCTCATCACGCTGGATGAGTCCGGCCAGCCGAATGCCCGCGTGATGCAGCCCTTCCCGCCAGAAGCCGATCTGACCATCTGGTTTGGGGTCAGCCCGCACAGCCGCAAGGTGAGGGAACTGCGCCGGGACAGCCGGGCGACTGTCACATTTTATGACCCGGCCAAAATCGCTTATGTCGCGTTGGCGGGAAGCTGCCAGATCGTGGATGACCTGGAGGAACGCCGCGCGCGCTGGATGGAAGAATGGCGCTTGTTTTTTACGGCAGGGCCGGAAGGCGATGATTACGCGCTGGTTCGTTTCACGCCGGAGCGTATCGAGGTGATGGATTTCACGCGGCAGGTGACGCCGCCGCCCTTCGGCCTGGCGCATACCGACCTTGTGCGTGATGGAGACGGCTGGCGGATTGCCGAAAGCGGATAACGTACAGCGGGGCAGGGCTGATTTTTTACCCGGCTGGTTTCCAGAGTGCCAGCAGCGCCATCGCGGCCAGCGCCAGAACTGCCCCGGCCAGGAACGGCGCCGACGGCCCGAAGCCTGTCCAGCCGCCCACGCCCTGCCACAGGATGCCGGCCATCAGGCTGGCCGGTAAAGCGACCAGTCCTACTGCGGCGTTATAGAGGCCGTAAGCCGTGCCGCGCTGTGCCGCCGGGACGAGATCGGCCACGAAGGCTTTGGCCGCGCCTTCAAAGACGCCGTAGTACAGGCCATACAGCGTATACAGCACCCAGACCTGCCAGGTTTGGGTCACCAGCGCAAAACCCAGATAGATCAGGCCGTAGATCGCCCATCCTGCCAGGATGAGCCGCCGCCGCCCCACCCGGTCGGACAGCGCCCCTGCCGGGCCGGATACCAGGCTGTAGACCAGATTAAACGTAATCAGCATCCCCAGCATCCCGGCTACACTCAGGCCGCGTTCCTGGGCGCGCAAAATCAAAAAGGCATCGGCGGAATTGCCCAGCGTGAACAGCGCCACGATGCCCAGGAAGCGCCTGAAAGCCGGGCTGACTTCTCGCAGGCTGAGGCGCGGCGCGCGCGCTTCGCCCGCCACCGGCACATCACGCGCGCCGATTGTCAGCACGCCGACCGCCAGCAGCGCCGGGATGATGCTCACCAGCACGACGATCTGGAAGGTTTGCCGCGAGAGGCTGACGCTGGCTGCCTGCGCTCCCAGCACCAGCGCCAGCGCGATGATAAGGCCGGTCATCGCGCCCAGGGTGTCGCCGGCGCGGTGCAGCCCGAACGCCAGCCCTCGGTGCGCCGGGGTTATGCTGTCGGCAATCAGTGCATCACGCGGGGCAGTGCGAATGCCTTTGCCCACCCGGTCGGCGAACCGCACCGCCAGCACGCCTAGCCAGCCGGTGACGATATACAGGAATGGCTTGGCGAGGCTGGACAGGCCGTAGCCGAGGACGGCCAGGCTTTTGCGCCGGCGCAGTTTATCCGAAAGCCAGCCAGAAAAAACTTTGAGCAGGCTGGCCGTGCTTTCTGCCAGACCTTCGATCAAGCCGATGAGGTTGGTTTTGACACCCAGCGCGTTTGCCAGGAACAGCGGCAGCAGGTTAAAAACCATCTCGCTGGAAATGTCGGTCAGGAAGCTGGTAAGCGTCATCACCCATACGTTGCGGGGCAGGGCGCGCAGGCCGGTTCTTGACGGGGTTGAGGATAAATGCATTGTTGTTAAGGCTCAGATGGGTGCGATCGCCGGGTTTTAACATGACTAATCCGGCGCTTTGCATCAGGCTGATATGTTTAAAACCACCTCTGACGGCACAAGTTACGCCGCTTGCATGAATAAAAGATTAAAATATGCGTTAGAATCATGTTGCACCCTATACACAAAAAAACAAAACCGCTGTATGCTTTGAGTATTGACATCTGAATACGAAGGGACTACAATCCCTGTTCATACGGGCCTATAGCTCAGCTGGGAGAGCGCTTCAATGGCATTGAAGAGGTCAAGGGTTCGAGTCCCTTTAGGTCCACCATGTTCACAGGTTTTGTAGAAGAACAATACAGTCGGCCCCTTCATTCAGACCGAGTCAAGCTGAAGATGGGGTTTTTTGTTTACCTGGTGACCGGCGTGAGAAAGGTAACACAGCGTGGCTAAGCAAAAGCGTTCGATCTGGGATGATCTGGGCAACCGCGTGCGGGAACTGCTGGATGATATGGAACGTCTGCTGAAGTCCGGCTCCAAACGCGCGCCCGTTCCGGTTCCCGTCCCGGCTCGTGTACCGCGCCCCCAACCCAGAAAGTACAACCCCTATTATTGATTGCAGCCTTCCCCGGCGGTCTGATAGCATTCATCCGGGCGCGGCCATGCCGCGCTTGCTGGAGTATGCCCGTAAGCGGCTCGTGATAATGTGCGAAAATGCGCCCATTATTGCAATCGCAGTACATCCATTTTGGTCTTGGCCTGTATCAATTATGAGAATATAATCATCGGAGATTATCAGGGGTGAGAAAAGGTCTATTCTCGCTCAGGGAGAAACGGTGATGAAAACATGCTTAAGAACTATTCTCGTCCTGGCGCTGCTGGTTGTGCCGGCGCTCGCCCTGGCGCAGGCCGGGGACATCACGCTGGTGCCGTTCACGAACGAAATATTCGGCGTGCAGGGTGTTGTGCCAGAAGGCTGGCAAATGGTCGCGCCCGGCATCTACGCGCGCGGCAGCGGCCCGGCAGATTTAACGGTGCTGGCGCAGCAGTCCGCCCCGGTCACGATCGAACAACTGGAGGCGTCGCTGCTGCCTCAGCTTGGCCTGACGGCCATGCCGGAGCCGGTTGAAACACTGGACACCGGCGCGTTCGTCTGGACGGTGTACAGGGTCGAAGTGAGCGCCGGGGGTGTGCAGGTCGTGGTGGATGTGGCCGTCGCTGCCGGTGAAAATCAGAGTTACGTCGTGCTGCTGCAAGGCACGCCGGAAGATTATCCGGCGCTGCACGAAGCGGTTTTTCTGCCGGCGCTGAACGCGCTGGCGCTGTTTGAAGCGACGCCGGAAGCCGTTGAAGACGTTCCCTATCTTCAGGAAGAAGTCACCTTCGAAAACGGGGATGTGACGCTGGCCGGGACGCTCACCCTGCCGCAAGGCGACGGCCCACATCCGGCGCTGGTGCTGGTATCCGGCAGCGGCCAACAGGATCGTGATGAGTCGCTGCCGGTCGTCCCCGGCTACCGGCCTTTCCGGGACATCGCCGATGATCTGACCCGGCGCGGCATTGCCGTCCTGCGCTACGATGATCGCGGCGTGGGCGGCTCTACCGGCGACCCATCTGTCGCCACGACGGCGGATTTTGCCACAGACGCGGCGGCGGCGGTCGGCTACCTGCACAGCCGGGATGACATCAATCCGGGGCAGATCGGCCTTCTGGGTCACAGTGAAGGCGGCATAATCGCGGCCATTCTGGGCGCCAGCGACCCGAACCTGGCGTTCGTCATTATGCTGTCCGGCCCCGGTTTAAGCGGGCGCGAGGTTTCGCTGTTCCAGAACATCATTTCGCTGGAACAGTCCGGCGTCACCGGCGAGCCGCGGGAAGCGATTCTGGGGGCGGTAGGCCGCGCCTTTGATGCGGCGGCGGCGGGTGACATGGACGCTACGCGGGCTGAGATCGAGAATATGAGCCGTTTGATGTACGAAGCTGTGCCGGACGACATCCGCGCGCTGCTGGGCAGCATCGACTCTTACGTCGAGCAGACCGTTGAGCAGCAGATGGCGACTTTCCAGTCACCCTGGTTTCAGTTTTTCCTGGCGTATGATCCGGCGCTGGACTGGTCAAAAACTACCATCCCGGTGCTGGCGATCTTCGGCGGGCTGGATAAACAGGTCGAGCCGGAGAGCAACGCCGCCGCGCTGGAAGCGGCGCTCGAACAAGCCGGAAATGCCGACTACAGCATCGTGACCATCCCGGACGCCAATCACCTGTATCAGCCGGCAGTGACCGGATACTTCGATGAGTATGCGTCGCTGGGGACGGAACTGCACCCCGACCTGCTGCCGACCATCGCCGACTGGCTGCTGGAACGGGTGGATGTCGCCGGGTAAACGGCGCGCTCACCCCATAGGATCATAGGATAAGCGGGCAGAGGGCTTAGCCCCTCTGTCTGCCGCCTGGATTATCGCATCGGCTTAATTGCAGCTTTCGGCGTCCGGCGCTGCTTCCGACGGGCGGCGCGCATGTGAGCCATAGGTGCGGGCATAAACCTGCGTGAACTCCGCGCCCAGGAACAGAATTTGCGCCGAATAATAGACCCAGATTAGAATCACCAGCACCGACCCCGCCGCGCCAAAAACCGACGTGATGCTGCTCTGCCCCAGGTAGAGGCCGATCAATGACTTGCCGATAGTTAGCAGTAGGGCGGTTATCACCGCGCCGGGCGTCACGTCGCGCCAGGCGACGCGGGTATCCGGCAGCACCTTGAAGGCCATCGCCAGCAGCAGGGTGATGCCGCCCAGCGTGACGACGAAGGTCAAAAGCTGCATCAAAAACTGGACGACCGGTACCAGGCTGTCCGCCACCAGCATGTTCACCACTGCGCCCAGTATCGCCAGCAGGGTGCTGACGATCAGCGACACCAGCAGCAGAAAACCTGTGCCGACCAGGATAGCGAAAGCGATAAAACGCTTACGGAGATAATCAACCACCAGCCATAACCGGCCATCCATATCAGGCCGGCGGGGCGCGGGCTGCACACCCCAGATGGTATTCATGGCATCCTGCAAGTAGCCAAAGACGGTGGTCGCGCCGATCACCAGCGCGGCCAGCCCGACGGCGGTCGTCAGCGAGGACGGCTGCGGAATGTTGCTGATGATCGTCTGGATGGCCGCCGCCCCATCTGCGCCGATCAGCGTTTCGGCATAGTGGACGACTTCATCCCGCGCGGTCTGCTCGCCAAAGACCAGCCCGGCGATTGTGACGGATAGAAACAGCAGCGGCGCGATGGAAAAAGTGGTGAAGTAAGCCAGCGCCGCCGCCATCTGCGTGGCTTTGTGGCGGTTCCAGTCGGAGAAGGTCGTTTTGATGAGAAACCAGTAGTTCATATCCCCCATTATAACGGGACTGCGGCGGTTGACCTACCCGTGTATGGGAACTGCGGCGAGCGGCCAGCGGCAATGTCCGCGTCTCACATCGTATCCACGACGAAGCTGCCGCTGGCGCTCCATGCGCCCCACTTGCCATCGGCCCGCCGCGCCCGCACCCGCCAGTAATACATGCCATCGGCCAGCGCCGCCGATACCACTACCGCCAGCGTCCCGGCGCCGAGGCTGTCATCCTGGAACAGCGGCGCGCTGAAGTTGGTGTGGTTGTCCACCTGGATTTCGTAGCCGGTGGCCCAACTGACCGGATTCCAGGTCAGGGTGGGTGTGGCGGTGTTGTAAACCGTGACCATCGGCGCGGCATTGGCGTCGGCGCCAATCGTCACCGGCCAGACTTCGCTCCAGGCAGAAGCCAGCCCGGAATCATCCAGCGCGCGAACGCGCCAGTAGTAGGTGCGATACAGCAGCGGCGCAGGCGGCTGGTAGCTGGTGGCAGCGGCGTCCTGGACGGTGAGCGCCGGTGGGTTGACCGAATCAAGCTGCACTTCGTAACGTGCCGCGCCGTTCACGCTCGACCAGCGAAAAGTCGGGCGCGTGTCGGTTAGGATGGCGGCATTGGCCGGGGCGGTCAGCGTGGGTGTGGCGACCGGCTCCGGGTAAGTGGACAGCACGCCGACCTTATAACGCCGGATGGCGTAAAACGGCGAGTCAATGGTGATGGACGAGGCTTCGTGATAGCCGTCCAGGAAGTTCACGCCGCCTATGTTGGTTGCGGTAAACGTGCGATCAATGACATCCTTGAACCACAGGGCGGCGCTGGCGTCGTAATAACTGGCGCGGACGCGAATTTGCGTGCCGCCGGATTGTTCCCAGCGGGCGCGGATGACATCACCCGGTTCCGGCATGTTGCGCCCTGGCGCGGCCTGCGCGTTTGGTATCCGCCACTGCGCCAGAATTTGCGGCGCGCTGCCCACCCAGGCTTCCAGCGCCAGGTTAAACACGCCGCTGCCATCGGCTATCGGGATGACTTCCAGATTTTCTTCGCGGTTGATTTCCTTATGGAAGCCGATCATGGCGGAGCAGTAGCCGGTGCAGGTGGGCGGTGTGCCGTTCGGCCAGTCAATTTCGATCTCGCCCCAACCGTTGGCGACCGATGGCATCCGATCAAGCGTGCGCCCGGCCTGCACGCGGCTTTCCGCCGGGTACAACCCATAGGCCGGATCCAGCGTTGGTGTGTTGACCCAGGTTGACCAATCATACTGCACCAGCGCGCCGCTGCCGCTGGTGAAAACCTGTTCCTGTAAATTGGTGGTCGGGCGATTATCCGGGCCGTCGGGGAACTTCGCGGTGGTGAGGCTGCGCCACTGGTCAACATGCGCGACCAGGGCTTTAGCGGTGTTGCCAGACAGGATGCCGATGGCCGCCCGGTCGTAAGTTTCATTCTCCAGGCGTCCCTGGCGATACCACCCGTAAAACTCGCCGTCCACCACCACCGCGAAGGCACGTTTGATGCCCGGCCCGTTCTGCGTGTTCAGGCCGATTTCCAGTTCCACCCACTGATCCAGCGGGAAACTGCCGAAAAGCTGGAAGCTCTCCGGGCTGCCGGATGCCGGCGTGCCGAGCGCCACCAGCGCGCCGCCCTGGGTCACGCGCAGATACCAGCCGTAAGTGGACGGGCTGCTGCTGGCCCACATCCCGGCCAGGGTGAAGTATTCGTTCTGCGCCAGTTGGTTAACGGTGGCGGACGGCAGATAAACAGCAGCGCGCTGCCAGTGCCAGGTGGCAGTGCGTTCGTTCCAGGTATGCGCCGAGGCCGGGTCGCTGAAGGTGATGTACAGCGCGGCTTTCTGGTTCGTGCCGCTGGTGGACAGCCGGGCGGAATACGCGCCGGCGGCGGCGTAGGCGCTGCTGCGGGTGATGCTGCCGCCGGACACATCCTGCGTTACCACCCAGGAGGACGGGCTGCCCTCGAAGGTTTCCAGCACCGCCGCCGCCGTTCTGGCCGGGCGCGGCGCGGCCGCCGCAAAAATCAGGATCAGGATGAGCAGGATAAACGGATGCTTTTTCATAAGATTTGGCGCAGGAAACCACCTGCTTCAGCGGGTGGAGGAATGCACCTTCGCTCCTTTCAATCTACAACCTCAACCGAATTCAGAGCCTTGAAATATGTAATGCTTTGAGCGATGCTTGGAACATGAAACTGGTTGCACAGGTCAAACTTCAACCGACAGACGAACAACGGCAGTACCTTCTGCAAACGCTGGAACAGGCCAACGC
>JACAES010000020.1 GCA_013388735.1 Chloroflexota bacterium | reverse complement strand
TATTACGGTCCGGCGGTCGGCGTCGGCCCAACGGTGATGCTGCCGGTGGCCGCGCTGTTTAACCTGTTTGAGGTGAGCATCCCCCTGGCGCGGCTGGCGATTGTCGTTTACGGGTTCGTTGCGCTGGCCGCCCTGTACGGGTTAAGCAGGCGTTTTATGGGACACTGGCCGGCGCTGACGGCGGTGGCACTGGTTTTGCTGTCGCCTGGGACCGATTTTCCCTATAACTCCCGGACGGTGTTGGGCGAAGTGCCGGGTATCGCCTTTCTGCTGGCGGGGCTGTGGTTGTGGCTGCGCCCGGAAACGCGCCGCCTGCCGGGGCTGGTCGCGGTGGGTCTGCTGATCGGCCTGGCCTGCATCACCAAGAACCAGTATGCGCTGTTCATCCTGCCGGCGCTGCTGCTGGCCTGGATAAGCGATCTGGTGTGGTACAAACGGCGCGGCTGGCTGTATTTTGTCGTGCCGGGCGCGATTGCCGGGGCGCTCTTTTTCGGCTGGACGCTGGTGGTGCTGGTGGCGCTGGGCGGCCAGGGCGATCTGGCGGCGAATCTGGCGACGCTGCGGCGGGCCGCGGCGGGCGCGTTTTTTATGTTTAACCCGGCGGCCATCGAACGCGCCGTCAGCTTTCTGATGGACGGCGGCGTCTACAGCGCCATGTTCATCCCGGCGCTGCTGTACGGCGTGTTCCTCAGTGTGCGGCGCGACGATGACGGCCAGCAGTACGGCATCCTCATGCTGTTCATCCTGGGCGGAACGGCTATGTTCCTCACGTCGCTGGGCTGGGGACGGTATGCGTTCGCGCCGGTGGTGCTGGGTTCGGTGCTGGTAGCCCGGTTGTTCGCGGATCTAACCGGCGGGCGGCGCTTCGACTGGAGCGGCCTGCGGCGGCTGGCGCGCGGCGAAACGGCCACGCCCGCCGTGATCGCGCTGGTGCTGCTGTGCGGCGTGGCGATCAATGCCGGACTGCTGCCGCTGTACGCGCGCGTTCATGCCGTGTTCGATCATGGCAGCGGCGACGCTTACACCCTGGCCGAATACCTGGACGCGAACGTGCCGCGCGATGCCCTCATCGAAACCTGGGAGCAGGAATTGGCGGTGCTGACCGACCATGCCTACCATTATCCGCCGCAGGTCATTCTGGCCTATGCCGTCGCAGAAACCTGGGAAGGCGCGACGCCGGCCCGCGATCTGTACGACTTCCGCGAATCCGGCACCCCTGATTATGTGATCGTCGGCCCGTTCGGCAAATATACGCTCATCTACTCGCCGGAGCGCCTGGAAGATTACGATCTGATCTATACCGCCGGCGCGTATGATGTTTACCGGCGCAAACCGGCGGTATAGGCGCTGCGTCCGGCAAGCATCTTGATTTTAATCCGAGTAGGGGCGGGTTTAGAAACCCACCCCTACTCCCGCCCCTACCGTATTTCCCGTTCCTCGGCGCGCGTGGATTCGCGCCCGGCGGCCACGAACCAGCCGCCGCGCAGGCAGAAATCCTGCTCCAACGTGGTCGAAAGCGTCAGCGTCCAGTTGTAGCGGCCCGGCTGCGGCAGCAGCACGCTGACCGGAATTTGCAGGCCGGTCATGTCGCCGCCGGGCAGGTCTGCGCCGCGTCTTTCCCCTGTGACTCCATGCACAAACAGCAAACGCAGAACAGCATCGGTGGATGGAATCTGGGCGAACAGCGTTACAAAATCATCCCAGGCCAGCAGGCGGCCATCTTCCAGGTTGGTTTGCAGCCACAATTCGGCGCAGATGGCCGCCGAATCGGGCGTTGAGGTGGCGCTGGGGGATGATGTCGGGGTGGGCGTGGCGCTGGGGGGGGCGCGGGTCGGCGTCGGCGTCAGCGTCCAGGTCGGCGGCAGCGTGGGGCGAACGACCGGCGTGGCGGTCGGCGTTGGCGCGGCAGGGGCAGCGCCGCAGGCAGCCAGCAGCACGATCAGCAGCAAGACAAGAAAGCCCCTCTCTGATGCAGAGAGGGGATGGCAAAACGTTTTTTCGAACACGCGCGGGTCTTACTGCATCCCTTCCATCGCAGTACGGAAGCGTCGCGCCAGCACCTTCAGCAGCGCAATCGGGATGTCGGCGTCTTCGCGCAGCACCGACATAAAATCGAGCTGCGTCAGCACCAGGCAGGTCGTTGGCTCAACTGCGATCACCGACGCGGTACGCGGGGCTTCGTCCAGCAGCGACAACTCGCCGAAAAATTCGGTCGGCCCTAACTGGTTGACGACCATCTTTTCGCCGTTGACATTTTCCCGCACGGCCTCGGCGCGCCCGGTTTCGATGATAAACAGGCCGATGCCCAGCGCGCCCTGGCTGACGATGGCCTCGCCGGTAGCGAAGGAACGCTCGGTAAAACGCCGCGCCAAGCGGTGCAGCTGTCGTTCGTCCAACCCTTTGAACATGGGGACAGTCTGCAAAAAGCGTATGCGTTTATCTAAATCCTGCATGGTGTCTCACCCGCTTTCTGGCTTCATATTCTTGCACGCCTGCAAATTATAACAGCAAATCAGCCGCGCGGCATATCCGGTCGCGTTTACAGCAGGGCGAACGCATGAAGCGACTTCGTCTCGATAAGCGGGCTTTCGCCTTCTGAGTTCGTGTGACGCGAAATGACAGTTTGATGCGATAGCCCTGGCATTCACCTGATGCCTATGGGCAAAGCACGCCAGACCGCCCCTGCGCCAGCAGCGCGAGTCATTGCGTGTTTTCTGCGGCCTTCTTCGCCACCTTTGCCGGCTTGGCGCGCCCGCTCAGGTACAGCGCCCCGGCCAGCAGGATGAGGCCAATGGCGAGATGGAGCAGGTCTAACGTGCTGGTATATTTCAGGTTCAGGGCCTGCTGGAAAAACTTGACGATCAAGATCAGGATGATGACGTTCGCCAGCCGGTTTTTGAGATCGTCCAGGCTTTGAATCAGCAGCAGCCGTTCGGCGAATTCTGAGCCTTCGGCCTGGTCAATTTTGTTGACGAACAGCTCGTACAGGCCGAGCGCGAAGATGAGCAGGATGCCCGCCAGCAGATAGCCGTCCACGATAGCCACCACCTCCGAAATCGTCTGCAAGCGCAGGCCGCTCCGGGCGGTTTCGTCTAACGTGGGGCTGAGGTAGCCGAGCATATCGCTCAGCAGCGCCAGCGCGTCAGCGGTCGTCACCATAAACATGCCCAGCGACAGCACCAGGCTCACCAGCACGGGCAGAACGATCACCTTGCGAACGTTCCACAGCAGCGTCTCAAACAGATTTTCCAGCGATTTCACGAAATCCCCTCACATGAGTAGTGGTTGGGCGCGGGGCGCGAATATGCGCCTATACGACCACCGCCAGCAGCAGAAAACCGATGTACCCGGCCAGCAGCATCACTGCCTCGCGCCGCCGCAGCATCCGGTTGAGCGCCATCGGCAGCACCAGCAGCGCAAAGCCGAGCATCACCAGCATATCAAATTGTAGCAGATGCGGCTCGACCGGCAGCGGACGCGCCAGCGCCGTAATTCCCAGGATGCCCAGCAGATTGAAAATATTTGAGCCGATGACGTTGCCGAACAGGATGTCGTCATGGCGGCGCGTCGCTGCGATAATGGCCGTCACCAGTTCCGGCAGCGATGTGCCAAGCGCCACCAGCGTCAGGCCGATCACCACCTCGCTGACGCCCAGAGCGATGGCGATGCTGACCGCGCCCTGCACCAGCCAGTCCGCGCTGACCAGCAGGGTCAGCAGTCCGACCAGCAGGCGGCCTATCTCGAAGGGGCGGTTGATGACGCCGAGGATGTGTTCTTCTTCTTTCAGTTCGCGCAGCTCGTCCGGCTTCAGCCGTTCGCGCAGGCTGAGGACGACCAGCACGGTGATAAAAACGATCAGCCCGGCGAACAGCAGCAGACCTTCCAGACTGCCGATCACCCCGTCCATCGCCAGCAGGTACACCACCACCGAGGCCGCGATCATAACCGGGATTTCGCGCTTAATCAGGCTGATGTGGATAGGGATGGTCATGATGATGCCGCTCACACCCAGGATGAGGCCGATATTGGCGATATTCGACCCCACTACATTACCGATCACAATGCCGTTGGAACCGCTGAGCGCCGCATTCAGGCTCACCATCAGTTCCGGCATGGACGTGCCGAACGCGACCACCGTCAGGCCGATGATGACCGGCGGCAGTCCCAGGGATGCCGCCAGCCGCGACGCGCCTTTAAGCAGCCAGTTGCCCCCCAGGAACAGGCCGCCCAGCCCCGCCAGCACATAAACAACGTTCAACAGCATGTTCGTGCCTCTCTGTTTTTATCGTATCTGTGAATATGGCAAACGATAACTTAACAGACACGCGGGGGAGGGTCAAGGGTGATACAGCGGGGAAAAAGAAGAGGCGGGTTAGAAAAATCAGGCGAGGGCGGCAAACCACGCCGGGCCGCCCGTGTACCCCGTCTGCGGTTGTGGGTTGGGCTTTTGTGTTTTGGGCGGGCGCACGCCGGTGCGCCCCCTATACCCCTTCGGGCCTTTGCATCCTGCTCTTTCGCCGCGCCGCCCGCAGACACATTCACGAATCGGGCAGCCGGTTTTCGGCGCGTTTGAGCGCCGCCTGAAGCCGCTGCTGCTGGACGGTGGTGGTCAGGTCGCCGCGCGTGCGTTCCAGCACGCCGCGCACAACGTCGGTCTGGCGGCGCAGGCCGCCGGTGATGGCGTCCGGGAAATCGAACGTCACCAACTGATCGTAGATGTCGTCCATCCATTCCAGCAGGCGTTCGGCCTCGGCGGTATCGCCATCCTCACGGCGCAGAATGTCCAGGATGAAGCGCCGCAGTTCGGTGGCCGCTTCGGCCAGGCCGTTGAGATAAGTGGACGGTTCGACCGCCAGCGCGTCCGGCGTAGGCAGCGGCTGTCCCCGGATGATGGCGCTGGTGGCGAAAGCCTCTACCACCTCTTTGAGCGCGTCCTGGGTGTAACCGGCGTGGTACAGGTCGGGATGGCCGTCAATGCCGGCGCGCATGTCGTCGGCAGCCGCGCGGGCGCTGGCGAGTTTGGCCTCGGCGTCGGCCCACTCGCGGCGATGAACGGCGCGGATAGCCTCGGCGCAGTGGCGGATCACCTCGCGGGAGCGGGCGATGGCCGTGTCGCGGGCGGCGTTTTTGGTCACAAAAGCGGCGCGGATGCCCTCGGCGATGTTACTGAGGTTGTCCACCGTCGGCCTCGCTTTTGCCCTCTTCCGATTTGATGCCGCCGAAAAGCTGGTCGGCCAGCGAAGCCGGCTGCGGCGGCAGTTTGATTTCGCCATGCGCGGCCTCGAAACGTTCGAGGTTCGTCCCCAGGGCCTGCAAAAAAAGTTTGGCGTTGGCGGGCGTCATCACCACCCGCGTCTGCACGCGGGCGCGCGGGTCGTTGGGCGCAATCTGGATGAAGTCCAGGACGATTTCGCTGTAGGTATGCGAAACGATGACGGCATTGGCATAAACGCCGTTCAGGTTGGCCGGAATTTCAAGCTGTAGTTTACGAGGCGGCTGCGGCTGCATCACACACTCCCATCGGTACACGGTGATGAGGAGATTATAACACTGCGCCGCCTGCCGCTGCTTGAGGCGCGCAAGGCCGGAACAGCGTGGGGACGACGGGTTTGCAGAGGTGAATTTGCAGGCGCGGGGTTGTAGGGGCGGGTTTCTGAACCCGCCCCTGCGGGTAGGCCGGATTTATGACGGGGAATCGGCGGCGGGGTTGGCGGCCTTCGCCAGTTCCTCGTCCAGCATACTGGCGAACGTCTGGTAAGGCTGCGCGCCGCTGATATACCGCCCGTTGATGAAAAAGCTGGGCGTGCCGCGAATGCCAAAACCGCGCGCCGCGTTGTAGTCGGCGGCGATTTCGTTCAGGTATTTCTGGTCGTCCAGGCAGGTGGCGAAACTTTCCGTGTCAAATCCCAGGTCTTCCGCCAGTTGAATGTACAGGTCGCGCCCGAATGACCCCTGGCTCTCGAACAGCGCGTTGTGATAATCCCAGAAATTGCCCTGCTCGAAGGCGCACTGGGCCGCCAGCGCCGCCTCCAGCGAGGACTGCGCCAGAATCGGGTAGTCGCGGTAGACGAACTTCACCCGGTCTTTGTAGGCTTCCATCAGCGGGTTCAGCGTCTCGCGGGCGAAACGTCCGCAGTAGCCGCAGTTAAAATCGCTGAACTCGATCATCACCACCTGCGCATCCGCCGCGCCGATGAACGGGTCATCGTCGGCGCTGACCTCATAAACCCGGTTGGGGTCTGGCTCGGCGCTGGCGGTATCGGCACTGCCGCCGGCCGCGACGGCGGCGCTGACCGCTTCGTCAATCAGAAGCCGGTTTTCGGCGCTGTTGGCATTAAAGAGGGCATTCGTGCCGGCGGCGCTGATGACCGCGCCCAGGATAAAAAAGGTGATGGCGATCACCACATAGTTAAACACCACACGCGGGATCACCAGCACCGGGGACGACACGGCCTGCGGTGCGTCGGCGGGCGGCGGCGTGTTCACCGTTTTGAATTCGTTTTCCACGATTACCTCATCCAATCACTCTCGATAACAGTTATAGTCTACACCAGCAGGGCAGGCGCAAAAAGAATGGATTTTCGATACAATATAGATGCGTTATCGCAGTCTCATTTTACGCAGTCAGTTGAAGCACAAAAACCAGAGCTTGCCAGGAGGTTGTGTTTGGGTGAAGGCGAAGCGGTAGTAACGGTATTGGAAGGTCTGGTCGTCAGCGATCAGAGCGGCTTTTTTGATGTGGAAGTCGCCGGGGGACAGATCGTGACATGCCGGCTGAGGGGTCGTTTACTGGAAGCGGCTCGGTCGTCAGACATCGCGGCCGTCGGCGACCGGGTGAAAATCAGCATCCTGCCGGATGAAACCGGCGCGATTGAGGAGGTGCAGCCGCGCACCAGCGCCCTTTCGCGCGCCGTCCGCACCGAGGGCCGCCGGGGCGAAGGGCAGCCCGACCGGGAACAGGTCATCGTTGCCAATGCTGACCAGGCATTATTTGTGTTCGCGGCGGCGCATCCCCCCCCCAATTTTAAGATGCTCGACCGCTTTTTGGTGGCGGGCGAAAAATCCGGCATCGCGCAGCTGATGATCGTGGTCAACAAAATTGACCTGGATGATATGGCGGCCATCCGGGAACGGTTCGCCCCTTACGAAAAAATCGGCTATCGTCTGCTGTATACCAGCGCCCGCGAAAAAACCGGCATAGACGAACTGCGCGACGTGCTGCGCGGGCATTTGTCGGTTTTTACCGGGCCGTCCGGCGTGGGCAAAACCAGCCTGCTCAACGTCATTCAGCCGGGGTTGGGGCGGGCGGTTAAAGACGTGAGCAAACGCCGCGCCGAGGGCATCCATACCACCCGCGACAGCGCCCTGGTCAAGCTGGAGATCGGCGGCTACCTGGCCGACACGCCCGGCCTGAAGACGCTGACCTTGTGGGACATCGAGCCGGAAGAACTGGACGGCTACTTCCGGGAGATTGCGCCGCTGGTGAGCGCCTGCAAATTCAACGACTGCGCCCACTTCGACGAGCCGGGCTGCGCGGTGGCCGAAGCCGCCGAACGCGGCGACATCGCCGAAAGCCGCTACCTCAGCTACCTGAGCCTGCGGATGGAACTGGAAGACGCCTACGCCATTTCGTGACAGGCCGCTTTTATGACCGGCGAAACCGCGCATGAAGGCCCTCGCCCCCGAACGGGCCTTCATCATCTTTTCCGCGCGCGGGCGTTTCTGGCGCAGCGGGCGCAAACCCGCTACACTATCCCGCCAACAAGCAATATTTCAGCACGTTCATTATCCATTCAATCGAACGGGTTTCTGTCGGGACGCCGCGCGGCGTCCTTCGGGATATAACCTTTTCAAGGAGAGATGTTCGCATGACCGATTCGATCCGCTTCGACCTGCCACAGCCCGAAATGCCGTCCGCCTGGTATAATGTGCAGGCGGATTTACCGCGCCCGCTGCCGCCGGTGCTGCATCCGGCTACCAAACAGCCGGTCGGGCCGGATGACCTGGCCCCGCTCTTCCCAATGGGGCTGATTTTGCAGGAGGTCAGTCAGGAGCGTTATATCGAAATCCCGGAGGAGGTGCGCGACATCTACAAACTGTGGCGGCCCACGCCGCTGCTGCGCGCCCGCCGGCTGGAAAAAATGCTGGATACCCCGGCGCACATCTACTACAAATACGAAGGCGTGTCGCCCAGCGGCAGCCACAAACTGAACACCGCCGCGCCGCAGGCCTATTACAACAAGCAGGAAGGCGTCATCGGGCTGACCACCGAAACCGGCGCGGGACAGTGGGGGACGGCGCTGGCGCAGGCCTGTAACTTCTTCGGCATGGAATGTGTCGTCTATATGGTCAAGGTCAGCTACCAGCAGAAGCCCTACCGCCGCTCGATGATGATGAGCTTCGGCGCGCAGGTGTACGCCAGCCCCAGCGACCGGACGAACGCCGGACGGGGCATCCTGGCGAAAGACCCGGACAGCACCGGTTCGCTCGGCATCGCCATCAGCGAAGCCGTTGAGGCGGCAGCCACCAGCGGCGGCCAGTATAAATACGCGCTCGGCTCGGTGCTGAATCACGTCCTGATGCACCAGACGATCATCGGCCAGGAAGCCATCCAACAGATGGCAATCGCCGGCGAATACCCGGACGTGGTGGTGGGCTGCGTCGGCGGCGGCAGCAACTTCGCCGGGATCGGCCTGCCCTTCGTGCGGGAAAAGCTGGTCGAAGGTAAAAACGTGCGTATCGTGGCGGTCGAACCATCGGCCTGCCCCAGCCTGACCAGAGGCCGATACGCCTACGACTTTGGCGATACCGTCGGCCTGGCCCCGATGGTGAAGATGTACACGCTCGGCCACGATTTTGTGCCGGCGCCGCTGCACGCCGGCGGGCTGCGGTATCATGGTATGGCGAGCATCATCTGCGAGCTGTATGACCAGGGCATCATCGAAGCGCGCGCCGTCCCCCAGACCGAAACGTTCCGCGCGGCTGTTCAGTTCATGCGCGCCGAAGGCATCGTCCCCGCGCCGGAGCCGTCGCACGCCATCGCCGCCGCCATCCAGGAGGCGCTGGAGGCCAAAGCCGCCGGCGAAAAGCGCGTCATTCTGTTCAACCTGTGCGGTCATGGTCACTTTGATATGTCGGCCTACGATGCCTTCCTGGCCGGGCAGCTTACCGATTACGAGTATCCCGAAGCGGAAATCGAGCGGGCAATGGCGGCCCTGCCGCAGGTGTAAAATTTTCCCCGGCGAATTGTGAGAAAAAAGGGGCGGGTTTTAAAATCCGCCCCGACGCAGCACTCGGCATTCATCACTCGGAACTTTTAACATGAATCTTCTCGGTTTTTTCCCCATCGCCCGCACGACCTTTGATATGGCGCTGGCCGAACAGATGACACGGGATGCGCGCGCCCGGCTGGAAGCGGCGGGTTTTACGCCGGTCGGGCCGGACGCGCCGGTGACGACGCCCGATGAAGCCGCTGACGCCATCGGCGCGCTGGCCGCCACCTCGCTCGATCTGGTGGTGGTCTTGCAGGCCACCTTCGCCGACAGCAGCGTGGTGATGGCGCTGGCGCGGGCGGTAGACGCGCCGCTGCTGCTGTGGGCTGTGCCGGAAGAACGCCTGGGCGGACGGCTGCGGCTGAACTCGCTGTGCGGTGTGAACCTGGCCGCCCATGCCCTGACGCGCGCCGGGATCGCCTACGATTATCTGTACACCGCCCCGGATGACGACCACGCGCCGGCATTGGTCGAAACGCTGGCCCGCGCGGGGCGCGCCCGCCGCGTTCTGAAGGCCGCGCGCATTGGCCGCTTGGGGGAAAACCCCGCCGGCTTTGAAACCTGCCTGTTTGATGAAGCGGCCATCCGGCAGCAGTTCGGCGCGGAAGTTGTGCAGATTGACCTGCCGACCGTGTTTGACGCCGCCCGCGCCACCGACCCGCAGGCGGTCGAAACGGTGGCCGAAGGGCTGCGTGTGCGCGTGGACGGCCTGGATGATCTTGACCCCGCGCCGACGCGCGGCACGCTGGGCGTTTATCTGGCGCTGCGCGACCTGGCGGAAACCCGGCGGCTGGACGGGCTGGCCGTGCGCTGCTGGCCGGAATTTTTCACCGACCTGGGCTGCGCGGCCTGCGGCGCGATGTCCATGATGAGCAACGATGGCACACCCTGTTCCTGCGAGGCGGACGTGAACGGCACGCTCACCCAGGTGATGCTGCAAGCCGTCAGCGGCGAAGCGGCCTTCGGCAGCGACATCGTGGCGGTGGACGACGAACGCGATGGCCTGGTGCTGTGGCACTGTGGTTTAGCGCCGCTTTCGATGGCCGACCCGGCCTCGCGTCCCGGCGTGACCATCCACTCGAATCGCAGACTGCCGCTGCTGTTCCAGTTCACGCTTAAACCGGGGCGCGTCACCCTGGCGCGCCTGAGCCAGGCGCAGGGCGGCTACCGGCTGGTGGTCGGCGCGGGCGAGGTGCAGCGCGCGCCGGGCGCGTTTTCCGGCACGACCGGCGTGGTGCGTTTCGAGCGCCCCGCCCAGGAAGTGCTGGATACGATTCTGGTCGAAGGGCTGGAACATCACATATCCTTAACCTACGGCGATTACACAGGCTGCTTGTACTCGCTGGCAAAGATGTTAAAATTACCGGTGCTGGCGCTTTAGATATGCGCGCCAGCCTAAGATTTCGGTTAAGAATATTAAGGAGATACTTGCATGAAGAGTCGTGGACTGCTTTTTCTGTTGATCGCGCTGGTCGCACTGGGCGTGAACCTGGTGGCGGCGCAGGATGTCGTTGAACTGCGCATCACCTGGTACAGCGATGGCAACGAAGGTGAAGTGCTGCGCGGGCTGCTGGACGAGTTTGAAGCAGCCAATCCTGATATTAAAGTCGTGGTGGACGAGGTAGACTATGCCAACGGCATTCAGCAGCTTCTGCCGGTTCAGGTGGAAGCCGGTGAAGGCCCAGACATGGCCCGCATCACCAACTTTGACATTTACAAGGGCAAATATCTCGACCTGCGTCCGCTGGTGGCCGACGCCGCCTACTGGGAAGAGAGTTTCCCCGCCAGTACGCTGGCCGCACTGCGCAGCGCCGATGACACCGACCAGATTTACGGTTTCCAGAATCAGGTGACTGTCACCGGGCCGTTCATCAACCGCACCCTGTTTGAGCAGGCCGGTATCGAAGTCCCCACCGGCGACGTGACCTGGGAGGAATGGACGGAAGTGAGCAAGCAGGTCGCCGAAGCCACCGGCACGCCGTATGCGATTGCGATGGATCGCAGCGGTCATCGTTTCGCCGGCCCGGCCTTCAGCCAGGGCGCGACTTACTTCAACGAAGACGGCAGCATCACGATGGATACCCCCGGCTTCCGCAAGATGGCCGAAATCCTGCTCGGCTGGCACACCAGCGGCATCACCCCGGCGGATGTGTGGATTGGCGCGGGTGGCACCTATAACCCCGCCGCTCCGTATTTCATCAACGGGCAGTTGGTGATGTATATGAGCGGGAGCTGGCAGATTTCCAATTTCGCCACCAATATCGGCGATGCCTTCGACTGGGAAGCCGTCCCCAACCCGACCGGACCGGGCGGCAGCACCGGTATGCCCGGCGGCACGTTCTTCGTGGCTTTTGGCGATACCGAACACCCCGCCGAAGTGGCCCGCGTGATGGACTACCTGGCGTCGGTGGATGTGCTGAAAGCCTTCACCGAAAAGACCCTGTTCCTGCCGGCGCACCTCGGCCTGGGCGAACTCAACTATCAGACGGACAACGCGCTTGCCGCCGCCGCCCTGAATATGTTTGTTGCAGAAGTGCCGAAACTGAGCGAACAGGCTTACAAACTCCAGTACGGCGGCCTGGCGTTCGCCATCAACGACCCGGTTCGTGACCGCCTGACCCAGGTTCTCACCGGGGAACTTACGCTGGATGAAGCGATGGTACAGCTTCAACAGGACGTGGACGATAAGCTGGCGACCCGGTAAAATCGGCTCATTCAGACACATATCGGGGCAGGTTGCGGCCTGCCCCAAAAGCGAACAAGGGGCTTAAGCCCCTTGTTCACAAAAAGTACCTTTCAGACAGGTCTCCACCGCGCCCTGTGGATGATCAGTTTTTTGGAATACAACATGATTAAACTGAACACATTCTTCTCCGCCGATTTTCTGGCCGCGCCGCTGCGCATGGTGTACGACGCGCTGGTGAGCGTGATGGATTTCATCATGCACCCGCTGCAAAACCTGGTCGGTGTGCGGGGCATGGCCTATATCTTTGTGCTGCCCAACCTGCTGATCTTTGGCATCTTTATTTTATTCCCGATGCTTCTGAATTTTTATTATGCCTTCACCGGCGGCTCGCGCCTGTTCCCGCAGGATCGTCCCTTCGTGGGTCTGGATAACCTGAACCGACTGTTCACCTGCCAGGATTTCCTGTCGCCCAATACCTGCCGCGAGGATTTGTTCTGGCGGGCGGCGACGAATACGGTGACGTTCGTTTTTTTGCAGGTGGCGCTGCTGGTGCTTGTTTCGCTGGTTACGGCCCTCATCCTTAACCGGAATATCCAGGCGCGCGGCTTCTTCCGCAGCGTGTTCTTTTACCCGGTGCTGCTCTCGCCGGTGGTGGTCGCCCTCATCTGGAAATGGATTTTGCAGCAGGACGGCGTGCTGAATGCGATCATCGTCAGCCTGGGCGGGGAAAAACTGCCGTTCCTGATTAGCGCCGATTGGGCGCGCTTCTGGGTGATTGTCATCAGCGTATGGGCGCAGATGGGGTTCTACACTTTAATCCTGTTGGCCGGGTTGCAGTCCATCCCAGGCGAATTGTATGAAGCCGCCTCGATGGACGGCGCGGGGGCGGTGCAGGCTTTCCGGGCAATTACGATTCCGCTGCTGATGCCGACCATGCTGGTCGTCCTGGTGCTGTCGCTCATTCGCGCGGTGCAGGCCTTTGACCAGGTGTTTGCCTTTACCGGCGGCGGCCCCGGCACGGCGACCACCTACATGGTGCAGTATATCTTCACCGTCGGTTTCGCCAGCCCGGCGCGGGAATTTGGCCTGGCGGCGGCGGCCTCGCTGGTGATGGCGGCGGTGCTGCTGCTGCTCACTGCCGGCCAGCTTCGGCTGGGCCGCACCAGCAACCTGGCGTAAGGGGGCGTCATGCTGAATTTCCTGACCAATACCAGGGGCAAAACCCGGCTGACCCTGGCCGACATGGCAACCTACCTGTACCTGCTGCTGGGTACGCTGCTCATGTTCGGCCCGATTATCTGGCTGGTTGTGTCCTCGTTCAAGGATCGCAACGAACTGCTGCGTTTTCCGCCGCGCTTCCTGCCTTACCAGCAGGAAACCGTCGTCGTACCCGGCTACGACGAGCCGCTGCAATTGTTCACCGTGACGTTTGAGGACGGCACAACGCGGCAGATGGCGCAGGTGCGCCGGGTAGGGATCGAAGCGCAGATGGTTGACCCGGCGCAGCCCGATGAAATCGTCAAAGTGAATATCAACCAGCGCCAGCCGGTTGAAAGCGTTCGCTTCAGCCTGGATAACTACGCAACCGGCGTGACGCGCTTCAACTTCTGGCAGTATCTCGCCAACAGCATCATCGTCACCGTCGCCGCCACCGCGCTGACGCTGCTGGTCAACAGTATGGCGGCCTTCGCCCTGAGCAAGTACGAGTTTCGGGGACGCGAGACGATCTTCGGCCTCACGATTGGCACGCTGATGGTGCCGATTTCGGTGATTCTGATTCCGGTCTATCTGGTGATTACCGAAATCGGGTGGAACAACAACCTCATCGGCGTCATCGTCCCCGGCGCGGCCACCCCTACCGGCGTGTTCCTGCTGCGCCAGTATATGCTGACCATCCCGGATGAACTGCTCGATTCGGCGCGCATTGACGGCGCGAGCGAGTGGCGCATCTACTTGCAGATTATCCTGCCGCTGGCGCGCCCGGCCCTGGCCGTGCTGGCGATCTTTTCGGTGATGTGGCGCTGGAACGACTTCCTGTGGCCGCTGATCGTCCTCAGCCGCACCGAATTGTTTACGCTGCAAGTCGGGCTGAATTCGTTCCAGGGCGACCTGCAAACCCAGTGGGAACTGATCTTAGCCATGACGGTGCTGACGCTGCTGCCGATTACGGTGGTGTTCGCCTTTTTGCAGCGTTTCATCACGACCGGCATCGCCACCACCGGCATGAAGTAATTCGCGGCTGATCGTTAGAGCGTATTATGCGCTTCTGCGCTGCCGGTTGGCCCTCACCCCCCGTTCCCGCTTTCCCAACCGCCCCTGCGTGGTTGGGCGAGGGGGAGGAAAAAACGAAAAACCGTGTCTTTCACCCCTCTCCCAGTGCCGGAGGCACGTTCGGGAGAGGGGCCGGGAGTGAGGGCGAAAGGCTGTCGGGCGGGCGTGAAAAGTGGTTTCATCACCCTGCTGGGGTGGCAGCCTGCGTAACAACCTTTAGCGGTTTTCTGTAAAAATTGCCAGACTGGCATCTGGTGAGTTTGAACTTTTGGCGTATAATTATTTTATCAAGTTTAGAAATTAATTCGGAAACTTCGAGCTTGAGCAGCGTGTTCGTGATCGGGCAGTCGGGCGGGCCAACCGCCGTTCTGAACGCCAGCCTGGCCGGCTTCATCGGCGCGGCGCGGCAGGCGGGCGCGTCTGTGTTTGGGCTGGCGCATGGGCTGGAAGGCGCGCTGAACGACTCATTCCTTGATCTGAACAGTCTGGACGAAAATACACTGGAACGGCTGGCGAAAACACCCGGCGCGGCGCTTGGCTCCAGCCGCCGCAAACTGGACGAGGACGAGTATGCCCGCGTGCTGGCGGCCTTCCGGCGGCGCGGCGTGACCGGCTTCGCCTACTGCGGCGGCAACGGCTCGATGTGGGTGGCGCATCATCTGTCGGAAATGGCGCGGGACATGGGTTACGATCTGTGCGTGACCGGCATCCCCAAGACGGTAGACAACGACCTGAACGGCACCGACCACGCGCCGGGTTATGGCAGCGCGGCGCGTTTTCTGGCGCTGGCCGCCCGTGACACCGGGCTTGATCTGGAAGCCATGACCACCTTCGACGACGCCGTGATCCTGGAAGTGATGGGGCGCGACTGCGGCTGGCTGGCCGCCGCGTCCGCTCTGCTGAAGGAGAAGGCCGACGACGCGCCGTACCTGATTTATGTGCCGGAAATCGCTTTTGACGAGGAGCGATTTTTGCAGGATGTGGCCGCCGTTCATCGGCGGCTGAACCGCGTGTACATCGTGGTGGGCGAAGGGGTGCGCGATGCCGGCGGCGCGTTCGTCGGCAGCAGCGAGGGCGACGGCACGACCGACATGCTGGGACGCACCATACACGGTCTGATCGCCAGCGCCGGGCTGTACCTGGCGCGGCTGGTGCGGAAACGCCTGGGGCTGCAAATACGCTACTTTCGTCCCGGCAATATCGGGCGTTCGTTGAGCGCATGCGTGTCGGAAGCAGACCGGGAAGAAGCGCGGCAGGTAGGCGACCGCGCCGCGCAGGTTTTGGCGCGTGGGGAACGCGACCTGATGGTGGCGCTGATGCGGCATGGGCATGAGGGCGGGTCTGCAAGCCGCCCCTACGGCTGCGAGGTCGGAACAATCGCCCTAGACACCGCCGCCGGCCAGCACCGAACCCTGCCCCGTGAATACATGAACGAGGCCGGCAACATGGTTTCGCCGGCATTTTTGGAGTACGCGCTGCCGCTGATCGGGGATGTGCCGCCGGTGCTGCGGCTGTCCGCGCCGTTGGGGGATGCAGCCGACCGCAATCTGTCCGACAATAGAGCATAAAGGACGCGCAGCCCGCGTCCACTGCCGACATGGACAGATCGAAAGGGGAAACAAGCATGGCTATCGAGTACACAACCGGCGGTTATCGCTTCGACCTGGAAGCCTTTTTCCCGGCGCGCATCTTCGAGCGCATCACCGAAGTGCGCGTGGACGAGCCGCAGATCATCGAACAGCACGCCCAGACGCGCCGCCAGCGCGACAAACTGGCGCCGGACGGCAAGCTGACCATCCTGGCCGCCGACCATCCGGGGCGCGGCGTGACCAACATCGGTGGCGACCCGTTCATCATGGGCGACCGGCAGCAGGTCTTGGGGCGCATCATGCGCGTGCTGACCGCCACCGAGTTCGACGGATTTATGAGTACGCCGGACATGATCGAAGACCTGCTGATCCTGGATTATCTGGTGCAGCAGGGCGGCGGGCCGTCCTTCCTGGATAACCGGGTATTAATCGGCTGTATGCAGCGCGGCGGCATCAGCGGCGTGAAGGGCGAAATTGACGACCGTTTCTCCAGCTATACCGCCGAGTCCATCAGCCGCTTCCGGCTGGACGGCGGCAAAATGCTGATACGTTTCGTGCCGGACGACGAACGCACGCTCAACACCATTGACTACTGCGCCCGCGCCATCACCGACCTGAACCATTACGACCTGCCGGCATTCGTCGAGCCGCTGCGGATGGACTTCATCAACGGCAAATGGGAGATGAAAAACACTGCCGATGAACTGGTGAAGTTGGTGGGCGTGCTGGCCGCCCTGGGCGATTCGTCCCGCAACACCTGGCTGAAGCTGCCCTACTGTGAGGACTTCCGGCGCGTGACGATGGCAACCACGCTGCCGATCATCCTGCTGGGCGGCCCGTCTAAAGAAGACCCGCGCTCTACCTACCAGGACTTCGCCGCCGGGATGCAGACGCGCGCCAACGTGCGCGGCGCGATGGTCGGGCGCAACGTCACCTTCCCCGGCGCGGACGACCCCGGCGCGGTGGCGCAGGCCATCCAGCAGATCGTCCACCGGGGCATTACCGCCGATGAAGCTATCGCCGTTAACATCGAAAGCCGGGACGCCAACTTGGACTTTCTGACCCGTTACATCCGGTAACACACAGGGCTGCGCCGTCTGCCGTCCCGGCGGCGGGGGAAAACCGCCCGGACGGACGGCCTGCTCTGAGAGAAGGTTAATCAACTGACGACCGCGTATTCAGTTCGAGAAGGTGCAAACAAGAAACCTATGATAAAGCCCCCCAAAATTGTCGTCCTCGGCGCGGGCAGCGCCATTTTCGGCCTGGGCGCGTTGGCCCGTATCATCCAGACCGAGCGGCTGCGCGGCGCGCACCTGGCGATGGTGGACATAGACCGGGAAGCCCTGGACACCCTGCACGCCGTCGCCGAAAAGATGAACGTCGCCTGGGATGCGCGCATGACCATCACCAGCACGACCGACCGGCGCGAAGCCCTGCCCGGCGCCGACTTCGTGATCGTGTCTATCCAGGTCGGCCCGCGTGAAACCGTGTGGGAAATGGACTGGAAAATCCCGCTGCGGCACGGCGTTCGCCAGCCCTACGCCGAAAACGGCGGCCCCGGCGCGTTTGCCCACACCGCCCGCAACCTGCCCGCCATCGTCGGCATCGCCCGCGACATGGAGGAGTTGTGTCCCAACGCCTGGTATCTGAACCTGACCAACCCGCTCATCCGGCTGACCTGGGCCGTACACCGTTACACGCGCATCAAAAAGGTGATGGGCCTGTGCCACCAGTTGATGTGGGGCTACGCGATGGCGATGGCCGTGCTGGGCGACCGCTACGGCGTCGAAATCCCGGAAGGCTTCCATGTGCATACCGACGCCGACAACATGCCGCGTTTCATCCCGGTGGCGTCTGCCGGGCTGAAATACCTGGACATCAAAGCGGCGGGCATCAATCATTTTTCGTGGGTTTACGAAATCCGCGACCGGCAGACCGGCGAAGACCTGTACCCCTTGCTGCGCGAACGCTGGTTCAACGGCTACCGCCGCGACTTCGAGCCGCTGACGCGCGAGGTGTTCCAGATTTTCGGCATGATGCCGACCGCCGGCGACAGCCATATGTGCGAGTACCTGTCCTGGGTGCATGACCCGATCACCAAACCCTGGGAGAAATACGACCTGAAGCTGCAAAGCTGGGAGGGCAACCGCCGCCGCCGCCAGGCGCGCCGCGCGCTGGCCGCCGCCATCGCCAGCGGCAAACAGTCGGTAGACGAACTGCGCGACCTGCACCGCTTCGCCATCCTTAACGAGCCGGTGCCGGAGATCATCTGTGCCATCGCCTACAACGACAACTACTACAGCCAGCAGTTGAACATCCTCAACAACGGCCTGATCCCGAACCTGCCCGACGACAGCATCGTGGAAGTGCCGGGCGTCATCTCCGGCATGGGCATTCAGGGGCTGGGCTTCCCGGCGCTGCCGGAAGGCGTGGCGGAACTGTGCCGCCGGGAACTGGTTCGCAGCCGCATCGTGGTCGAGGCTGCCGCGACCGGCGATAAAAACCTGGCGCTGCAAGCCCTTCTGCTCGACCCAATGGTGACGGACATAGACACTGCCCGCGCCATCCTGGACGATTTCCTGGTCGAATTCGCCGAATATCTGCCGCAGTTTGCCGGGGAGAAGGAATTCGTCGTTTAATAGGTTTAGGGACGGAACGATCTCTTGAAGGAGGTATCATGAAAACCGTTTTTGTCATCGAGCCGGCGGATAACGTGGGGACTGCCGTGCTGGAAGACCTGATTCGCCAGGGCGATACGGTCGGCACGACCGGGCGCGTCACCGATGTGAGAGTCATTGCCCGCGCCGATATTCCCTACGGCCACAAAGTCGCGCTGCGCCCGATCAAAAAAGGCGAGCAGGTGATGAAATACGGCCTGAGCATCGGCACGGCCACCGAGGACATTCAGCCGGGCGATCATGTCCACATTCACAACGTCGAGAGCAACCGGGGGCGCGGCGACCTGGCGGCGAAAAAATAGCGTGAAGCCTCTGCGCGACTCTTCAAGCCTGCGCGTCTTTGTGTTGAGTCTTTAAGGAGTAACCAGCATGACAGAATTCTTCGGCTTCCCACGCCCGGATGGTTCGGTGGGCATTCGTAATACGCTGCTTATCCTGGCCGGGACGGTCTACGCCAACAAGCTGTGCGCCCACGTCGCCAGCCTCATCCAGGGCGCGATTGCCATCGAGCATCCCCTGGGACGCACACAGGTTAAACCCGACCTGCGTATGACGCGGCGCTTTTTGTCCGGCACGGGCGCGAACGCCAACGTCGGCGGCGTGGTGATCGTGGATCATTTCCAGGAACTCGGCTGCACCGCCGAGGACATCGCCCAGGACATCAGCCCAACCGGCAAGCTGATCGCCACCGTCAACATTCGTAAGAGCGGCGGTCTGATTTCCGCCACCGAAAAAACCACCCGCTACGCGATGGAAATCGCCCGCCAGTTGAGCGACCAGAAGCGGGAAGCCGTGCCGCTTTCCAAGCTGATCTTCGGGATGAACTGCGGCACGTCCGATACGACGTCGGGGCTGTCCAGCAACCCGGCCACCGGCCTGTGTTCGGACAGGATCATCGCCGAAGGCGGACGTTCGATCATGGCCGAAACGACCGAATGGATGGGCGCGGAAACGTGGCTGACGAGTAAGGCCGTCAGCAAGGAAGTGGCCGATAAGATCATGGCCGGCGTGGCCGACATGGAAGCGCGCGCCCTGGCGAGCGGCGAGGACATTCGCGGCAGCCAGCCCACCGGCGATAACATCCTGGGCGGCCTGACCACTATCGAGGAAAAATCAATGGGCGCGTGCAAAAAAGCCGGCAATTCGCCCATCGTGGATTACCTGGACATCGCCATGCCGCCCGGCGATCAGCCCGGTCTGTACGTGATGTACGGCCCCGGTCATGGCGCGGAGTCCATCAGCAGCATCGCGGCGGCGGGGTCGCAGGTACTGGTGTTTTCGACCGGCGGCGGCCACACCGTTTCGCACCCCATCATGCCGACCATCAAAGTCACCGGGCATCAGGAGTCCTGGGATTTGATGAAAGATACGATGGAACTGAACGTTTCCGGCGTGCTGCGCGGCGAAATTTCGCTGGAGCAGGCCGGGCAGATGATCTTTGATGAAGTGCTGGCGACCTGCAATGGGCGGCTTACCAAGTCGGAAATCCTGAAGGACGACAACAGCTTCGCCATCCACCGTGTCGGCATCAGCATCTAGAGCGTGTTATGCCCTTCGGCGCTGTCAATTCGCCCTCATCCCCCTGACCCCCTTCTCCCGACCGCCGCTTCGCGGCTGGGAGACGGGGGAAACGACGACGCCTGTGCTGATTTTCGCCCCTTGCCCAGTGCCGAAGGCCCGTTCGGGAGAGGGGTCGGGGGTGAGGACCGTCCCCTCTCCCAGTGCCGGCTGGAGCGGTAAAGCACATAACAGCATCCAGGCGCTGAAATCAAACAGGGCGGGTTTTTGCAGACCCGCCCTGTTTGTTTGCCAAAACCTACAGATCAATGGCGACGCGCATCGTGCCGTCTTTGGGCGCGCCCTGAAGCTGGAAGCCCACCCGTTCGCATACGCGGCGCATCTCGGCGTTGTCGCCGATGATCGTGCCGGCGATCCGCCCGATTCCTTCCTGGCGGCCTATGTCCAGCAGCCGCCTGAGCATTTCCGTACCCAGGCCGCGCCGCTGGTAGGCGTCCGCCACCAGGATGGCGAACTCGGCCTCGTTCGTGCCATGAATTTTGATGAGCCGCGCCGCCGCGATGATCTGGCGTTCCTTGCTGGCCGGGTTGGTGTCTTCTGCCACCAGCGCCATTTCACGGTCGTAGTCAATGAAGCAGATGCGGATCAGCCGTTCATGTTCCACGCGCTGGCTTAATTTCATCGGATAGAAGTAGCGCAGGTAAACGCTGCGTTCCGACAGCATTTCGTGGAACTTGACCATCAGCGGCTCATCCTCCGGGCGAATCGGGCGGATCAGAATTTCTCTGCCGTCCTTCATCGTACAGGGTTTGATGTACTGTGACGGATACGGACGAATCGCCAGTTTGGGCAGTTGGGCTTCGGTCACTTCCGGCCCGTACAGCACCACGCGGGCGTCCAGCGCCGTCAGCCGTTCCGGCGAGGCCAGCAGCGGGTTGATGTCAATTTCTTTAATCCAGCGCTGCTCCACCACCAACTGACTGAAGCGCACCATCAACTGTTCCAGCCCCGGCAGGTCTACCGGCGGTTTGCCGCGCACGCCCTTCAGGGCTTTGTAGATGGTGGTCTGTTCCATCATCCGGCGCGCCAGCGTGGTATTGAGCGGCGGCAGCGCCAGCGCCCGGTCTTTGAACACTTCCACCAGCGTGCCGCCCATGCCGAACAGCAGCACCGGCCCGAACTGCGGGTCGGGGCTGGCGCCGATGATGAGTTCGTAACCGTCCAGCTTAATCATCGGCTGGACGGAAACGCCCAGGAAGTCGCTGGCGCTGGCCTTCTGCGCGACCGCCGTCTGGATGGCGCGGAAGGCCTCGCGCACGGCATCGGCGCTGTTCAGGTTCAGCTTCACGCCGCCCACGTCGGTTTTGTGGGTGATCGTTTCGGAGTGCAGCTTCAGCACCACCGGGTAGCCCATTTCTTCGGCGGCGGCTACCGCGTCGTCTGCGCTGGCGGCCAGCGCCATCGGCACGGTCGGGATGTCATAGGCGGCCAGGATTTGTTTCGACTCGGCTTCCGTCAGGATGGTGCGCCCCTGCCGGCGCGCGGCGGCGATGATCTGTTCCACCTGCGCCCGGTTGGTGTCCTGCTCCTCGGAGACGGGCGGCAGCATGGGGGTTTCGTACAGGCCGCGCATGTTGTAGGTCAGCCGCCACATATTGTTAAAAACGCGGGTGGCCGTGTCCGGGTAAGCGAAGGTGGGGATGTTGGCGCGGTTGAGAATCTTCACGCCCTCGGCCACATCCTCGCCGCCCATCCAGCTTGCCAGCACCGGCTTGCCCTTGATCTGCGCGTAAGGCTTGAGGTGTTCGGCGGTCTGGGTGGGGTCGGTCATGGCCTGCGGGGTAAGGACGACCAGCAGACCGTCGCTGTTGGGGTCGCGCGCGGCGATCTCTAATGCCTGAGCATAACGTTCCGGGCTGGCGTCGCCCAGGATGTCAATCGGGTTGCCATGACTCCAGGGGCCGGGCAGGAAGGCGTTCAGCTCGCTCATGGTCTGGGGCGAAATGGTGGACAGCTCGCCGCCTTCGGTGATGAGCGCATCGGTCGCCAGCACGCCGGGGCCGCCAGCGTTGGTGAGGATGGTCAGACGGCGGCCAGCCGGGCGCGGCTGTTTCGCCAGCACTTCGACGGTCGAAAAAACATCGGCCACGCTGTCCACGCGCAGCACACCCACACGGCGGAAGGCGGCTTCCAGCACTTCATCGCTGCCGGTCAGCGCGCCGGTATGCGAGGCGGCGGCCTGCGCGGCGGCTTCGGTGCGGCCTGCTTTAATGACGATGATCGGCTTGCTGAGGGCGACTTCCCGCGCGGCGGACAAAAACGAGCGGGCATTGCCGATGGCTTCCATATAGATGACGATGCTCTGGGTGTTCGGGTCGTCGCCCAGGTAATAAATCAGGTCGCCCCAGTCCACGTCCAGCATCGAGCCGATGGAGATGAAGGCGCTGAAGCCGACATTCTCTGTGAAGCTCCAGTCCAGCACCGACGTACACAGCGCGCCGGACTGGCTGATGAAGCCGACGTTGCCCGGCAGCGCCATACGCGCGGCGAAGGTGGCGTTGAGGCCGTAGTAGGGCATCATCACGCCCAGGCAGTTGGGGCCGACGATGCGCATTTTGCCTTCGGCGTATTCCATAACCTGGCGTTCCAGTTCCGCGCCTTCCGGGCCGATTTCCTTAAACCCGGCGGAGATGATGATCGCGCCCGGAATGCCCAGGTCTACGCAGTCTTTTATCAGCGCCGGCACGGCTTTGGCCGGCGTGACCAGCACGGCCAGATCAACCTGGTCGGGGACGGACTGGATGTCCGGGTAGGCCTTGACGCCCAGCACGCTGGGGCGCTTGGGGTTGATCGGAAACACCGCGCCGCCGAACGGGTTGGTGATGAGATTCCACATGATCGTGCGCCCGACCGAACCGGGATTTTCGGTCGCGCCGATGACGGCGACATTCTTCGGACGCAGGATGGCGTCAAGTGTCTGGTGTTTATAGGGGGCGCGCCCAACGTCGGGGATGACGATTGGCGCGGTTGTCTCTTGCATAAGTAGGTATCCTTTCAGATTTTCCTGCATTCAGGCGCGGCCTGTTCCTCCTAGCATTGTAACGCCAAAAACGCAGACGACAACGTGTCATCCATCGGTATTTAGGCATAACATTCAGGCTACGCCGAATTTCGAGTTGTTGCGAACAGCGCGGGAAACGAAAAGATGCGGCGGTTAATCGCAACAAAACGAAAGAGTCTAAACCGCCAGCGGCCTGCCGGCTTGCGCGGCTGTTTGCCGTTGACGGCCACACGTTATAATCACTATACACTACATGCACGGGTGGAGGGATATATGGCGGACGTGTTCATTTCGTACTCGCGTAAAGACGCGGAATTTGTGCGGCGGCTGCACCAGGCGTTGGCCGACCAGGGGCGGGACATCTGGATTGACTGGGAGGACATCCCCCTGACCGCCGACTGGTGGCGCGAAATCTGCGCCGGCATCGAGGCCGCCGATACGTTCATGTTCGTCATCAGCCCGGACTCGGTGCGTTCAGAAGTATGCCGCCGGGAGATCGAACACGCCGTCAGCAATAACAAACGCCTCGTGCCGGTTAACTACCGCGAAGTGACCGACCCCGCCGACAAAACGCTGGTGCATCCGGCTATCCACACCCATAACTGGGTATTCTTCCGCGAAGACGACGATTTCGACCGCTCGTTTCAGGCGCTCGTTCAAGCCATCGAAACCGACCTCGGTCACGTGCGGGCGCATACCCGACTGCTGGTGCGCGCCAAAGACTGGGAAACGCGGGGCCACGACTCCAGCCAACTGCTGCGCGGCAGCGACCTGGCCGAAGCCGAAGCCTGGTTATACGCCGGGGCAGGCAAAAAACCGCTGCCCGGCGACCTGCACCGGTCGTATATCGCGGCCAGCCGCAAAGCCGAAACCGCCCGCCAGCGGACGACCGTCGGCGCGCTGACCGGCGGCCTGGTGCTGGCGCTGGCGCTGGCCGTGATCGCCTTTTTCCAGTGGCAGGCCGCCGCCCGCAATGCCGCACTCGCCAACGATAACGCCGCCACCGCTACCTTCGCGCTCGGCCTGGCCGCCGACAGCGCCGCTACGGCGGTAGCCGCCGCCGCCACCATCGAAGGCTTCATCGCCAAGACAACCATCTCGCGGGAAAGCGTACCCGACGAAGGCGGGCGCGTGAGCGTCCGCAGCGCGCCTGGGGCGGATAACCCGGTCGTATACTGGGTGAACTACGGTGACGAGGTATCGGTGCTGGGCAAAAGCGAATCCGGCGACTGGTATCTGATCGAGCGCGCCGCTGATGGGCAGAAACAGCGCGGCTGGATTTACGCCCCGGCCACAGGGGAAACGCCGCCGCTGGTCATCGAAGTGCCGGTGGTGCGCTGGTGAATACTGCTACGGGTTATAAACCTGGATGCGTTTGTTCGGCACGCGCTGGGACAGCCGCGCCATGCCGGCGTTCACCTGGGCCACGATTTCGCCTTCGTCCAGCGTCAGCAGCTGGCGGTCGCGCATGATGATTTTGCCGTCGCAGATAACCGTCCGCACGTCGCCCGCCGCCGTGTTGTAAACCAGGCTGGCCGTCAGGCTGTGGAGCGGCTGGTGATGCAGGCCGTTTAAGTCCACCAGGATGATGTCGGCCAGATAACCCGGCTCGACCGCGCCCAGGTCGTCCGGCAGGCCGAACACGCGGGCGCTGAGGCGCGTGGCGACGAACAAGACCTGCGGGATGGTCATCGCTTCCGGCGAACCGGCTTCCTGCTTCTGCGTCAGGGCCAGCAGCCGCAGCGACTCCCAGATGTCCAGCGTATTGCTGCTGACCGCGCCATCGGTCGCCAGCCCGACCGGGATGCCGTGACCGATGAAGGCGCGCACCGGGGCCGTCCCCATCGCCAGTTTGAGGTAGGTTTTGGGCGCATGGGCAATGCCGGTCGTCCGCCGCGCCAGGATCGCCATATCGCCGGGCATCGCGCCGACCACGTGCGCCAGCAGCGTCGGCACGTCCAGCACGCCGGTCTGCTCCAGCACCTGGATGGGCGTCAGGCCGCGTTTTCCCAGACTGGCTTCGGTCTGCCCCATCGTCTCGGAAACGTGAATGTGGATGCCCACGCCCAGCGCCTCGGCCTGGCGAACGCTGGCGCGCAGAAAATCGTCGTCGCAGGTGTACGGCGCGTGGGGAGCCATCCAGGTGCGGATGCGCCCGCCCGCCGCGCCCTGATACTGCCGCACGAAAGCCGCCGACTGTTCGACTGCCTGCTGGCCGCCGCTGCCGAAGATCGCCCAGCCCAGCAGCGCCCGTGTCCCGGCGGCTTCGACCGCCTCCGCCGCGCGATCCATGTAAAAATAGTGGTCGGCCACCGAAGTCACGCCGCCGCGAATCATCTCCGCCAGGCCAAGCTGCATCCCCCAGTACACATCGTCCGGCTGAAGGTTGCTTTCCAGCGGCCACATATAATCGTTAAACCACTTTTCGATGGACACATCCTCCGCCAGCCCGCGAAAGATAACCATCGGCACATGCGCGTGGGTATTGATGAGGCCGGGCATCGCCAGCAGGCCGCCGGCTTCGATCACCTGGCCGAAGTGCGACGGGTCGGCCTGCCCGGTCGGCTGCACCGCTTCGATGCGGCTGCCGCGCACAATCACGTCCTGCCCGTTTAATACCGCCGCGCGCGGTTCGTGAGCGGACGTTTGCAGCACGCGGCAGTTGCGAATCAACAAGTCAGACATCGTGTTTATCCTCTGATGCGGAAAACGCCTCCGGCCTGAACGAGTTTACCGCCAATTCGGGATAGAGGCCAGCAGGGACGCTCGTAATCCAGGGCAGTCGGCATGGCCGCGATAGCCGCCAGACCCCCTCTCAATCTCCCCCGAATTCAGGGGAGGCTTCGCTGCCGGTGTGTTTTAGCTCCCTCCCCGAATTCGGCGAGCCGAATGATAGCACGCTTATTGCTAGTGTAATCTCAGCGTATCCGGCTTGAATGCTGCCTGTAAATCACAAGTCCATAAGCGGCCAGATCAGGTATTCAGCGTTATCAAAGGTTGTGAGGGTTGCAACCGGCAACTTGCAACTGATAACTTGCAACTGAAAACCGCACTCGGTATCTTCAGGCGATTGCCCTGTTCAAGCTCGAAAGATGGGCCGACAACGGTTCTTCTAATTGGTACAGTAAGGGGAGGGTCTGAGGCCATCCCGAAGTTATAAACGAGGAATGACTATGGACGAGCAAAACGCATCTTATTTTTCGCCGCGTCTGGAAGTTCGCCCGATGGAACAGAAGGGTGCGTTTGGCGTGTTCGCCCGCGAGGCGATTGCCGCCGGGGAACTGCTGCTGATG